>CBDHDM010000065.1:0-9537 GCA_965261315.1 Endozoicomonas sp. | reverse complement strand
TAGCACTGAATTGCCTGACTTTTTTCTGTATGGCAGTACCCATAATTGATCCGACGACGATGATTTAGTAAAGATCAATTTTAGTCGATAAATTGTGCGGGTGAGTTTTTATTGCTTCCTCTGCGTGTTGCGTGGTAGTAAGGCTCCGGAATTCATCGGGAATTGCTGGGTTTCCACTTTTAACTTCAACAGCGCCATACATTCTTGTTTCAGCATATTAAGTAGGTGAACCTTTGTAATCGGATATTTAGGCCGCCTGACCAAGAAATAGTTCAAACCCTCTGTAGCCAAGGCTTTAGTCAGGAAAACTCAAAGATTCATGCCTCGGAAAATATCCAAAAGCAAACTATCACCTACTTAAAGACTGCCATAAAGCGACTTATCGCAGATGGAATACGCACCGCAGCACAGACTTACTATTGATTACTTCGTCGATGCTATTTCAGGGAGCAGGGAGGAGAGGAGAACTTAGGTCAGAAAAAATCAAACCCGGCGTCGGACCTTGATTTTTGAATTCATTCAAAAAGTAAGACTGAACCAGATTTTCGTAAACAACTGACAAAACCGCCAGAAATCCGCGAGAGTGATTACCTACTCGACTGGTTTTACACGCCGCACAATGCCACACGAGAGCTAGTCACTTAACTTATCAAATTTGACCTAAATCAACGTTCCACAACCATAAATCCTGCATTCTCTACAAAAGGAATGCATATTTCATATATAAAATAATTATCGTGCTACATGCAAGTTATACTGAAAATCAGTCTTAGCCACCATACCAACAAGGTTTATTGAGTCAATGAATGACAATTTGAATAAATACGATTTAATATTTTCAAATGCCACTGTCATAGATGGCAGTGGTGAGCCTCGTTTCAAAGCTGATGTCGCTGTAAAAAATGGAGTGATTGTTGACATATGTAAGACAGGTAAACTTCCGGAAGAAGCCGCAAAAAAAGTTATTACCCTTGCTGGCTGTGTTTTGTCCCCTGGATTTATTGATGTACACACCCATGATGATAATGCGGTTATAAAAGATCCAACAATGAAACCTAAGGTCTCGCAGGGAGTAACAACCGTAATTGTTGGAAAACTGTGGTATAAGCCTGTCTCCGATGATCAAAGCTACCAACCCTCCAGAGCCGCTAAACCTGCTGGGAAATAAAGAAGATTATCGATTCCCAACATTCAAGGAATATGCTGAAGAAGTTGATAGGGTGATGCCTAATGTGAATGTGGGTGCTCTGATTGGCCACTCCACACTGCGTGTTAATCAAATGGATCAACTGAATCGAGTGGCATCTCCTGAAGAAATAAAAAACATGGTAACACAACTTCGTGAAGGTCTGGATAATGGAGCTTTGGGTATGAGTTCAGGTCTTGCCTACCCTACAGCATTCGAATCCAATATGAGTGAACTAGTTGAGCTTGCTCGTCACCTAAAAGATTATCAGGCCATTTATACAACACACCTCCGCGATGAATATCAAGGTATTTTAGATGCAATGGACGAGGCATTTGAAACAGCTAGCCGTGCAGATTCACCACTAGTAATTTCCCATCATAAGTGTGCCGGACCAGAAAACTGGGGACGAACTAAAGAGACTCTGACTGCAATCGATCATGCAGCAGAGCTGATTGACATCAACATGGATTGCTATCCATATATTGCAAGTTCAACCACATTGAACCTAAAGCAAGTAAAAGATGATGTTGAGATATTAATCACCTGGTCAGATCCGCACCCGAAAATGAGCAATCGTTATTTGCATGACATTGCTAAAGAGTGGAGCTGTTCGTTAATGGACGCTGCCAGCAACCTACTGCCTGCAGGTGCCACTTACTTTATAATGAGTGAGGAAGATGTTGCTCGTGTGCTTTCGCACCGGTTAACCATGATAGGTTCGGACGGCTTACCACACGATCCAAACCCCCACCCTAGACTATGGGGTGCATTTCCAAGAGTGCTAGGACATTATTCCCGAGAGAAAAAACTGTTCACTCTTGAGGAAGCTGTGCACAAAATGACAGGGCTTTCAGCCAAACGCTTTCGTCTTGAAAAAACGTGGTCTGATCCAGAAAGGCTACCATGCCGACTTAGTTGTATTTGATCCTGAAAACATAAGCGACCAAGCCACCTTCGAAAACCCAAAACAGTCAGCCATAGGGATAGAACATGTTTTGGTGAACGGAATATTTACTTTAGAAAATGGTATTTTAAAGAATGGAAAAGCAGGGAAAATGATTCGAAGAGGTGTGTAAATTAGCCGTTTTAATTCGGCTATATACCCTTAAGCGTTGAAGGTTACTTTGTGGGACGGTCGTAAGCGTTTAGGATTTGTCCCGGAATAATTTCCACATTTCTAAGTCTCCAAACTCCGTTCGTCCTGAGCCTGTCGAAGGGCGTGAACTCCGGACTATGATAGATCGTACCAGTCACCCTTCGACTCTCCGCTCAGGGTGAACGGAGACTGAGTTAAAATGGTGAAGTTATTTAAGGACAATTACTTAATGACCAGAATTAACAGGTAAGTGTCACAACACAATATTACTTTCAACCTTTAGGCACAACATAGCCTCTCCCCTCCCCCTGACTTTGCCCCCTGCCTTCCATATTTTGAGCCCCGCCATCAAATGGTTTTTACAATAATAACAACCGGTCACTTGCTTTAAATCAGTATTACTTTCAAAAAACTGTAGTCAAATACCGCGCAACTAAATAGTAGCCCTTCCTGAATACTCACCCGTGAAGAAACAACATGCCTGATACGATCAACCGTGGTTTTAAGACCACACTGGGTCGCCGTACCTTTATGAAATGGAGCTCTCTTGCTGGGGGAAGCGCCGCAATCATGGGATCCAGTCTGCCCTTCTCTATTAGCGCCAGTGAAACGAAAGCTGAAGCCGCACCGGAAGATAAAGTAGTATGGTCCGCCTGCACAGTAAACTGCAGCAGTCGTTGCCCTTTGCGCCTGCATGTATCCAATGATGTCATCACCCATGTAGAAGCCGATAACACCGGTTCCGAAGAGTGGGGAGACCATCAGGTAAGAGCCTGTTTGCGCGGACGATCAATGAAGCAGCGGGTTTATAACCATGATCGTCTCAAGTACCCAATGAAACGAGTAGGTAAACGAGGCGAGGGTCGATTCAAAAGAATCAGCTGGGATGAAGCCCTTGATACCATCGTCACAAGCCTGAAAGACATCCGCAGTCGCTTTGGTAATGAAGCTATCTACATTAACTATGGCACAGGCACTTTGGGCGCAACCGTCTCCAAATCCTTCCCTCACTCCGCCACCATGATTGCCCGTTTGATGAACTGCTACGGTGGCTACCTGAATTACCACAACACCTATTCTTCTGCACAGTACACCGTTGGTCTTCCCTATACCTATGGTGGCAGTGGCTGGGTCTCCGGTAACGAAATTTCTGACCTGGTCAACTCAAAACTGCTGGTCATGTTTGGCACCAATCCGGCTGAAACCGATATGGGTGGTGGTGGGCATGTATACCACCTACAGGAGGCTCGGGAACGTAACCCGATTCGCACCATCAGTTTCGACCCAAGAAAAAATGATACCACCGTCGTTAGTGATAACAGTGAGTGGGTCCCACTTCGCCCCGGAACCGATGCAGCATTAATTGCGGGTATGGCCCATGTCATGATCACGAATGATCTGGTTGACTTGGACTTTATCAATCGTTACACCATCGGTTATGACGAAGATACACTACCTGCTTCAGCACCCAAAGGTGCGTCATGGAAATCTTATATTCTGGGTAGTGGGCCAGATAAAACCGCCAAGACACCTCAGTGGGCAGCCAAAATAACCGGTGTTCCTGTTCACAAAATTGAAAGCCTGGCTCGTGAAATTGCCACCACTAAACCCTGCACCATAACTCAGGGGCTTGGCCCTCAGCGCCATGTGAACGGCGAGCACACCGTACGCGCCATTGCCATGCTATCCATCATGACCGGCAACGTCGGCATTCCCGGTGGAGGTAACGGTGGGTCAATGAGTGCGTACTACATGCCATTCGCGGGATTCCCTCAGCTGGAAAACCCGGTCAAAACATCCATACCAGTTTTCCTGTGGACGGATGCGATCTGGCGCCATAAGGAAATGACCAGCACCACTGATGGCATCCAGGGCAGTGAGCAACTGAAAGCCCCCCTGAAATTCCTGTGGAACTATGCTGGCAATTGCGTGATTAACCAGCATGGCGATATCAATCGCACCCATGAAATTCTTCAGGATGAAAGCCAGTGTGAAATGATTGTGGTAATAGAAAACCACATGACCTCCAGCGCCCGTTATGCAGATATCCTTCTCCCTGACCTGACCACCTCCGAGCAGTTCGACTTTGCTTATCAGGTGGATGCTGGAAACATGGGCTTTGTTGTCTGCACACAACCGGCTGTATCCCCAATGTTTGAGTGCCGCGGACTGTATGAGGTCTGCACGGATCTGGCAAAACGACTCGGTGTTGAAGAAGCATTTACCGAAGGTCGCAACCGCGAGCAATGGCTGGAACTGATTTATGCCAATGCCCGTAAAAATAACCCGGAACTTCCCAGTCTGCAGCAGTTTATTAAACAGGGCATTGTTAAACAGAAACGTCCGGGCAAGCCCTACGTTGCTTTCGAGGAATTTCGTAACGACCCAGAGGCAAACCCTCTGCCAACCCCTTCCGGAAAAATCGAAATTTATTCTGAAAGACTCGCTGAACTGGCCAGTAGCTGGAGCCTCAAAAAAGATGAATTCATCAAGCCTCTGCCAGAGTATGTATCCATGTGGGAAGGCCATGAATCAGAGCTGGTAAAAAAATACCCACTGCAGGTTTATGGATTCCACTATAAGGCTCGTGTCCACTCTACTTACGGTAACGTCGCAACCATCATAGATGCCAATCGTCAGGAAATGTGGGTTAACCCGGTTGATGCCAAATCCCGCTCTATTAAAGACGGCGATTTGATGCGAGTTTGGAATGATCGTGGTGAATTGCGAGTAGTGGCCAAAGTCACGCCAAGGATTGTCCCCGGTGTTGTTGCCATGGGTCAAGGTGCCTGGTATTCACCCAATAAAGACAAAGTCGATCTGGGTGCCTGTATCAATACACTCACCGGTCAACGGCCAACATCTCTGGCCAAAGCCAACCCACAGCACAGTAACCTGGTTAACATTGAGAAGGCCTGAGGACAGTAACAATGGCTCAATACGGTTTTTATTTTGACAGCAGCCGTTGCACAGGGTGCAAGACTTGCTCTCTGGCCTGCAAAGACTTCTATGACATCAGTGTTGATCGTGACTGGCGTCGTATCTATGAATACGGCGGTGGTGACTGGGAACAAAACAAGGATGGCACCTGGGAACATAATGTATTCGGTTACTACACCTCCATAAGCTGTAACCATTGCGACAGCCCATCCTGCGTTTCAGCATGCCCTACCGGTGCCATGCACAAGCGGGATCAGGATGGTCTGGTTGTGGTGGATCAGGATCGCTGCATCGGCTGTCAGTACTGCTCCATGGCCTGCCCTTATGGCGCGCCACAATACGACGCAGAAAAGAAAGTAATGAGCAAATGCCACGGGTGCTATGAGCGGGTTGCAGAAGGCAGCAAACCGGTTTGTGTAGATGCCTGCCCATTACGAGCCCTGGACTTTGGCCCAATTGATGAACTACGTGCTAAATATGGCACTGAAGCCAGCATTGCGCCATTACCCGACGCTGGCATGACATCACCCAACCTGGTGATCAAGGCCAACGTGAATGCCAAACCCAGTGGTGACAAATCTGGCTCTGTTCAAAACAGCCGGGAGGTTAAGTAATGGAACATATGTCTCTGGTAATCTTTACGATATTAGCCCAATGTGCAGCAGGCCTGCTGGTTGTCACGGGGCTTATTCAGCTAATGGCTGGTAACCTGTTGAGTACGGGTCATATCCGGGTACTCAATCGTCACTATGTGCTGGCACTGATCATTCTGGGCGCGGCTCTTATTGCTTCGATTACCCATCTGGGTCAGCCATTCCGAGCAATGAATGTTATCTATGGTCTGTTTCATAATTCGCCACTGAGCATGGAGATTATGGCCATCAGTGCTTTTGGTGGTGCATTGCTGCTGTTTACAGGCCTTCAGGTACGTACGACAAAGCAGAATGCTATCAATAAGAAACTGCTGATCATTACTCTGCTGCTTGCTGTGGCTCTAGTTCAGGCTATCGCTAACGTCTATACCCTGCCTGCTGTGGCTGCATGGGATTCATCACTGACCTCCATGCAGTTTTTCAGAAGTGCATTAACCATCGGATCATCACTGGCAGCTCTGCTGATTGCTGGCAGTCATGGTCGTCTTGGTGACCTGAAAGCAGTGGCTGGAAAAGTCACCATTTGGGCTGGAATCGCAGCACTTTTGCTGGTCGTCCTGGTCTCCATGATGTTTGGCAGTCATTTAATCGGACTGAACATCATCAGCTCTGCCGGAGATGCTCAACTTTATCTCCACAGCGGGTTGATACTGGCAGGGTTGCTCTGCTGGATTATTCCCACTGTGAGAGGTCAGAGCAGCTTTACTGGAGCCGCTGCCGGTTTGGTTCTGGTGATTATCGGTGAAGTAATGGGGCGTATGTATTTCTATGACCTGTTACATGCTCAAGTGAATGTGACAGGAATGATGCCAGCGATCCATCTTCGATAAGCCATCTAACCAGAACACGAATAGATATTCATGGTCTGGTTAGATTTAGCACTGCCTATTTCACCAGAACACCTATTTCAGCATGTAATCTCTTATAAAGACCCCACCAGAGAATAAGTTTTATAGTACTACCGTGTTTTTACTACTGGCCGCCTATCGGCAAGAGTTAGTACACTCTTCCAACTTACAAAATCACTATTGCTGAGCTACCTGGACCCATGCTCCCCACAGTCAATAAAAGGCAGTGGCACAATCTACGGGCGGTAGCGTGCTTTTTGGTAGGCCAGAAGTTTCGGTTGACAGGATGAGTAAAAAAAGACCTGCCACCGGCTTTCGCTTTTTTGAAAAGGTAGTTCGTATAAACAGGTTTTCAAGGATTATCCTGACCAGTTGTTTAAAGAGGATAATTCCTAGTAAATGAAAAGTTTGTTTGCTTAAACGCCGAACGAAAATTATACAAAATGCGAAAGGCGAATGACTGAATAAATCGGTCCTGATCTGCTGTAGAGCAGAATCCCTTTGGATATTGGGTTTTCATGGGGTTCGCCTTTGTAGATTTACAGTTTGTTATGCGAAAGTGATTCGTATAATCAACTGTTAGGCATCTTCAACATCACAAAGTGTTTCTCTATTTTTCTATAGATATTATAGTGGTTGGATTTTTAGAATGAATGAGCTTGATACCAAGCAAAAAGTTAAACTGGCAAATATCCTTATGGATAAATTCAATACCGGTGATTGGCAAGAACTATTTACTGTAACTGACTGTTTGGAATTCCCGCAGCAAAAACTCAAAGTTCTATCAAGATGTTAATTGGAGAAATGAAGGCTTGAAACAAGGGTGTATTCAAGCTGTCAGTTATATCTTAGATAAAAACAATGTGAATTTAAGGGATATATGGGAGTTAGATGGGGTTCAAGTTTATTTGAAAAATAAAAATGAAGATTTACATAATTATATTGAGTCAACTGTAAACGGGGCAAAGGTTGTACCTACACCAAATGTTGAATATTCGAGTCAAAGTTTATATAAGGCTCTCGAGGAGGCCGAGTTCTTACTAAACTCGAAAGGAGCGACGAGTGCCTATGATCGAATGCACACAGCTCTACACGGCTTTTTTGAAACAGGTTTGTATTAACAAACAAATAGCGTTTAATTCCGATGACGCTATAACAGCATTATTACCAAAGATAAATAATTACATTAAACTCAAAGTAGGTGTAGAGAGAAATGATAAAGTGTTTGCGATGCTCCGCTCTGCGAACTCTATGTTAGATACCATTAACAACCTAAGAAATCATTACAGCATGGCGCATCCAAATGAAACATTACTTACAGAGAGTGATGCTAGGTTCTCTATAAATCTTGTCCGTTCAATAATGACATACATTAACGACCTGCTAACAGATGCCTAAAAAAATTCCAGCGGACACTCGCTCCGCTCGTGCCGCTGAATTTGGCGTTATACGAAAGGAGTAAGTTATGAGCAATGAAAGTCAAAAAGAAAGTATTGAAGATTCTGATTCGATTATTGATGACAACTATAAAGAGTCAAATGAGTGCGAGGAAGGGAGTGATGCGATTAAGGAGGTTGACAAAACTAATCTTGGCGATAGAAAAAAAAATGGTATATGATATCAAAAACACTTTTAGTTTTTTCGATAGGGTTATTGATTTTATGCTTTATATTTCTTCTTATATCAAATCCAAAGTATAACTATCCATTGTCAGAGTTGATTGAGCTTCAAACGGATAAAGCTCTTGCGGAAAAGATTAAAAAGCAGCAGGATTGGGTTTACGATCAGTATTCTGATATTGGTAACTCAAGTGAGAATTACCCCATTGTCGTGCTTAGGCATGGATTTAAAATAATTAGAGAAGAAGGTGATAAAGTATTAGTAGGGTGGCGATATGAGGTAATTAATACTTCTCCTGAAAATAATTATACTGCATCAATTGATTTTAAATTAATAGATTATGATGGATTTGAAGTTGGCTCTGTTAAAGACTCCGTTTATGTTAAAGCTAATAGTTATGCTGAGTTAAAGAACACATTCTATATTAATAGAATTGAACTTGATAGAGTAAAGGATTCTACTTGATTGATAGGGTTGTCTCCGAATTGGCTAGAAAAGGAAAAAAACACCAAGGGAAAACGATACGAGAGACTTTCAGAAATTAAAAAAGATGTTTTTCCATACTGGGCAGTATTTAATGCTAGTAATGATAATTTAAATTTATTTACTTCTGGTAAGTGGGAAGCAATAAAGAAAAGTGTTAATGCCAGCTCCCAATAAATTTAAATGATATTTGAAAAGTTAGTATTTTAATAAGGTGGTAGTCATCATGAAACGATGTTTAGTATTCATAATTTTTATTTGTCTTTCTATAAATTCATTCTCTGCTCAAAAAGCAATAACAGATGAAGGTGACGTAGTAATACTTAATTCTAACGGTACCTGGAAATATGAAAATAATAGTTCAACGCATGCCGATATAATAAAAACTAACCCCAAAGAGTTTATAAAAAAAGAAAGCTCGATCTTCTCGGTAAAGAGCAGGAAAAATAAATCAGAGTTTTGGATAGACCCTAAAAAATGGTCATTCACAAAATCAAGTATTACTAAACCTGAAGAATATGAATTCGAACTTAAGGGTAGAGACTTATACGGGATTGCAATAACCGAAGAAATTCAAATAGGGGTAGTAGAGCTTAGTAAAATCGCACTTGAAAATGCTAAGGCAGCTGCTCCAGATGCGAAAATTATTACTAGAGAGTATCGTGAAGTAAATGGTAATAAAGTAATTTACATGGAGACTTTAGGGAC
>CBDHDM010000064.1:0-20168 GCA_965261315.1 Endozoicomonas sp. | reverse complement strand
ATGACCCACAGGATACTCGGCATACTTGTTCACCCAAGGGTACAGCGAAGTCACATCTTGGTAGTGAATGGTTTCAGACAAGGTGGTGTCGACAGTTTTGTGGAGTGTAACTGCATTGGTTCTTCCCCAAAGAAAGCATCGCGAGGTTGAAGAGGTTGAACGAACTCGTGTGTCTCCAAGAAATTTTTCAATGCTTGGTGGGTTTGTTTATCTTTTGACCAGTCACACTCCCATTTGGTCACGACAAAATGACCTGCAGCAAGGAGTTTGGCCTTTTTGGCTTGCGTAGATTCATAACACTCTTGAAAAGTACGGTCTGAACGGAGACGACTTGCAACGTGACGACTGTCAGGGTAACAACGAGGGCACCCATGAAAGAAACAACCATTAAATTCATAGACGGTATCAGTGGTGGCATCGTATCCATCGACAAGAACACCTTCGACGCGCACTTCACCTCCATTATGAACGTGACGGATGCGATCTGCGGACGCCGTCTCAGAATGATGAGATTGATTGAGCTTGAAGTTTAACCACACCAACCATTGGTATGCACTGAAGGATTGGTTAGTTTGAGAACCTTTCCAACCATTTGGTGGTTCGACTGCAACAGTTTTGGGAGAAAGATGCTTTTTGCGCCAGTACCTGTTGCAAGCCGAAGCGATGGTGATGCATTTGATGAAGGGATTGAAACCAGCTTCTGCTTCAAATTGAAGGGCGAATGCTTCACAACCCGCTTTCAACAGTTTCACATCCGATTCACAATATTTTTTCATGTCAGCTTTCAGGTTAAAGACGTACTCAGTATTGATTTTATCAGTATGCCACAGTAAGAAGTGTTCTTTCTTTTTCTCTGACATCCCGTCTGGATCGTAGAAACTTACGTCAGGTAAGGAACCTTCGTAATCTTGGTTGAGGAGTGTGTTGAATAAATGAGGAAAGTAACCTTTGTGTAGTTCGGTGAGACCGAAAGTAGAAGAAAACGAGGATAACGGAAAGGAAAGAAAGCAGAGAGAATCCTTGAAGGTGAGACGGTCAGATTGGAAGGAGAGTACCTTAGCTCCAACAGTTATTAAACGAGTCACTTCACGATGATGGTTGTACATATATTGCAAAAGAAACATTCCGTCGTATCCCTTGAGATTGTGGAAGAGAATCACGACGTTCCTGTCATCTCCCTCTGAATCCACAGCAAGAGCTTCAAGACAGTTGACGAAATCAGACGTGCAGTTGGGACCATACAGTAGGTGTGTGGTGTTGGATTCGGACGTCTCATATCCGAGCAAGATGGGGGGATTGAAACCCTTCGGCATCTGTAATAGCTTCAAAATCTGCGTAAACAAGAAGAGGAGGTTCGCGAGCAATTTCGACACATCCGTTTTCGTCAGGTTCTTCATCTCCTACTATGTCACGTTCACCTACGAGGTCAAGTGGTACTTTTTTAGTAGGTGCATCGTCTTCGTCTTCGGCGAGAGGTTGTATGTAGCAAAAATGATTATACACATCTACATGCTTTTCACAGTGTGCACACGTACCCCAACCACATTGGTGTCTGTGCCCAAGTCGGACACCCTGATTGTTGAATTTGACGTCATATGTTTTACAGCAAGTAGGACAGGTTTTCATTTTGTCGCAGAGACTTTTTATTGGAAATGGATTCACCGGATTGACTGTGGTATGTGAGACAACGATTTCCAAAGAAGGAGCGATGACACAAATCGCAATGGACGGTAGGAAGAGGGAATTGACCCGGCTGGAGACTTTCTTTTAACTCCAAAAAATCAGGACAGTCGCGTCTGTAACAGCTACGACACCACTGTTTGTTGCAGGGATGAGCCTCGTGGGTATCTCTGTCAAATCCACAGTTGCAATCGTGGCAGAAGTAGGATTTGTTAAGGAAGGCCCCAAAAGAAGTACATCCATCAAAATGGTCACCGTCTTGAATCAGAAGAATGCGTTTTCCGCTTTCGGAAGGTGGACCTACGAACGTTATCATATGAGGACGACCAAGACATAACACTTTGATTTGGTAATCAGGTAAGCCGGTCTGAAATTTGGCTATTTCGGGTAAACTACAGCCACCTTCGGGCACTTGGGCATTGCGGTGAAGCGCTTGAGCGAGAGTTGTTTGTGGTGTCCTTCCTCTTCGAAGAGTATCAAAAGAATGCTCAAGAAAAAGACCAACTTTTTCGTCAGCCCACGCTTTCATGGTGACGATAGCTCTGGCGCAGCAGAGGTCGTCTGTATTTTTGATGGGGATTCGACTCCGTTTTAAAACCCCTCGAACTGTGGATTTGATGGGATCTCGTCTTTTTCCATTTCCTGTACCTTGTGGAGGTAATCGGATTGTTGTAACTTCCATGGTGAAATCATCACCAGGCGTAAAAGCTTGACTAGAATTCAACTGACGAGCCAACTGCTGAAGATATGTGGACAAACGAAGTCCTCCTACCTCGATTTCTTCAGCTGTGAATTGAGTGGACTGAAAACAATGATTGTTTGCTGCAGCGAAAGCATCCGCTTGGAGAGTAAAATGGACACGATCGGAGGGTCGCAACGTCTGCTCGGCAAGAGATGATTGAAGAGCTCGATGAATTGCTGTCGTTAACTCCTCTCCCAGGTTGTCAGAACTTAAGGGTTCCCTCAACTGCTGAAGAGTAGAGGAGTGTCGACTCTTGTTGACTATGTTCTTCCACGTCCTCGGCATGTGAGTACGCTTCAATGGAAAAGCAAATAAGGGTTGCAGACCACCACCTTCTTGAGGGATAACATCCAAATTAACTTCATGGCACCACTCGTCATCGCTTTCCCACTCATCCGGACAAGATCGTTTGAGTGATGTTTCAAGATTTACATCAAGGCACCAGGAATCGCTCGAGTCCTCTGAGAAGTACGAGGTAGCTTCGGACATGATGAGTTCTGCTTGACACCTTTCAGGTAAAGTGAGGGACTACAACATCTTCCCTCTTTATATAACAGAGTTTCTCCTAAACCGAACATTTAACAGTTTTCATGTCAACCAATCAGCACACAGATTCTATTTAGGGGATACCCCCCCATCCCCCCAATATTGACATTTTAAAAAACTAGTACCAGTCTCATTTATACTTATAAACAATTAAAGTGTCACGCAGTTGTTTCGAGATGCCCACCAAGTATCAAACCACCAAGGAGAGTCCCGGAGGAGATATTATGTGAAGAACAGAGAGAGGATATTGGCTAAGTTGCATTCTCTACGACAGTGTAAGGACTGGAGGGAAAAGGTTAATCAGCGTAAAAGGGATCATTATGTTCGAAATAAAGATCGTATTTTGAAGAAGATTAAGTCAAGACAAAAGTCACGTTCTCGTGAGAAGGTAGAGTCTGACAGGCTCAAGTTCCGACAGTATGCAAGGGATAATAAGGTCAAACTTCGTCAAAAGTATGAAGAAAGACGTGAACACCATTTGCAAAAGAAGAGAGAGTATTATCATCGAACAAAAATGAATGGAGGTGAGTGTAAGGGCTGCCACTGAGGAGGAGATTTTACCAAAGGAGGACCCAGAGGAGGAGATTTTACCAAAGGAGGACCCAGAGGAGGAGATTTTACCAAAGGAGGACCCAGAGGAGGAGATTTTACCAAAGGAGGACCCAGAGGAGGAGATTTTACCAAAGGGAGGACCCAGAGGGTGAACAAAGGGTTATTATGGATTTGTTTCCAGAGCTTGTCTCCATTTTGGATCAACCCCAAACACATTCAATTTTTCAATTGCTTTAATAAAATTCAACTTAATCAATAAAATATTTACAAGTCATTTTAAACATGCTTCATAAAGTCTTTGTACCATCTCATAAAAGTTTGACTTTCTGCCATTGCACAATGATGTTTGTTAGGTATGGCATGTTGACCGCACTCAAACAAGTTCTTCTAGGGGTATTATTGTTCGTAGATCGTCATATTTGGGACACCCGTAATCTTCCAGATTCAAATAGGGAATTCCAAGGTCGATCAAATACGATTTTTCAATGTTACCTCCTTTAAAGGCAATGTGAGTTCGTTGTTTCTGTTGCGAACTCCCAAAAGAGACGTTTTATGAAAGTCTTTGGGTTATGGACAACTTCTTCCTTTTCTGAGTCTGGTCTGTAAGTTAGACCATGGATCTCTCGGTGAATGAAACGCCAACACCTCACTTCCTTGGGAGTTAGGAGGGAAAACCGTTTGAGGGGGTGGAAGGCCACGCGTCCAACGTCTCCTAACCAACTGCAATAGCCCAGTTCACGACACTGAAATTTTCCACTTGTAAGGTGCAACCCTTCAATATCGATGACGAGACACACTTTGTCCACATATGTACACCCTTCAGTTGTCATCGTGTTTTGAGGTAAAAAATAAAATTGAATTGTGTTTTATAGAGTTCAACTTGCAATGGGCTTGTGAGTTAATTGGATACGCGAGCTCGAGGGGTTTGTATAGGGTTGGTAACGCTTCCTGGGTGTAGCTTCTGGGGGTCTGCGGTAATTCCGACTTGGAGGAGCCAAATCAGGTGGGGGGTTTTTTCTCATTGTGACAGCATCTTGTGGATGGAGACGCGATTTCAACCACCGTTGTGCTTTTCCTACGGGTTTCGTGTCAGCCCACTGGAAAAAGTTGCAGGTGTTAGAACCACATTTGAAGTAGAGTCGGTTATAGTTTTTCTCTGACTTGGAAAGACTTAAAATCAGTCCTCTAGGACAGAAGCATTCCATGTTGTTGAAGGGGATTTTGGTATCCTCACCGTCTGAGAGGTGATAGCTTTCAATGCAGTGTGTGCAGTATTTGATCCATGTAGACGCTGAAGGTACACTTTTCTGCTGTTCCACAACACACGAAGCATTTCACTCCTTCCTTTTCGTGAGGACAGCGAAAGTACGTCCACAAATCACCATCTTGTTTAACTGTTTCTCCATAAACCATTTCCATGTCACATCTCGGGCAGATTGGGGGGCGGAGAAACTTCAATCACCTCTTCTGTGATTGGTGTTTGTTACTCCACTTTTTCAGGAAAAATGCCTGATAACACCTCGTCAAGGTTGACTGCCATTACACCTTTTTTCTCTGCTAATGTTGGCATGCTGAATGTTGTGAATTTTCTTTTCACTTACCCTCTTTTATACAAGATGTTTCGGGGTCCAAAAGCATTGTAGGGTACTTGTCAGACCTGTTTTTCTCGTACAACTGGATGGTAACCAGTTATCAGCATGTTTAAACGAGATATAACCAGTTACCAACCTGTTTAACTGGGTTATAACCTGTAGATCTAGTCACACTTGTCAAACAGGTTTCTATAAAATGATATAAGAGTAGAGAGAGTTTTATACTTTTTCACTTTTTGTTGAACGATGGAAACTTTGAGTGAAACACTTCCCTTTTGTACTGCCTGATCACATCATCATTACTGGTGGTGCCCGGGGAGCTGACAAATACGCTGAGGAATTAACCGATTCGAGGAAAACGAACATCACGGTGCATACTACCTCAGAATGTGTCTAGATGAAGATGTAGAGTCCTGCAAATCACACCTTGAGGAGGCTGCCAAAGGGCTTGAAAAGAAATGCTCCTAAATGAAACAGTATGTCACAAAGTTGTTGACACGTAAGCATCGCATCATGTCAGAAGCCAAAGCTGTGTATGCATTCGGCAATAATTTGCAACGAAAGTCATCTCAGTTGACTCCAGCGAACGCTGCGGTAGTTTGTGGAGGAACAGGGTGGACGGTGCAGTTGACTGTCGATCACAACAAAACTTACCCTGCTGAGTGGAAACGTCTTTTCGTATATGACACAGAAGTCAATCACTGGTACGAACTCTCGCGAGGGGAGCCTTGGACCTTTGAAGAGTATGGGAACCCTCCAACAAACCTGTCACCCTTCATGTTCTTAGAGTGCGTGAGAGCCCCCCTTCTAGACAAAGTGAGTGCTGTTGTAGGATGCCGAGAGTTCACAGACTGTGGTAGGAAGGAGATGAAGGCCTTGTTTGCACGCACAGGTTCAGAAGCTTACAGAATGTCAAACGAATGCAACGCAAAGTACGACGAATGGGTTACCCAGGCTGTGAATGCACCTACTGCGATAGAGACTTGTCCTCCACTTCCTGAGGGTATTCCCGCACCTCCACCTCTCGAGGATGGTCAAAAACATCCTTGGATTTTTGTACGAAATACAGGGTGGGTGTATAGGAAAGAAGTTGACACACGACCCCAATGGGAAGAGAAGGTGAAGAACTGGAGAGAAATGCAAGTGCAATGGTTGGAGGAGGACATGGAGGATGCGACCATGAAGGCAGAGGAGGATGCGACCATGAAGGCAGAGGAGGATGTTGTTGATACTTGTAAATAAAAGCTAAAGTCAAAAATAAAACTGATTATTCAACTGTACGATGGAGTCCTGTGATGATCTCTTTCTCTCCCCCGCGTATTGGGAAAAACTCTGTAAAAAATGTGAAAAGGGTGGGAGTTCTTATCAACTTTTAATTGCAAATGTAACCCTGGCGCACCCTAATACCAATTGTGACCGAGTGTTCAACGATATACGAATTGATATGCATCCTGGCAGATTGGTGGCCTTCGTCCTTTGGTTAAAGGCACAACCCGACGCTTACAGAAAGTACAGACAACTCGTGCTTAAATATCACGATACCTGGGTGATGGCCCTATGTTTACTTGCTGTGCAATGAAACAACAGCTGAAGAAAAGGGTACACTTGTCTGACGGAGAACTGAAAAGGCGCTATAGAGATCCGTCGTCACCTGGAAGTCTTGGAGGTGTTGCGCGTTTTGCAAAAGCTCAAGGTGTATCCGTAAAGAGAGCCTCGACAGTTTTGAAACACGAACTAGCCTATACTCTACATAAACCCGTACGAAGAAGGTTTCCAACTTCGCGCGTTTTGGTATTTGGACCTTATGAACAGTGGGCAGCCGATCTCGTCGACACACAAAATACATCAAAATGGAACAAGGGTACAAAGTACTTGTTGTGTGTCATAGACGTGTTTTCGAAGTTTGCTTGGGTGGAACCCCTTAAGACTAAAAAAGGGGGAGATGTGGCTTTGGCACTGAACAAAGTGTTCAACTCGAGGTTCACGGCACAGTACCCCACCTCATTGCAGACAGATGCCGGAAAAGAATTCTACAACTCTGGGGTACAAAAGTTACTGAAGAGTCACAACATACGACATTTTTCCACTAGTGGGGACACCAAAGCGAGTGTTGTAGAACGATTCATTCGCACCTTCAAACAGAGACTATACCGTTATTTTACGACCTTCAACACACTCTCTTACTTACCTGCACTTTCCAATTTGGTGAAAGGCTACAATGCTTCCCCACATCGCAGCATCGGTATTGCACCCAAGGACGTCACCTTCGACAATACTCCCGAAGTGTGGGAGACGCTCTACGGAAAACAACTGAGGCAAAAACAGCGAAAACCTTCTCTGAAAGTAGGTGATAGAGTCCGCCTTAATAAGAAAAAACGCACCTTCAAGAAGGGATATTTACCCGGGTGGACAGAAGAAGTATTTGTTGTGACAGGAGTCCGAGGAGGAAACGTTCCCACATACAAGGTGGCCGAGTGGGATGATACACCTATAAGAGGGACGTTTTATGACGAGGAGCTGCAGAAAGTCGATGTACGCGACGACGACTTGTTCCGCGTAGAACGTATCGTGAAAACCAAGGGTTCGAACGTCTTCGTGCACTGGAAAGGTTGGCCTCCCAAATACAACAGTTGGATCCCCAAAGCAACTATTCGTTCTCTACGACCTTGAGATGGCTGACATGAATGGAATGCGGTTGACATTGATAAGTGATCCTACGGACGAGTTTAGAGACAACACGAATGTCGATTTCAAAGTGCGTTTGACGCAACCACTGATTTTACCTGGGGATGGTTGGGAAACAGCCTTGGTTTCTCTTTCATCCTCAAATATTCATGTGGGGGAGGAGAGCTTTGACATGAGGCCAGAGGACCTTCTCTGCACTATAAAATTTCAAACTGTGAATATGGTGACCGGGAATGTAACAGAAGAGTCCCTCGCAATCAGAGCTTCGCAGGTACTAAACAGCGATCTGAATTCAACCACAGGGCTACAAATGTGGCAACGTATTGCATTTTTGGTGACTCGTGCCGAAAATGACCGACTACAGGATGCTATGGAACTTACACCTCATGACCCATATCGTTGTTATGAGGACATGTCCGTGACGTTAGATGTGCAAGAAGCTGAAAACAGAGTTCGACTTGTTGGGTTTAAATCCAGATACAGAAATACCCAATTTGCCTTGCACGTTAACTTTGCCAAGAAATGTGGGTTTTTGACTCATGATCCACAGATAGGGTACAGACTTGGACCTAACGCCTTTGCTCGCCCCATCCTTTCCGACGACAATGGGCGCGCCTTCAGAGAATCGCATGCGACTGAACTCGGAGGAACTAGTGGTTACGAAGATTGGCAAATTTTTGGAGACTTCATCATCTTCAGTCAATACAAAGATTGGTACTTCACAGGAATAGACGAAACATTTGCAAGTGTTACAACTGCCCCAGCACGATCTTTGCTCGTGTACAGCGATTTGGTGCAATCAAGTTACATGGGTAATCAAAAACACCCTCTACTGAGGGAAATCTTCATTCCTCGAGCAACGCACGAGAGACAACTGACGGAACCCCTCCATTATCAGTGGTTACCTCTGAGAAATAACAGTGTGGAAGTTGTTCACATAGAAATTGGTAAGTTGGATGGAAGTCTCGCAACGCTTCCTAAAGGAAAAACACTAGTGAGCGTCTGCATACGACGACAAAACCGATAAAAAGAAAGTAGAAAGAAAAATTCCTAACACATTGGACAAGCCTCGAAAGAGTCATGTACGGAAGTGGTCTGACGCGTTATCACCCCCCTGTCATCTCTCAAAGTGGACAGGGGATAAGTCGGTTTTTGGACGATTTGACTTCGGACGTTTTCGAAGGAGCACTATCGGGAGCCAAACAGGGTGCTCTGAAAGGTTTTAAAAGAAAAGGACGATGGGGTTTACCGAGCATAACAAGAACAGTGCAAGGTGCGAAGACGGGTGCAGCATCAGGAGTCAAACGAGTTCTCAAGAGAAAAGCGTCTACGATTCTTGATCGCGCTCATGCCTCGGCGAAAAGGAAAGTCAACGACATTTTTGGTTAGAAGAATCCCCCCAACATACTCTCGACGAGTCCAACGACTTCCTCGACAAAAGGGAGGTTCGATTTGGGGTAGTTTACCCGATTTTGGCTTGGACCCCTTGACCATTCGCACTCTCCAACAACGTATGAAAAAAGGCTACAAGACAAATCTACAAAAAGGAGAAGGATGGCGAAGATCGACATCAGTTCGTCGTACTAACCGTAGACGCAAGAAGTCAAGAAGGAGAAGCAATCGTCGATAATGAGTGGGGCTACAATTATACCCGGATCTGCAGGAGTAAGAAGTCCCGAACTAAATCTCTTCAAAGTTCCACCCACCGACATCAGTATTACAAGCAGAAAAAAGGTCCTCATCAATCCCTTCAACACAGGGATAAATCCGGTGGATTTTCAAATCGACCCCCAATCAGGTTTTGTGGATCTCAATCAGAGTTATTTTGAGTTGGAGTTGAGATTGGTGAAACGTGATGGAACGCCTTTGACAGCCGTGGCTGACTCTACAATTTTGCCTGCAAACAACGGGGCACACACACTCATCCGTCAAGTGAACATGAGACTTAATAACACCCTGATGAGCCCCCAGACGGACACGTATCACTACAAAGCGTTCATAGATAACGTGCTGAACTACGACAGAAAGGATGGAGAGGACATCCTCGCAGCAGAAGGGTGGTACAATGGTTTGGACCCCCCAGCTGCTCTTACGGCTGATGAATTGGACCTCACCCACGCTGATTTCTTAGCCCTGCCCCTCAAGGATCAAAAAACAGTGAGAAAGATGAAAGCAGAATATGCCACGTTGGTTGGGCAACCAAAAATTTATCGTTTCAAACCGAGAGTGGAAGCGTTTTATCTCAGTAAGCTGCTCGTTCCAGGAGTCCAGATGGCGTTTCAGTTTTATTTCAACGACCCTGCACTGTTCATGATAAGGTACGTGGGGGCTGATGCTCTTCGACTCACACAAGCGGATTTACGTATGCGATTCGTCATGTGCCAAGTCCAGCTGAACATCTCAATAGAAAGAGAGTTGTTGCTTAAGCAAGAAAGAGGAGTTGTCTCGTACCCCACAGTTCGTAGCGAGATACGAACCTACAATCTCCCTGCAGATGAACGCGTGCGCGAGCTCGACAACCCGTTTCAAGGTAGAATACCAAACCTTTTGATTGTGGGACTCGTGTCTGCCAATTCCTTCAACGGCACTGCGGGTACAAATCCATTCAGATTCCAAAAATTCAACCTCCATTCCATTAAGCAAATGATACGTGGTGAAGAATACCCGTACGAAACATTGGAACTCGTTCACAATGCTAGCTCTTTGGACATCCGAGGTTACCATCGTTGGTTGGAAGCAACACAGTGCTTGAGAAAAGGAAAGGGAAACATGCTGAGGCCCGACGAATGGGGTGAAGGACACGCTTGTACTCTATTTGCATTTGATAATGCTGCAAACGGATTTCTGCACAGTGCAGTGCTGAACCCCCGACTGCACGGAGAGCTGCGTCTCGTGCTGAATTTTGGAGCGAACCCAGGAGAGAACATAGTTGCCCTTTTATACGCCGAGTTTGAAAATCTGTTGGAAGTAGACAGGAACAAGGCTGTGCTGTATAACGTCTACCAGGAGCGAAACCAAGGTTAAAATGGAAAAAGTCATCTTGAACACTTCGGATCTTAATCAATTAGCCTTTCATCATCCCACATTGGCGATTCACTTCCAAGGAACCTTCCCCTGTGACAAACTACCGCGACCGAGAACACTTGATAACCCCAGAGGTTTCATCGTGAACACAGATCCTTCTGATATGCCTGGGCGACACTGGTTAGGCTTGTGGATGAATGGAAACAAATGTGAAGTGATGGACAGTTTCGCTCTTGATTTGGAAATGTATGAAACTACTCTGCCTCTGAAAAAGTGGTTGAATGAAAATTTCAAATACGTCATTCACAGCGGTCAAAGTCTCCAATCCGTTTATGATCAAAGTTGTGGTGGATATGCCCTCATGTTCTTGGTGGCAAAGTCTCAAGGCATACCGATAGAGGATTTTCTGAAGACATTTTCGCTTCACGACTACCTTTCGAACGACCACAAAGTTGGAATGTGGATTCGCAGTCTCATTCATAAAGAAAGACGCTGGCAAGAAGAAGCCGTCCTCTTAGACAGTGTGGATGGAGAAACACTTCCGATTCAAGGGACGAGTCGTTCCATTGGAGGTGTACGACACCTTTGCTGTGTGTAAATACGCGTACTTTTTCTGCTTTGAAATAAAACATGATGCAGACTTTTTCAGCTTCTAAGAAAATGTTGCTGACTTTATTAACAGGGATTTGTATGAGTTTTAGAAACGTTATGAATAAAATAGTGAAACTACATTTGGATGTATTCATTCTCCTTCGGTGATGATGGCAGGACCATTTCAGTTTCACACGCCTTGCAGCATATTAATTGTGGGTCCCTCGGGTTCTGGTAAAACGGTCTTCACCACTAAATTGTTGACGGAGAATTTAGATCTCTTCGCAAAAAGACCCCGAAAAATACATTATTGTTATGGAGCTTGGCAGAAGAGTTTTGACTTTTTAAAGAAAAGGGGAGTGACATTCAGCGAAGGTGTACCAGAAGAAAAAGATCTCGACAAATGGTTTCCCAAAGGAGAGGGAGGAGTGTTGGTCATGGATGATCTGATGACGGAAGGTGGCGACGACAAAACAGTGTTGAACATCTTCACAAAATATTCACATCACCGCAACATCACCGTCATTTACCTTTGCCAAGATATTTTTCCACCAGGAAAATATGCAAAGAGCATCTCGCGAAATGTTCATTACATCCTCGCCTTCAAAAACCCTCGAGATCAAGTGGGTATTCGCAGTTTACTTCTTCAAGTCTTCCCTCAAAAATGGAGAACAGTTCAGGATATATTTGGTGAGATTACGAAAAAAACCCTTTGGATACATGGCATTCGACCTTCACCCAGCTAGCCCCGAGGCTCCCCGAGTGGTTAGTAATTTATTAAAAAGTGAGGGCTACGTTAGAGTATATTCACTCGAATGACACTCGCATAGTTAGTACGAAACAACCTTCAGACGAGTAACATCATGGAAACGCGTCAAATAACCCGGTTCAACATCTTCCGAACACTTTGCAAGGAGAGAGTGGACAATCTTGGAGAAGTTCTGGACTGGCATGAAAGAGGATTCCTCATTTATGTTATACGTCAGGCACGCAACTTAGAAGACGTAAAGTCGCGTTGGTTTAAGGGTTTCTACGCAAAGGCAAACAGAGAACTCTTCCAAAACTTATACAAATTGTCCGACAGATTAGCAAAAAAGGATCCTTTTTCCAGCGAAACACCTCATTTTACAACCTTCAAAGAATTATGTGAAGACCACAGGGAACAAAATATGAGTGAAGACGACATGGATTTGGAAGCCATGGGCGACGTGTTAAAATGCAAGTCATTCCAAGAGGTGTGGGAGTCCGTGGTAACCCCTTATAACGAGACGTACTTCAGAGAACTGGTTCAAACTCTCGAAGAAGCAGCCCTCACACTGGTGGAGGGAGAAAGCACACAGTACATACTGCAGCTCACTTGAAGCGTGTATGGCATATAACTATAGCAGCGAATCCGAAGATACACAAGAATTACGACGTCAGAGAGGGAGGGCTATTTCATATAGAAGAGAACTTTTATTTGGACGAGATCCTTCACCCGTTTCACCTCCTTTTCAAGGACCTGCTGCCTCAGTGCAACCGCGAGTTTCTCCACCCAGGCGACAGTCTAGAGCCACAGCTCCGCCTCACACACGACGACAACCCGCGGCTGCCAACTTTGCAGGAATGGCAAATTGGACAAATAATATGGATATAGGATATGATAATTTCGACATAGATCATTTCTTTAACAGTGTGGGGATAGGAGCACCGCAAATGGCACCCGCAATGGCACCTGGAACCCTCCACACACAACCACAACCACAACCACCACCAGCGGCACCACCACCTCCACCAATACCAACGGGGGTAGGTGTGGGGAGTGCACCAGTACAAGCTCCGACAGCCTCCACGGGGGTTGGTGTGGGGACACGTGGACCTACAACACCCCCAGGTCCACCACCACCATCACCTGTGGCAGCAAGCACCCCCCTCACAGGACATAGAGCGCCTACAGGACGACGAAGACAGAGAGGGAGACTGAGAGGTCGTCGGAGAGCCACCAATACAGTCACGAGGACGAGAACACGCGCTCGTAGAACGGGTGCCAATGCTTTTCCAAGCGACAGTAGTCACGGTAGTGACAGCAGCAGCAGCAGCAGCAACACCCCTGCGAGAGGAAACCGTCTCAATCAGGCTGAAATACGTCGTCAACTGCAGCGTTTGTCCAATGACCAAATACAGGCTGCACGAGGACGACGCATAGCTGGCGTTACGACGACTAATACCATCACCACCACCTATAAAGATGGAGGTACTCCCACAGTGAGTCGCACTTCTTCGAGCTCTAGAAGCTGATGGCTTACAAGCGACGAAAACAGTCCTCCAGGAAAGGAAAGAGAAGGAACCCAAAGAGAAAACGAACACCTCGCAGAAAGCAACGAGGTGGAGCTCTCTTCCGCCGCAAACCAACCTTACAGGATAAAATTGCTGAAGGAATGAGTATGGTCTTGTCTGGTCCTTCGCCTACCTTTGCAACTATAGCTATGAAACTTGCTGGCCAGGCGTTCAAAGGTGCCAAGGACAATTACAACTATTACAAAAGGGGGTCACGTTAGAAGAGACGTCACAAATCAAACATGGCTCGACGAAAGAGGAAGTCATGCAAGTGTGTGAAGAAAAAACGACGTGGACAGAGAGGAGGAGCATTTCCTCTCCTCGCACTCATCCCTCCAGCCATAGCTGCTGCGGCAAAAGCAGCCTCCCTGGGAGCCGTGAGCGGAGCTGCCAGTTATGGAGCTACAAAAGCAATGAAAAAACTGACGGGAAAGAAAAAAAAGATAAAGAGACGGAGACGGAGGCGAACGTAGTCATTTTGCACCATGTCACGTCGAGTTACGTTCACCACTCTCAAGCCAATCGATGCTGCAGTGTCAAAGCTTTTTGTCCCTCCTGCATTCCAACGGGCCCCTTCGGGACTACCGGAGCTTCCTGGAAATAAACGCATGGCAGACAAGATTGCCGAATTGGAAGCACGTTATTCGACAAAGAGACCCAAGAAGGCTAAAAAAGTGAAGAAAAAGAAGACGCCTAAAAAGAAGACACCTAAAAAGAAGACACCTAAAAAGAAGACTCCTAAAAAGAAATTTGAGCTACGACTACAACCCAAAAACACAGAGAAGTTCCAAGAGAGCCTGAACCTTCAGCAAAGTAAAAAGAAATCACCTAAAAGGAAAAGTCGAAGAGGAGGGACACACCTCACAGAAAGAACAACGCTAGAAAGTATTGTTCGTCAGTTGTCCTGGGGGTCAACGCCACTGACAAAACTCCTCAAAACAACGGGACCTCTACATAAACGTGCCTCCCTCCTGAGCTTACTCCGCAAACTCCCTCGAACAACAATCTTTGGCATTTGTGGTAAAAGTGGATGTAGCTAAACCTTCCACTCACTTATGAAGATGAAGCGTCTCCAACGACAACAACCCTTTCTACAAAGTGTGTTGAAACAAGCTGATGGACACAAGAGGGTAGCAATGCTCCAACATGCTAATGCAGACCAGATAAATGCCCTCAGCGAATTAGCCCTTAATCTTCTAAAGCGTCACATCCCCGTGACCCCTGCAACTCTCGTAAAGTTGCAAAAGCATAAAACAGTCTTACGAAAGACGGCCAAGCGCAGAGAGTCTGTGAAACGGAGACGTGCGGTATTCATCCAGCAAAAAGGACAAGGTTTCTGGTCGGGACTGCACGACTGTTTCCGAGCATGTCATCGCACTCACACTTGAAAGAACTCACCCTACTTCTACAACAGCAAAACGACAAGACTGATAAATTACTCAAAGAGAGAGATAAATGGAAACAAGCGTACAAAGATCTCGAGGAGGAACATATTGCTTTAAAGTATGCCAACCTTTGCAGCGACTGTCAAAAGGACCTTCTCTCAGTACCCTCAGGACAGGCCATAGAGGTCACCTGCGATACGTGTTCGAAGCGCCAATCAAGTTGGAAGAAAAAACTCGTCGAAGAGGAAGCAAAAGTCCGCTATTGGCAAGGGTGTTGGATTGATTTGAATAATCACTACTATGGCACAAGAAATAATGATGGTACCTACCACTGATTACAACAATTTAGTAAATTTTTACAAGGGGACAATCACAGAAAGTACACTTTTGAACAAGGCCAGTCGTCTTGCAGCTGAACGAAGACTGATTCTTGCCAACAAGTCCATTCCGGACTCCACAGCACTGGCCCTCACAAAGGACAAAGGTCGTGAAGTTGGTCGTCTCACCCAACGCATTCGTTCGGGAGGTGTTCGATCTACGGGAGCTGCAGGTGTTGTGGTCGACGACGACGAGGATAATGCTATGCTCAATGCCCCATTGGAAAACACTTTAAAGACAATTCTAAAACAAACACGTCCTACAACGACACATGCGGGACCAACACTCTCTCCCAAAATGCCCGTGAAAAAGAAGAAGAAGACGAAGTCCACACCTCCTCCAAAAAAAGTCCCCAAACAAAAAACTGGATTAAAAAGTGCTGTCAAAAAGGGTTTATTTAAGTCTGCAATGAAAAAGTTTGGAGTCAAAAAGTATCAAACCTCAGAGAGTGAAGAAGAAGAAGAAGAAGAATCAGATGAATCTGAGGAATCAGACGCGTCACCGCCACGACCTAAAAAGACACGGGCAGTGCAGGCGATCAAACCGGCTGCGGGATGGGAAGACTGGGCCGACGGCAAACAAGCGAGGAGAAAATTATTACAGGAATACTCCGACGACGACGACGACGACGACGACGAAGAGGTCGCAGCGGCGTACCCGAGTCGTCGCCGGAAAAAACCGAAGAGCACGTAGACGCAACACCTCCCACAAACAACCCCAGAGTGGAGGGGGACTAGACATTCAAAAACTGATTGGAAAAACAGGAGTGGAGTTTCACTGGCCCGGTTATCAATATATGGGACCTGGCACTCACTTAAAGAAACGCTTAGCGCGAGGGGATCCTGGTATCAACCGACTGGACAAGATTGCCAAACAACATGACATTGATTACAGTCACGCCAAGAATTTAAAAGAGAAATGGGTTGCAGACAGGAAAATGACAAAAGCAATTGACAGTCTCCCAGGACGTAAGACGCCTACGGAATTCATCGTCAAACAAATCATGAACGCCAAACGTAAACTCAAACTGTAAATACTTTAATGCCAATACAATAAAATACAAATTGATTTAAATCTTAGTGTCAGGCTCATGCGATCCTCAATAGTCCCATCGCCTCAGCTGTTATACGTTCGTAGAGGCCAGCAAACTCGACTGCAAGTTCACGCCTCTTTCCTGTGGCTTGAGAGACGAACACTTTTCCCCAGGCAAAACCTTTATAACTTCCCAGACAATTTTCATCCTCACGACGATTACAGAGCTGACAATCCTCGTGTTTGCTGATAACTTGAACATACCAACGATTACATCTATCTTGATATCTCACACGTGCTCCAGACATTACCTACAAAAAGCAATACATCGACAATGACGTCCACATAAGAAAGGGAGACAACCAATATGAGCGTACAGACATGACATCTCCCAAAAAAATCTCTGTTTCGCCTCGCTACTCGTACACAACTCTTCTCCTAATTTAAACCCAATGAGAGCACGCCGTGACAAACGGTAATCCAAGTGACTCCACTCTCTCATAACCTAGAAAAGAAGAACAACCACATCAAATCCACTCAGAACTGAAGTTCACTCCGTCCCTTGTAATTTTACAATGTATATGATAACAGCAACGCATTCCTTTAAGCCCCTTAATAGTCTTACGAAAACGAATATGAGACAATCCGAGTAAACATCCTCTTATAGCTCCACGACGAAGTCTATCATCCAAAGGTGCTTGAGGTGCTTGAAAAACAACGGACGAAGCGTAGACAGGTACACTAAGCATCAAGGGATGAGGTTTTGGACTAAATACCATCCTTGGTTGAAAGAGATCAGACTCCTCAACAACATCCCATTGTGTAGCAATCTGACAGTTAAAAACAAAGCCAATACAAATCGTGAAAAACTTTGCAAATTTCAGCATTAACCTTCAACAATCTATTTCTTTTTTTAGCTAAAGATATACATTCTTCTTCTCCATTCCCCAAAGTCGAAGCACTCAATATAGCACGACCTCTCCTGCAGGCATCAACAACACCAACACATAATCTCTCATCCTGGTACACCTACAAAACAAACAACACCTTACATCTCAAGCAACATCCTCCCACACTGATCACAAAGGTAATTTTTGTATTCCCCAGTACAAGGAGACGGTTCTCCTAACTGAACCCTATCAAACAAAACCACTCTTGATAACTCTCGACAAACGTCTCCATCTATGTCCCTATCCACTCTCAACCAGCCTCTTTTTTCCCTCCACCACAAAATCAATATCTGCAAAAAGAAAAACAACAAACATCAGGCACATCGTCCAACAAGGTTTGCCCAATTCAATCTTCTCCCACACACATCGCATTTTTCAAAGCAAACAGTACTCAACCACGTCGCCCTATTCCCAATCAAATCCCTCGCACGACGCACACCCTCCAGTGTTCTCGCAGATAAAACCTCGGGACGCCTCCACAAAGGTCGTAGAGCACTGTCTTCTGTATGCCTTTGTTGCCACAAAATATAGACCTACAAGTACAAAAACACCAGTCATTCTAAGGTAAGGGATCATCTAATTCAGCCCACACGCGCAGAAGTCTCTTTTCTCTCTCAGAGTAAAAGCTCTTAACCCCAACCCCTTGCAAAGTGAATCTTCTCGATCTTCTCTTCTCTTCGAGGTATTGCAAAAGCACTCTTCTGATACGTGAACCATGTTGTCTCCCCGGCACAATCCTTTTGGAGAATGGATAATAATAGAAAAATCCATCTCTCGACGCCTGATATACAAGGCGCACCTACGAAACGAAAAATCAAAGATCAGAAAACAGGTTCCAAGCCTCGTTCAGTCTTTCATACACGCATCGATCATGTCTTACTGTATGTCAATCAAGTGCTCTCATTTTCCATTCGCGCAAAATCGACCATCCACGCCTCAGACCTGATAACACTCTCTCAGTTGCCAAACACTTGCAGATAGTGTTCCAATTACTCAATTGTTTAACCTACGCAACAAAAAACACAAAGATTTGCCCAATCAGTCATAGAATGAATCTGTAGAAGAGCTGGATATATAGGATTCACTATCTGAATCAGGGGAAAACCTTCCATCAAACATACTAGAATAATCAGACCAATATCCCCGAGCACTGTTCATTCCAAACACCTCATCAAGTTCAAACCAGACAGCCAGTTGCCTTTGTTGCTGCTCTTGTCTACAATGAAAACCAACAATCTCGTCATCGATCCACCAATTATACAAATAATCTCCTCTTATGTGTCCATCAACAATTCTCTTATTAAAGATCATCAAACGCTGTCGCTTTGGTCTCATCACGGTCCATATCACCTAAGATAAAGGCATAAGGAAAAAACAAATCACTCTCATCTTCATCTTCGTCCTCAGAGGAACTAGGGGAACCCCATCCTTCTATTTCTTCAACCAGCTCGCACCAAATCATTTCTAACTCCTGCCACACTGCAAGCAACTTGCGCATTCTCAGATCCTTCCCCCGATATTCTCTCCAAAACACCACCTTTCGTGATCCTCTAATAAGCCCATCGCGACACCTTTTGGAAAACAAGCCATCTCCTTGTACATTACCCGCAAGTACATCACCATACACCTACAATAAGTATAAAACCTTCAATGAGGCAAAACACACTCAAAAGCAGCATTAAACATTCTATCGACTCTCATTTTATCTAACTCGCTAAGCCCACGTGCCTCCAACAAAACCTTACAGAGCTGTGCACCTCTTTCCTGACCACGTACCAATCTCTTTGCAAAACGACTATCCTCCACAATATAACCACCAAATCCATGCCACGCTTTTTGCACCTACAAATACAACAATCACAGTCGATATAAATCTACAAAACAAGAAACGTCACTTTCAGTGCATTCCATTAAAAAGCATCCCATCTTGACCCTCTTCAACTCTTGCTTCCAACTCATCAATCACCTCCTCATAAGCATCACTTAATTCGGTCCACACACACATCAACCTCAATCTTTTAGTCACCATAATCAACCACTCTTCCATTATATCCTCCAATTCCCTTGTCAACATATCTAGTGTGATAGTCTCTATTGCAACCCACTCTCCTCGCATCCGCACTTCGGTTGTATTCATTTGTTTCCAATTTCGTTCATTTCTTGCACCCCTAAGAACACCATTCATCACACCTCGCCTCAATCTTGTCTCCCTAACATGGAGATAGGTCAGAACAAAGGCCTACAAACAAAAATCGTTGATTCAGTTTCACTCTCTCAAACTTCACACTCTTTAAGACACAAAGAAACACTCACCTTATAACGCCAATTGATAAGGACTTTCCTGGGATGATGTCCATCCTGGCAATCGTCCTCCTCTCTACAACAAGTACACCTCCCGAAGGACATGAAGGCTGTCTGCATCCTCTTCCGAATCGGTCTCACAACATCCCGACCAACGGCAATCCACTGATCGATAGCCAGGTTCACAATCATGTATTTCAACTCTAAGGGAAGTGCATCCCAATAATTGGCCTTTATGTCGTAATACATCTTCTCTTCCTCGTTGGGAGTTTGAATAGGAGGTTCTGGCAACACACCCCAAGGATCCATCGTTAGTACAGTTATTTCATCCATCGCAGAAGTACTAAACTAAATATCCTCACAACGCTCGCTTTTATACCCCTTTTGTCACGCC
>CBDHDM010000063.1:0-10252 GCA_965261315.1 Endozoicomonas sp. | reverse complement strand
GGAAGACACTTGGGCAAAATTGAAGAAGGTGCTGGCAGAGTACGGCGGACTGGCAAACTGCCCTAATCCCCAGAGGCTGCTACTTGTGGGACTGGTGATTCATATCATGATCGGGGTGGAGATACTGGAGAAGAAGTATCAGCATCCGGAGGCGGGGCGGTTGGTGCCGGAGATTCGCTAGTTATGAAAACCCGGGATTTACTGAAGATCAGGGTAACCAGTGAGCTAAACACGGTCGTCAATAACATGAAAACACAGACACATGAAAAGCATGCCCGATAACTGGCTAAGCTGAGAAATCTTGAAAATCTCGGGGGAAAATGGTCAACACTGATCGTTGACAGAATTTATACCGAAGGCAGTTGTTGTTTTCTTAATGGTTAACAGATGTCTGTCCAAACAGTTTGGGCAGACTCACTCTTGTCTGAACTCCATTTCCCAATAGTCCATAATCCGAATCCGGCCAATCACCTCCATATCCGGCTCTTTAGTACTTTTGACATCCATTCCCTTAAAGGTGACATGGAAGCTGCACAGCTCCTTTTTGTCGCCCTCCTTTCGCCAGGCCAGGAAAAAACCCGGACCTGGTCGCTGTTCTTTCTCCACCATCAACAGGGTAAACCCCGGCAGGCAATCAATCATCTCCGGTACATAGTAGTAAGCGTACTGATCAGGCTTGCGGGGTTTATGACTCTGGCTGGTAAATATATCCGGCACATTGGCCGACACGTCGAAACATTCTCCATCCGGTGGGATTACGGTCACTTTGGTGAGCAGGGTACCCTGCGTCGTACACTTCTGCGATGGTTTTTTTTCGTGCTCATAGGGAGAACCTTTGCCGGTATCCAGCCAATGGCTGCACACTCCGGTGGCTTTGGCCAGTGCCTCGACATATTTGTGCGGATTTTTTATATCGCCACTGATCAGACGATAGAGATAACTCCGCTCAATTCCAGTACGGCGAGAGAGTGAAGTGGGAGATTTAACCCCCTTCAACTCCATGGCAATGGCCAGCCGGTCTGCAAAGGTGTCGCCCATGGTTATTATTCCTTCCGGATCAGAACTTCCAGGACAAGTTTAAGGGCAGCCCTGGCTTCAACAGGATTCAATTGCTGCTCCACCAGCAATGCCTGAATATGGTAAGCGGCCTGAATAATTTTATGTTCTTTTTCAGTTACTTCTACAGTACTTCCTGAATCTACGCCCATGTAGTTAATATCCTTTTATTTATGGGAGGAAACTGCTTGGCCCGTATTCATGGTGCAGTAGTGATTCCTGGTTTTGAATACTTATCGTCTACTTTTTGTATTCTTTTTTTGCGGGGTGTTTTCAGGGTGATTGAGTGGTGTTTTTTGCTGTCTTTATCATTGATGCGGGGGAGTTATGTTAACTGTATGGTCGGTTAACAGGTTGTGTACCGGGTTATCCACTGAAATTGTGGATAACCCTTGCGGCCTTAAAAAATCGAGTCTTCGGATGGATATATACGGCATTTCTCTGATAATCTTTCTTCACTTAACATAAACACCACCCTGATTACTCTGCAGATGGAATGAGGGGCGGTAGCGTCGGCGCGGCATCAGTGCTGTGAAGTGGAGTCAGAAATTGGATTTCTCACCTATTATTTCCAGCGTTTATTCTATGCTGGCTTATGTTATCCCCGTACTCATTATTCTGGCTGTCGGTAAATCCGCCTGGTTCAAAGGTATTTTTGGTGAGTTCCAGGTCAATACCGCAATCCGGTTTTTGCTGGATAAAAACAAATATCATCTGATCAAGAATGTCACCCTGCCAACGGATGATGGCAGCACACAGATTGACCATATTGTAGTCTCTGAGTTCGGCGTTTTTGTGATCGAAACCAAAAATATGAAGGGCTGGATTTTTGGTTCGGAACATCAGAAGCAGTGGACCCAGAAGATCTTCAAACACAGCAGCAAGTTCCAGAATCCACTTCATCAGAACTACAAGCACACTAAAGTTCTGGCCTCCTGTCTGGGGATGGATGAAAATAAGCTGTTTTCTGTTGTGGTTTTTGTGGGTGACAGTACGTTTAAAACCACTATGCCGGATAACGTGACCTATACCGGCGGGCTGATTCGGTATATCAAGTCAAAATCATCGCCACTGCTTTCGGCTACAGAAGTGCAGGAGACGGTTATACAGATCAGTGCCAACCGGCTTGAGCCTGGCTTCACAACTAACCGGGCGCATGTTCGCCATGTTAAGGATATTCAGCAGAAGAAAGCTGATCAGAAATTGTGCCCCAGGTGTGGCAGTGCCATGGTGTTGCGAACAGCCAGGAAAGGGGCAAATGCTGGGGGGCAGTTTTGGGGGTGTAGTCAGTTTCCTAAGTGTAAGCTGGTGTTGAAGCATTCGGCCTGAATGGAATATCCGCTTTTGCTCTAATTCAGGACGAACTTGCCTGTTATAGAATAAGGAGAATAACAACAATGACAAATGCCTCATTCATTGAAAAATTTTGGGAGACAATTTTCCGCTATCTGGGAAAACTCTCTCTTTTCTCTCTTGTACGCTTCATTTTTCCTAAAGCAAAAACAGCACTATTTTCAGAGGTATGGGCCTTATCCCACCTTGTCTTATCCATAGCCTCAGTATTTGTAGTACTCCACATAGAAAATAGATACGTTGGATTTACTATAGTTTTATATGCATTGTTAAGAGTATTTGAAGTCGTTGTCTATCAGATGAATGTTCTGCTTTTCGATGAAACTCGCGCTGGAGGAGGGTATGAGTTACAGGGATACCGAAGAATTATAATCCTCTTAATGCAGAACTACTTTGAAATTATTTTCTGGTTTGCTGCTCAGTACATCTTCTTTCATCATTTATTTAATTTTAATGTAGAAGGATCCCATGAGAGTGCGCTGGGGGCTGTGTACACAAGCTTTGTCGTTATGACCAGTTTTGGGTTCTACAATGTCACCCCTCTTGGTGTTTTGGCATATTCTTTGGTTATAGGTCAAGCATTGACCGGTTTGTTTATGACACTACTTAGTCTGGCGCGCTTTATTGGGATACTTCCAGCCCCTAAGTCAAAGGATGTCAGAGATCAGTAAAGAGTTTTTCAGGTTGTTTGTAATATCTGATCTAATAACAGTGACGAGAGAAGGTCAGTAATATTGCATTTTTCAAAATGAAAGGCCTGACACCCTCATACCAGTTTTTCGGCGTCGATTGATGCAAACGGTAGGCGCTTAAAATGTAAAACCAACACAGGGATAAAATAATATGACTGTCTGGGCATTTAATAAAGTTGATAATAAAGACGCAAGGAATCTAGTTTATCAGTCATTAAAAAATGGTAAGTCTAGGTTCGGGTGGTCACAAAAAGATGAGCACAATTTAAAGTTAAAAGATAACTGGAGCGATTGGCACTCAAAGCAATTATTCCTACTTCAAATAAAGAAAGGGGATTGGATTGTACATATAAATACTCCTACTTGGGGAAAATGCGTTGCGGTTAGAGTACTTGAAGAATATGACTTTGATGAGGGTTTAGAATGTCCCTTTGGATTTGATTTTAGACATGTTTTCCTTGTTGAAAAAGAATCATTCATTGAGTTCGATCGAAAAGATGAAAATGTACTACCATCAGTAAATTTATTCCCTCGAGGTAGGTACCAACGAATCAAAGCAGAAAAAGATTTCAAAAGCTCGATAAACAACTTAAAAAACAGAAGTGTAAAATTAGATAATGGTGAAAGCAGAGGGGAATTCCACCTTAAAGAAAGAACTGAAACGACTCTATCAGAGATAACAAAAGCAATTCACTCCATGAATAAAAGCAAGAATTTGGAGCGTTTTTTAGCTAAAGTTTTTAATCAAATAGATGGAGTGATAGATGTAAACGAGAATGGCTTTGGCTGGAAAACTGACCATGGAGCTGACCTTATTGTCACAATGAGTAGCTCAATAGGTCACCTTGTATTTGAGAACAAAATTGTTGTACAAGTAAAGTCTTTTAATGGTGATCACAATAGTTTGCATGCAGTAGATCAAGTTAAAGAAGGTATTAAAAAATATGATGCAACCGCAGGAATGATCATAACCACGGGAAATAAAACTGAACAGTTAGAAAACAAAATTCAAGCAATCTCAGAAGAAATCGGCTACCCAATTGACTTGCTAGCTGGCGATGATGTTGCAAAATTTGTGATAAAACATGCTCCTGATCTGCTTTTCAGATTTGAGGGGATAGCCTAACCCATTGCATTGATAAGACCAAGATATACAAAACCTGCATTTTTGCAAAATGAGAGACCTGATACCTATTTCCTGTGACACATCTTTTTTCCTGCTTCATGACACCGGTTTCAGATTGCCAGGATTTGCAACAAAATAAAGACCATTTTATTTGACCCATCGTACTATGTTTGTGTATGCCGATGGTAGGGATGAGCGATGTCCTGAGATTTCGCTCTATCACGATTAACATTCCTTTTAAGAACAGTTAACAAATGAAAACAATTCCATGGAATGCGTCCAAATCAATTTCTCCATTTTTAGATTACGAGGTTTTCCCAGATCCAATTGGATGCATGGTATTAAAGCGCGATAAAGAAATAGATACTTTGTGGCTGATTCATAGTACAGAAAAAGCCTATTGCATTACCAAAGTTGGTAGTGGAGGAGATATCTCTAGAATGGATACCCATGACAATCATCCATTGCAGATCGAAGGTAGATATAACCATCCATTGAAATTCAAAATTCATATGGATGCTTACGCTACCTCACCAATAAAAAGATCTGTTATTAATCTGTTGAAATCCTTATGTGATCGTTCTAAAAAGTTAAATATTGAGCCTTCTGGCCTTATGATCGGAGATGTTATTTTTACAGGGAATAGTCACTTCATTCGTACCGTAACAAAAAGTAATTGGAGTCATGCAAGTCTCTATATTGGAGGGAATCAAGTAGCTGAAACCACGAAGTCAAAAGGAAAAACAATCGGTGAAAGGCTTGACAAAAGAAGCGATATTTACAGAACTCCTGCTGAACCAATTCTTAAGAATAAAACCTTATCAGTATTGCGACATCCAGATTGGGAGCTTCTTTCTGAAGATAAATTCTCTATGTATAGCGCGCTAGGATATAGTAAAAAATACTCACTCGTTAGTGCTGCTAGATCATTCTTATCCAAATGTGGGTTAGTAAAAGTTAAGAGCAATGGTGTTTTTTGTTCACAGTACGTTTTAGATGTTTACTATAAATTAGGCCTATCGGAATTAGAGCATAAAACTGTTGATCCCTACACTGTTACCCCAAGAGATTTATATGAACTACTCTTAAATATTGGTTTTGAAACTGTTCCTTTAGATTCAATTCACAAAAAATAACTTAGCAATAGGAATCGGGGACAGATCTTTATTCTTGCATTCATTTAAGCTGAAAGATCCCCCCTAGCACCAACTTTTCCAAAGTACATATATCTATACCATTCAGTCAGGCACCATCTTATATTCCCGTTTTGAGTTTATAAGTTCGGTGGGATGTATGGTTATTGATAAGAGCTTGGTTGACTGGAAAAGCCTGGAAGGAGAGGGTTGGGACAATCTGCTTCTTGGTAATGGTTTCAGTATCAACATATGGGGGGAGTTTGGTTACAAATCACTATACGATTTAGCCAAAGGCACACAGGTAGATCACCCTCTGGAGCAAAAAACGGTTGCTTTATTTGAACACCTGAGAACTACAAATTTTGAGGATGTTCTTAGGGTTCTATATCACGCAAAATTGGTCGATCAACAACTTGGTGAACCGCAACAAAATGATATTATTCACCTTTATGAGAACACCAAAAAGGCGTTAGGCTCAGCAGTTAAGTATGCTCATATTCCACCTAACAGAGCTGACTCTGCGGTGATAAACAACGGCATGTGGGACTTTATAAAGTCTTCACTACCAACTACGATCTGATACCTTATTGGGCATTGATGCACCAAGATACCGATCGCTTTAGAGATTATTTCTGGAGTGGTGGTTGCTTCGATATTTCGGACACTGCGCTTTACGAAAATAAGACAGCTGTTCACTACCTACACGGTGCTATTCATCTTGTTGAAAGAGATGACGGTATAACCGAAAAATTAACTGCTAATAACTTGAGTTCGCTAACAGAGTTATTCGACCTAGCACATCCTAGTAAGTACCCACTGTTCATTACGGAAGGTACATCTGAAGACAAGATAATACGTATTAGACGTAATGATTACTTACGATTCTGTTATGAAACGCTGGAGGAATCTTCAGGTGGCATTGTTGTAATTGGGCACTCAATTCATAAAGACTATGATCAGCATATCATTGATGCAATAAATGCCAGCAGCAATAAACGAGTCGCTATTAGCGTTTATCCAAAGTTATCGTGCCATGATATCGTCTCCCTGAAAGCGAGACTTATCGAAGCTTTTGATGGCAAAACACTTCATTTCTTCGATTCATCCACCCACCCTCTTGGAGCCAATAGTTTAACAGTTACTCCTTAATCCTGAATTCAGCAGTTGAAAATTGAATGCTTGCTGTAACCATTGAAGCGTAAGAACACTGAGAAAACTGGGGTCGAAAACTGGGGTCGGGTCTTGATTCTTGCATTTGTTCAAAATGAAAGTCCTGACACCAGTTTTTGTTGCAAAATGAAAGTCCTGACACCAGTTTTTGTGCTGCTGCACTAGCGGCCCTTATCGAAAGGCCTTCTGATACCGCTTCACCGCCTCTGCCGAGGTCTGGTTAATCTTCCGTTCCAGCGCATCCACCCGCTGGCGTTTGGTGTCACTGGTCATCAGTTTGTCTTCATATACCCTGCGTAACTCCTTTCTTAACTTGCTGAGCTCACGGCTCGATTTCCGCAGCCCTTTCTGGTGACGCAGTTTGTCCGCCGATGACTGCTCCAGCTCCTTCGCCCTGCCGGGTTCGCCGGACTCCTGATAGCGTCTGATGGACTTGGTAATGGCTTCCACGTCCTGGGCCATATTGTGAAACTCATCGCTGTAGCGGCTGCTGCCCACACCATCGCGCACGAACCGACCAACCAGCGGATAGTCTCGCTTGCGCAGGGATGGGCGCTCGGCGGCACCGGTGGCCTTACGGGTCATGGCGTCGGCGCCCATCAATACGTAACCGCCCAGAGAACCGAAATACCCTTTTATCAGATGTTCCAGTTTCTTGGGTGAACGCATCCAGTCCGGTGCGCCTTCCGGCAGGAGTTGCGCCAGCTCCTTCAGGCTGTCACTGGTGTAGGGGTCGTACTGGGCTTCAGGCTTCAGGCCCTGCAAGCGCATGGGGATGATGGGTTTGTCACGAAAACGGTCATGGTTACTGGACACTTCCCAGATGGGCTTGATCAACTGGGGGATGGGGTCAAGGGCAAAGATATTCATCACCAGCCCATGGAGCATATCTTTGGTCCACTTCATATCCTCATTGCCATCCAGGCTCTGGGTGATGATCTCCGGCAGGGTGGCAAAGATGCCAGCCACTTCAAATGCCTTGGGTATCTGGAAATGGCCTTCGTCTCCCTCACCGATCCAGAAGTGGTGATACCCCAGCTTGGCAGGGTTCGACAGCCTTTTATATCGCTCATCGTCTTCGTAGTAACGCATCAATGCCCAAGCGGCCAGACCGTACATCAGGCCACGACTGATCACCGGCCATGAAAATGATGCCATATCCCATTGGTCGCCGGGCTTGATGCCCCGCCATGTCCGGTTAACCCCCTGTAACACACTGTTAAAAAACGGCAGGCTCTGCACCATAAACTGGATGATGGGCCACTGGCCACTGCGCACAAAGTTGGGCATATCCATGGACTGATAGGCTGCCTCGGCAGGGGAGCCGCCCTGCTTGATCACCCTCTCATAGACGTGCAGCCGGTTGGAGTTCTCAAAGCGGGAGCCGAACTGGTGCCAGATACCCAGCAGTTGCCCCGGTCGGTTGATGATCCGCTTTTGCTCATCCGGTGACAGCTTCTTGCGGATATTGTCCGACTTCACGTTGTAATAGCCGCTGCCACTGCCACCGCCCATCATCATGGCCCAGCGGGTCTTGTCGTTCTTCAGGGACTGACGGAAGCCGCGCACTGCGCCAGCCAGGGGGTTGAGGCTCAGGGGTTTGCCGTTGACCTCCGGGGCGATATGCACCGCCGTGGAAATGGTGTCCTTAATGATATTGGCCGCCATAAAGCCCGGCAGGGAGGTGACCGATTTGGTCAGTACCTTGCGGGGCATACTCACCAGATTCATCAGGGCGCTGTGAGTGGGTCCGCCCAAGTCCTGAATGGAGGCCAGCAGTAGCGGGTCATTGACCATATAGGTCTTCAGTTTGCCGTTCACTGAGACACTGGTGGTGCCTTCGCCCAATACTGAATACTTGGCCATCAGGGCTTTCCAGCGTTTCATCTGCTCCGGGGTCAGGTTTGGTGTCCTGATCCATTTCCCGCAACTTGCTGATCACATCGTCATCGGTGATGCGGATCGCTGCGTCGATCTCTTCCAGCGCCCCCACTGCCACGCCATCCTCAACAATGCGCTGCTGGGCGATGTTCTTGAACGCCGCATCCATCATTGAGCGGGTGTTGCGGACCATTGCTTCCAACGGAGCGATCTTCTCCACGCCGCCGGTGATCTTCTGGATGCCGGACTTCTGGCCGGACATCCCACGCTTGATAAACCGTCCCTTGTCCTCCTTCGCTTCCAGATTGTGAACCCGATTGAATGGCAGATAGTCGTCGGTTTCCCAGAGCTTGCGCACGTCCTTGTCTACCAGTCCGGCATCCACCAGGAAGTCCAGCAGGTCTTTGTTGTGGGCCTGATAGTCGTCCTTCACCTTGTTGAACCGGGCTTTCAGTTGCGGCTGAGTGCTGACCCAGTTCTGGATGGTTTTGATCTTTTTGTCGTCGTAGAGGTTTTCCCGGTTTTGCTGGCTGAGTGCCTTGCCTTCTTTCAGGTCTTTATTAACCTGCTTATTATCCCGGTTCCAGCCGGTACGTCCGCCGGGATACTCGTCCGGTGCCACAGCGTCCAGTGTCTCTTTCAGGGCCTGCCCCTGTGCCAGTAGCTGATTGCCTCTGATTCTGGCAGCTTTGTCTTCTGCCATGATCCGTTCGGCGCGGATACTGCCTGCCCAGGTTTCCCAGACTTCCAGCTCTCTGCGTTCGGCCACCGGATGGAGAACGTCCAGCAGGCCCTTGCTGTCTTCTTTGATCACCACGCTGCCATCTTGCAGCACTGGGGTGCCTTCGTGGAGCATCACCTCCATAACGTTATCGAGGTTGCGGGTCAGGAAGAAGGCTTTGGAGGCTGACAGGCTGGCATCGAGAAGCTTGCCATCGTTGAGCAGTTTTTCATTATGCTCGATGGCGGCGGCAGGATTGAATATGCCCTGATCCACCTGGCGCAGAACGCGCTTAAAGTTCCACCACTCTTTGAACCGTTCCATGGGGCTTTTGGGTGTCGTGGCGCCGTGGATATCTTTGATGGACCTGGCGCACATCATCGGGCAGGTCGCCTTTGAGGGCGTAGCGGGGGCTGTCGGGTTTCTTGGCCTGCTTTTTATCTTTCAGAGCAAAGAGTGGCTGGCCATCCTTCAGTACGGAGTCTTTCATTTTGTCGGTGACGGTGACTGACCAGACTTTATCGGCTTTGGTATCCCAAGGGTAAACCCTGTCCCGTGAAGTTCATACCAATGGGCTCCAGTTTCGCTCCCCACTTTTTGGTGTACTTCTTCATGTAGTTGGCAAGACGCTTGTCGTAGAATTCTCGCATGCCTTTACCATCTTCACCCACCACTTCGTTCATGCCTTCCAGGGTGAACGATTCGTTATGATCTGCGAATACCACCATATCAATATCTTTATTGGCTTCGGCGCTGGAGGGAAAGTAGAGAAGGCTTCCGTCAGACGAATACAGTGCTTCACCATCGGCATCACGAATAAACCATCGTCGTTGGTCATCGTCTTTGTCCTGCTCTGCTGACCATTGTTGGCGTTCCTGTTTCAGATCTTCCTGAACCGATTTGGTTTTCTCCCTGGCCTGTTCTGCCAGTCGGTTGCCGATGTAGTCTTCCAGCGTTGCTTCTGGTGCGACCATACTCCGGGTGCGGCCATTCCGGTCTTTAACGGTCAGGTCAAAACCTTTCACGGCAACGTCTTTGGTCAGCTGTGGCGATACCTTTAATTCGCTGACCACCTGCCCAATACTGGGATACCGCTCTACCTGTTGTACGGCACTGG
>CBDHDM010000062.1:0-26018 GCA_965261315.1 Endozoicomonas sp. | reverse complement strand
AGCGATGATAGTTTTGGTAGCCACTGGCCGTTCCCATATGAACCACATGACCAGGCTGCTTTCTAACTTGAATCTGCTTCTTCTTTTTGCGCTTCAGCTCTTTTTGCCGACGCTTCTGACCAGCGGATAACTTTGCCATGGAGATATCTACATTATGGGAAGAAATTTGTGGGAAATTATAGGGGAAACGACTGGCAATATCTTGAGCACATGATCAGAAATAAATGTTGGAAAAACTCAGATCCTTTGAATCCTGCCCACCTGAATGTAAGTGCTTACAGGATTTTTCCAATATTGACACATAGCCAGTTCAAATCACTATGCTGTATATATAAACAGTCTTAGAGTTTGAATGGCATGAAGCCGATCCAGATCCTTCCGCAGTCACATCCAGCCACTTTACCTTTCTATAAGAGCCCTGCAGCCTGCGGATTTACCAGCCCGGCGGCAGATTACCTGCAAGAAACACTGTCCCTTGATCAACTACTGATCCGCCATCCTGCTGCTACTTTCTTCGCCAGAGCCCAGGGGCGATCCATGGAAGGCGCCGGTATCTTCGATGGTGACTTACTGATTATTGACCGTTCGCTAAACCCAAGAGATGGCGATGTGATACTCACCCTGCTTGATGGTGAGTTAATCGTAAAGCGGCTCGTTTATCGCAACACCAAGCCAGAACTCCATTCTGAAAACCCGACTATCCACCCATTCAACTGGACAATGAAGAAGGTCTCAATGTATGGCGTGTGGTGACTGAAGTGATTCACCACCTGCGATGAAAGAAGTAATCGCCCTCTGCGACGCCAACTCCTTTTACTGTTCCTGCGAGCAGGTCTTTAATCCATCCCTGCTTGGTAAAGCCCTGGGAGTACTGAGCAATAACGATGTCTGCATTGTTGCCAGAACAGCGCAACTCAAAGCACTGGCGTTACCATGGGTACACCGGCATTCAAAGTCAGGGATCAGGTAGAGCGTGGCGAGATTATTCTGAAAAGCTCCAACTATGCACTTTACGGCGATATGTCCTCCCTCTTTATGTCTGTGCTGGAACAGTTCAGCCCGAAGCTGGAAGTGTATTCCATCGATGAAGCCTTTGTTGACCTCGCCGGTTTTCCTGAAGACAGCCTGCATGCCAGAGGCCTGGACATGAACCAGCGGGTATTTCAGTGACAGGGCTTCCTATTGGCGTGGGCATCTCAACCACCAAAACGCTCGCCAAACTGGCGAGCTACGCCGCCAAAAAATATCAGGCAACCGGTGGCGTTGTGGATTTAACCAATCCGGTTCGTCAGCGCCGTTTGATGGATATTACTCCGGTTGGAGAAGTATGGGGAGTTGGCAGGCAAATAGGGAGACGACTGGAAGCGGCAGGTATTCATACTGCGGCACAACTGGCAAACGCCAATCGACAATGGATCAAAAAACAATTTTCTGTAGTGTTGGAACGGACAGTCTGCGAACTTCAGGGAGAATACTGCATTCCCTGGGAGGAAGGAGGCTCAGCCAATAAACACCAGATCATGTGCTCAAGAAGCTTTGGCCATCGAGTCACAACCAAGCAGGAACTCCATGCAGCACTGGCCAGTTTTATCTGTCGTGCCTGCGAGAAACTCAGAAGCAAAAGCAGTAATTCCCGTGAAGCCCTCATCTTTATCAGGACTGATCCCTTTAAAGACAATCTCCCACAAACAGGGCGAAGTCTTAAGTACTTCCCTTTTATGCCGGAACCCATAATTCAACAGGTTCGTCAATGGTGTCCCCATCAATAAATCTCATACTGAACTGTTAACAGCAATAATCGCAGGAAAGAGTATCCGCCTGAAAACGCTTATGCTGTATAGTTATTCGGGAATTGCTGCCATCTTGTAGGCCTCAGCATGACTGAGGTTTACAGTTTAGCTGGAGATTTGACTGCTGAATTTAGGTTGATGGTAAAGACTGTCGGTTCCCCTGAAAGGGGGAATCGACCTACATTTTTCTGCCTATCAGGTTTTGGATTGATGCGACTGTCCGCATTGTGAAAATGGCCTCGCCCTTTGCCCCATTTGACGACACTCTGAAGAGATACGATATGGTTGAAATCATACGTACCTGGCGATTTGAGTCTGTAGACCCTAGTCAATAAGTCAGCCAGTGCGTTCCAGGATAAAGCGAATATGGATATCCAGACTTGCCATAAATGATCTTTACCCTAATACTGCCGCTATGAGCAGTGTTCCTTTCCAGAATTTCAAAGCCACTTTCTGATTGCCATGCCCAGCATGGCTGATCCCTCTTTTTCTGAAACACTCACCCTCATCTGTGAGCACAGCCCACAAGGTGCTGTGGGTATTGTTGTTAATCGCCCAAGTACTCTGGCGATGGGTGAAATTTTCCGGCAGGTGGGGATTGGCAACTACGACCAGACGGATATCAGCCAACACGCAGTATACTCTGGCGGGCCTGTATCTCAGGAAAGAGGATTTGTTCTCAACTCGGGAGAGTCCAGTTGGGATGCAAGCCTGGATATCTGCTCCGGATTACAGCTGGCCACCTCAACCGATGTTCTGGTTGCAATGGCCGAGGGCAAAGGCCCAAAACAGGCTCTGGGTTGCTCTTGGCTATGCGGGCTGGGGCGCTGGCCAGCTGGAGAAGGAAATATCTGAGAATGCCTGGCTGACCTGTGAAGCAAATCCATCGATCGTATTCGATACACCTTACCGCCTCCGCCTGAGTACTGCTGCCAATACTCTGGGCGTTAATCTCAACCTGATTTCCGATCAGGTTGGCCATGCATAGGCTCTTTTGGCACAAGAAAGTAATGACTGAAAAAACATTAACAACCGTACTGGGTTTTGACTTTGGAACCCGCAATATTGGCGTTGCAGCCGGGCAGGTGATCACCCAAACAGCCTCAGCTCTCCCCTCACTTAAAGCAAAGGATGGGATCCCGGACTGGCATCAGATCGAAGCCCTGATTCAAGAGTGGAAACCGGATGCCATCATAGTGGGTATTCCACTGAATATGGATGGTTCGGAGTCAGAGATGTCCCGTCGGGCCAGAAAATTTGGTAACCGAATTCACGGGCGCTTCAATCTGCCCTTTTATGAGGCTGATGAACGACTCACGTCTTTTGAAGCCAAAGAGTGGGCAGGCAAACTAGGCCATAAAGGGCATTACGGATCAAACCCGGTTGATGCCATGGCCGCCCAGATTATTCTGGAAGCCTGGTTGAATGACCCTCAAAATGGACACCTGATCAACAACCGGGCTCCATAACATCCATAACAATAGTGCCGGTTGTTTCACAGCAGGAAAAACAGCGGGCATATTGGGATTGGGGTTGCTGCGGGATGTTGCAGGAAATTACCATAAGTACCGGGGCGGCGTTTATGGCCCCGGATTGTAGGTACTATGGCATTATCTATTTTCTTTTGCAGCGAACACCGCTTCGACATGGGGTTGAAGAAGCTGCCTGTTTTCAGGCGCGGTCAGTGTCAAGGCAATGTCCACACTTGAATGCGCCTGTAGCTGGGCGTTAAGTACCTGCATCTCTTTAATGTTGTCGAAAAGAGACTCAAGGTGGAATTTTGCTCCGTGAGGCGTCCCCAACCCTACAGGCGTCATATCCCTGGAGGGCAAACTGTAATAGCCAGGCGCTATAAACCTTTCACCTCCTGCATAATTTATGGAATTAACGGCAGATTGAAGCAATTCACTGCATTTACCGACAATTTTACCGCTTTTTTCGCCATCACCCGATTTTTGAATGCCAGTATCATTAAAGGCCGGTGTGGAGCATATCAGCCGTTTGATTTCGCTGAAGGTATTAAGCTGATCGATTGCTGGCTGAAAATCGTCTGCAGTGGCAATCTCTTTTTCCAGAGCAGCCTTTCTATCAGTCAGGGATTTCGTCTCATCCCGAGGGCCTTGGGTGCCCGCACTCCCCGGCATTTGCTTGCTGACCTCGGCAGTGGTCACAAGCTTATTGCAGGAGGTTTTACCGCTGGCAGCCGGCAGGTTATTATTTTTTGTCAAATCCGTTGGTGATGATGCTTCCGTGGAGTTAATACGCATGACCTCTCCTTGCCGTCTTAAGCCACCACTCAGCTGCTGACTTCTTTGCCGGGGATGGCGGTTATTTACCACAGTCTTTAAAGTCTAGCAGACCTGTCTCAAGCCTCGTCCATTTGTAAAGTCAGTTTGCCTGATCGATCAGTCAGATAATCCCCATCCACTTCAGAGCCTAGCTTAATCATCAGACGCAGGTCATTTGCAGAGTCCGCATGCCGGATTGCTTCCTCATAGCTGATCTCTCCACTGTTGTAGAGGTCAAACAACGCCTGATCGAAGGTCTGCATACCCAGCTCCCGGGACTTTTTCATCAGCTCTTTCAATGCATGAACATCACCTTTGCGAATCATATCCTGAGCCAGCGGTGTATTCAGAAGCACCTCTATAGCTGGACGTCGTCCTGCACCATCCAGTGAAGGAATCAGCTGCTGGGCAACAATCCCTTTCAAGTTGAGGGAAAGATCCATCCAGACCTGATGATGGTGCTCCGGGGGAAAGAAATGCAGGATGCGATCCAATGCCTGGTTGGCATTGTTGGCATGAAGTGTTGCCAGACAGAGATGACCGGTTTCTGCAAAGTTCAGGGCGTACTGCATGGTATCCTGACTTCGAATCTCACCAATCATAATGACATCCGGAGCCTGACGAAGCGTATTCTTCAGCGCCACTTCATAGGACTTGGTATCGATTCCCACTTCGCGTTGCGTTACGATGCACTTCTTATGCTGATGGATAAACTCAATCGGGTCTTCAATGCTGATGATATGGCCTGTTTCGTTTTCATTACGATGACCAAGCATCGACGCCAATGTTGTCGACTTACCCGTACCGGTAGCTCCAACCAGTATGACCAGTCCACGCTTGATCATGGTTAAGTCTTTCAATATGCGAGGTAATTTCAACTCTTCGATGCTGGGAATTTTTTCCTCAATTCGCCGTAAAACCATGCCAGCCTGGTTTCTCTGTTGAAAAGCACTGACTCGGAATCGTCCAGTACCCACCTTGGCAATGGCAAAGTTACACTCTTGCTTCAGCTCAAACTCAAAACGCTGCTTCTCATCCATAACACCAAGCACCAACTCTTTTGCTTCCGTAGCCGTAAGCGGTGTCTTGGTTACAGGTATCAGATGTCCATCCAGCTTTATGCTGGGAGGAAAACCTGCGGTGATAAACAGATCCGATGCTTTTTTAATGGCCACCAGCTTTAATAATTTTTCAATATCCATTTAAAATACGTCTTGGTCCTTGGCCTTTTCACGGGCCACATCACGATTAATCAGTCCCTTTTTGATCAGATTCATCAGACACTGATCCAGTGTTTGCATTCCAAGCCCGCCACCAGTCTGAATCGCTGAGTACATCTGAGCAACTTTATCTTCCCGAATCAGGTTTCGAATACCTGCAGTACCCAGCATAATCTCATGGGCTGCTATACGCCCTCCACCGTTTTTCTTCAAAAGTGTTTGCGAGATCACAGCCTGAAGTGACTCAGAGAGCATTGAACGCACCATAGATTTTTCTTCAGCCGGGAATACATCCACAATACGGTCAATGGTTTTGGCTGCCGAGGTGGTGTGCAGTGTACCAAAAACCAAGTGCCCGGTTTCAGCTGCGGTCATCGCAAGCCGGATAGTTTCCAGGTCACGCATCTCACCAACGAGAATAATATCCGGGTCTTCACGCAGTGCTGATCGGAGCGCATTACTGAAACTGTGCGTATCCCGATGTACTTCCCTCTGGTTGATCAGGCACTTTTTCGAGGTGTGGATAAATTCAATGGGATCTTCAATGGTCAGAATATGCTGGTATTGAGTATCATTGATGTAATCCAGCATAGCCGCCAGTGTTGTACTCTTACCGGAACCTGTAGGCCCGGTAACCAGCACCAGCCCCCTGGGTTTATCCGCAATGGTTTTAAACACCTGCCCCATGCTCAGGTCATCCATGGTCAGCACATTGCTGGGAATAGTACGGAATACAGCCCCAGTGCCACGATTGTGGTTGAAGGCGTTAACACGGAAACGGGCAACACCGGGCACCTCAAACGAGAAGTCTGTTTCCAGATGTTCCTCGAAATCCTTTCGCTGTTTGTCGTTCATGATGTCATAGACCAGCCCATGAATTTTCTTCTGGTCCATGGGAGGCAAGTTTATACGACGGACATCACCATCCATACGAATGATCGGCGGAAGTCCTGCTGACAGATGCAGATCCGAAGCCCCCTGTTTAAAGCTGAATGCCAACAGCTCCGTAATATCCATTTAATATCCCCCTTACACCAGGAAGCAGGTAAAATAGTTAATTTATTTCCCCGGTAATGTACAACCTGATGACCTTATTACAAAACCGATTTCAACGGGTTTATGACCGAATTCATCAAGCAGAGCAAGCCTGTAATCGCCATGGACAGGTTCAGCTACTGGCTGTCAGCAAAACCAAGCCTGCCTCTATGGTGCGTGAAGCATGGCACCTGGGTCAAAAACACTTTGGCGAAAGTTACCTGCAAGAAGCCTTAGGTAAAATCGACGAGCTCAATGAACTTTCAGACATCCACTGGCATTTCATCGGCCCGATTCAGTCAAACAAAACCCGCGATATCAGCAATCACTTTGATTGGGTGCACAGCATCGACCGCCTGAAAATAGCCCAGAGACTGAATGACCAGCGCCCCGAAGAGCTTCCCCCATTAAATATCTGTCTGCAAGTAAATATCAGCGAAGAAGCTTCGAAATCCGGAATCAACCTGGAAGAGTTGCCATCACTGGTCCAATCCATTGCCAGTCTACCCAACCTGAAACTGCGTGGACTGATGGCGATTCCAGCGCCTGAAACCGATATTGAAAAACAACGCGAGCCATTTAAAAAACTGGCTCACCAGTTGAATGCCCTGAATGATGAGTTTTCCCTGAGCATGGACACCCTGTCTATGGGCATGACCGATGATCTTGAAGCCGCTATTGCGGAAGGTTCAACAATGATTCGTATAGGCACCGCTCTTTTTGGTTCCAGATTCTCTTCAGACAAAACAACCCCTACCGGATAACAAATAATGACCGAATCAACGATTGCTTTTATCGGAGCTGGCAATATGGCCAGCAGTATTATCGGTGGCCTGATCAATAACGGTTGGCCAACATACCAGTTGATTGCTACAGCACGCACTGAAGAAACTCTGACCACTATCCAGGCGCAGTTTGGTATAGAAACAACCATTGATAACCATCAGGCTGTCAACAAGGCTGATGTCATTATGCTTTGCGTGAAGCCCCAGGTAATGAAAACGGTTCTGACGGACTTAAGTTCATCAATAAAACCAGACACTCTGATCATCTCGGTAGCTGCAGGTATTACCATGGAAAGCCTGCAAGTATGGGGTGGTGAACATCTTTCCATTGTTCGCAGTATGCCAAATACACCGTCCCTTCTGCAGTGTGGAGCCACGGGCTTGTTCGCCAACACGAATGTCAGCGCTGCTCAGAAGTCACTGACCGATAAGATCTTCAATGCCATCGGTATTGCCTCGTGGGTCGATCAGGAGTCATTGATTGATGCTGTGATTGCCGTCTCTGGCAGTGGTCCTGCCTATTACTTTCTGTTGATGGAAATTATGGAGCAAGTGGGCACCCGCCTTGGACTGGATCCTCAGACATCACAGCAACTGACACTGCAAACCGCCTTGGGCGCTGCCAGAATGGCTCAGGAAAGTGGTGTCGATGCTGCAGAGCTTCGCCGTCGTATTACCTCCCCAAATGGTACTACAGAACAAGCGTTAAAGACTTTTCAGGAAGGAGGGCTTGCTGAGCTGGTTGAGAAAGCCATGAATGCGGCGGTCAACCGATCGATAGAACTGGCAGAAACACTGAAAGACTAATTTTCACCCCATTGACGTGTCATGGTAAGTCTTTATTGTATTATGCGTATAAATTATTAACTAATGATGGGTATCCAATACGTTCTATGTCTGCATTTTCTTCGAGTCTCAGCTTTCTGATCCAAACCCTGGGTGGTTTGTATATCATGGCTGTATTGATTCGCTTTCTACTCCAGCTGGTTCGGGCTGATTTTTATAACCCAATTTCCCAGGCTATTGTGAAAGCAACATCGCCACTACTGAAACCAATCCGCAAGATTATTCCCGGTTTCGGCGGTATTGATGTAGCCTCTCTGGTACTGGCTTTAATACTGCAGATAGTGTTGCTCTATGTACTGCTGCTTATTGGCGGCTACTCCATTGCAGCCATCCCTTTTCCCAGTGTTCTGATCAGCAGTCTGGTTAAACTCGGTATTGAGTTTCTGAATATTTACATGTTCAGCCTGATCATTATTGCTATTGCCAGCTGGGTTGCACCTAACAGCTATAACCCCGGACTGATGCTACTCAATCAAATCACAGAGCCTCTAACCAGTCGTATCAGAAAAGTAATCCCTCCTCTTGGCGGCCTGGATTTTTCCCTGATGGTGTTGGTGATCATTATTATTACCCTGAAGAACTTTCTGGGCGCACTGGCCTGACCCATAAGTTTTCAATACTGGCTCTAATCTCAAGATCAGAGCCGGTAATGCTCCCCTCGCGCACTGTTTAGCGACTTTAACCAACCTCTTTCCCGTCGATATTAAGGCTATCCTCCAATAACTATGAGGCAGCTGAAAGCACCATGGGACAGGCCATTAAGCACATCCTTCAAAAGCACCTATGGCCAGTTGTAAGGTTCATTGAAAAAACAGCAGTCAAACAACTTTCATTAACAGCCTGTGCCTTAAGCCTTAGCGTTCTTACTCCAGTTGCCAACAGTGATCAGCTGCTATTGACCGAAGCAGGCTCGCCTCCTTTTATTCATTCTTTCGATCAGAGCAGTTTCGAGAAAGGCTCTGAACTGATTATCAGCGGCCAGAATGAGTCGAAAAAACAGCAAATACTGATTGTTCGTATCGATAATGAAAACTCCTCGGATTATCGGTCACGAGTCAATCAGGAATTTACATTATCCCCAGGCCCCTTTGAACTGATCTTACCCCTCTCAGGTCTGAAGGCGTCCAGTGGAAAACCATTTAAACAGCCCTACTCCAAACTCTTCGTGTTTGGTGCCGACATGAGGACAGGCATCCAACTTGAGAAAGTTCTTATCAGTACCACGAGTAAGCTTCCGGAACAAACGCTTGCGCTGGATTTTGGTTCAGGCAACAGCGCGGCTTTCCCTGGCTTTGAATCCATTGGCAAGAACAGCTCATATCTCAAGGGTAAAATAATCGAGCGTGTCCGAACATCAGGCGACTCACTGATTCGTGATGGTATCAGTGGCGTGATAAGCCTTCAGATTCCCTGGGCAGACGGGCAATGGAAGCTCAGTCTGTGGACACAAGATCAGGGGGAGTGGGAATACCTGCCACATTTTCTTACAAGACAAATAATCGCCAATGGAACGACGATCATTGATGAGAAGTTCACCAGAGAGCAGTGGATCAACAATGTCTATCTGGCTGGCAGGAAAAAGGAGGGAGGTATTGATGGAGACCTCTGGTCCCTGGTTGGAAAGCGCCGAAGTGGCTTTATCAGCCAGAATATTCAGGTATCAGATGGGTTAGTCAATATTGACCTGAAAGGTGATTATGATGCCCGATATATATCCGCAATGGTATTAGAACCACTTGATGGAATATTTGCCCAGGCCACACAGGAAAAACGCCACGAACGTTTTCTTAATCAATGGTCTGTATATAATCCGCCATACAGCCCTCCAGACGCTCTCTCACTGGAGGATATCAGTCAGCAGGTAAAAGATGATGAGGCATATTATCTTGCGGCAAGAGACACCATTCTTAACCTGACTTTTGAAATAGAGAGCCCTGTTGATGATATTACCCCGGTTATCGTTGTCTCTCCTCCAAAATCATCGGATGGGAAGTCATTAAAGGTAACCACCCGCTATGGACACTGGCGCTATGAAAGGCCAGCACCTAATGCAACCTCACTGATACTGGATGACAGTTATCTTCGGGCGGATATGGAAAGCATTGAGCTATCCAATAAGAAGCCGAGGCGCCTTCATGTTCAGGTGAAGGTTCCTTCTGAAGCATTTTCTGGTGACTACTCTGGCAAGATTCAGCTGCTCAGTCGGGGAGAGTTGAGACTTCTGGACTATAAGGTGCGGGTACTGCCGATCATACTTCCTGAACTGGAATCCTCAGTGGGCCTTTATCTGGAGCCGGCACCATTTTACCAATGGTTCAAGCCACTGAACAGTCAGGCATCAATAGCCACCGCCTGCGACCTGTCCTTAATGGACTCCCATGGTTTCAGCACCGTTGCACCGGCATTGGCCACACCTGACAGCAAAAAGAGCCGCCGACAATTCGTAGCACAAATGAAAAAGATAAAGAGCTTTGGCTTTGATGGTGAAATACTGGCTTATACCCCCTTAAAACGTTTGTTAAAGCAGAAAGATGCGTCTGAGGTTGCTACCGATCTGACAAAACTGAATCTCTTACTGAAAAAAAATGATATTTTGAATATTTACTGGTCAATTTTTGATGAACCAGCCAATAACCACTTTTCACGGATACAGAGTACGACCGAACTCCTGAAAAAAGAGCACCAGACATTCAATACAGCCGGTCATATGAACAGCAGACGTCAGGAAAAACTGGCACCACTGAGTGACCTGCTACTGATCAATCATGGTGTGGAGGTGTCTGCAGGTAACATTAAGCGTCTTCAGCTCAATAGACGTATCTGGCTATACAATATGCCAAGACCAAGATTAGCAGCCGGTGTTTACCTGTGGCGATCCGGCGCCAACGGTTATTTACAATGGCATGGCCGCATGCCTACCGCAGATCCATTCGATCCAACGGATGGCCGTGAGGGAGATGTTCTTTATATTTACCCATCGGCAAACGGTTGCCCGACAGCAATGGATATTCACCGCCGTTTTATTGATCTGCATGAAGCAACTATCGATCTTCGTTGGTTGCAATGGCTGGAAAACGAATCGGAGAAAAGCCCGGAAGCCAGACAACTACTGGCTGATATTCGAAAGAGTATACCCTCACAATGGGAAGAGGCTGAAATACTGTCTGATAAAGAATTACTTGAAATTCGGAGGAAAATCATTTCAGGAATACCCAATTAAAATGTATGATTATTTGTCGATTACATAGCATCCTCCAATTGAAACCAAACCAAAGTGATACGGCGTTCAAAACCCGTGCCTGTCCGAAATCCCGGGACTCTTTAAACATAGATGCCAGCAACTCAACAGAGCCGTTAAACATTTTCCTGTTTGGCTATTGTTTTCGGAATTTATGTGCACTTGAGAAGATGATCCCCATATCTGTAAATGTAAAGCAACTATTCAGCACATCCTTATAATAAGCAATAAGCACAGCTTGTGCTGTCAAAAAGTCAAAATCACCGAGTTCATAATATTTTTCAGGGAACTGGTTTTTTATCTAGCGGTCAAATACTCAGGTAGTTCGCCACAATCGGCGGGTCAATAGATAGAAGGAATTGTAGAATGTTACCGCACATATCAGGAGTACAAGCTCCGTTCAATCAGCAAATACACGGGCCAGCTGTCCATAATTCCGACCTGAATCACTGCAACGCCTCTGCCATTGTTGAAAAGTGTATTCAGAAATTGTCATTGGAATTAATTAAAAAATCAGAAAACAGCAAGGCGCTGTCTCCCGCCAGCCTGACTCCAGTACTGGGCATGCTGTTGGCAGCTATGGACGATAATAACGATAAAGAAAAAATTCTGGGTCTGCCGAAAGGTGCGTTAACACCGGAGTTCGAAGCAAAAGTGCACCATGAGCTGGGTAAATACAGTAAAAACCATCCATATGATGAAAACCGGATGATTGCCACAGCAAACTTCATCGCCTCCCGTTATCAATGCCAGAATGAGGGATTTAAACAGATACTGAAAGAGGCCTATGACACAAACGTATTAGCAATCACTGACGTTAAAAATGTAGCCGACATTACTGATGAATTTGTCACTCAGAAAACTCAGGGTGAAATTACCAGTGTGTTTGACAGCATGAGCCCTGCTGAGCGGGAAGAGCTGATGTTCTCCATGGGAAATGTGCTGACCTTTAAGGGAATGTGGAATTCCGCTTTTAAAGAAGATCTAACCAAACCAGGTGAATTCCATTGTGCAGATGGCAGAACCATTAAAGATATCGAAATGATGCGTTTAACCGATGAAGTTCAATGCGGTACTTATAATGAATTTGAGATCATGATTAAAGATTTCAAGCCTGACACGGACCCTTTGCAGTTTGTTGCGATAATCCCCAACGAACAATCAGGACAATCGATTAAAAATCTTGACGTTGATACTATTGATACTCTCATATGTCTGGCTGTCAACTCTCAAAAATCAAAACTCGAGCTAACTCTCCCTCGAATGGAAATAGACAGTAAAACCGAAGATCTGGAACTTGAAATCGGATCTGCGCTAAACGTCTCAATAAATTCGGAGAAATTATCTAAAGTCGGAATAATTCTGGACAATCAACTCAATATGATTCAGAAAGTGAAAGCCAGCATTAACGAGAAAGGTGCATATGGTTCAGTGGTAACTGCGTTCGCGGTAACCCGTAAAATTAACGACAATCCCGCTTTTAAATTTAACAGACCCGGTTACATCGCTATTGCGGATAGCAAAGGCAGCATATTGGTTGAAGCATTCGTAAAAGATGGCGAATTTCTTGTCAGTCACGGAGCAGCAGAATATTCTCAGAAAAACACTACGTTGGTAAGTCGTTCTATAGCTGAACCTCTGGATAGATTAACCAGGCTCATAGGTGACCAATTCAATCAAAATGGAGATTTAAAAATTATTAGTATTGAAGAAGGCAGGATAGATATAATCATAATGCTTGGTAAACTTGAAGACGCCACAATCCTGAGCAATAAGATAAAGGATGATTTAGGATCCGAATTTAAAAATTATGTTAAACTCTGGGAACATGATTCTTCTGTAGAAATTAGTTTTAAAGCTAGGGACAAATTAAAAGCGAAGCTTGGTATCGATTGATTTTCTGTCGACGCAGGGCTTACGCATCAACGGCTAAAATCCGGTAGACCTTGGCATCTGTGGTATACAGGCAAATCAATCATCAAGTGCATGCCGTAAGAAATACCTATATACGCCAGTAGACGTTTAAAGTAATGACTATCTTAATTAATAACCCTAAACAATAAGTCGTATGTGGTTATTTTAACTGTATTAATCCAGTTTTACAGGGTTAACTGATGTGTAAGCCCTGTCTGTCGACGTACATCACAAAACCCAGAGGATTACCTCTGGGTTCTTTTTAAGCATTAATGATAAAAATTTCAGAGTAATAACTTACGAATATCGGTCAGCAATTCACCCAGCATGGTAGTGAAACGTGCCGCATCCGCACCGTTGACGGCTCTGTGGTCATAAGACAGAGACAGAGGCAGCATCAGCTTCGGATCGAAGTCCTTGCCATTCCATACCGGCTTCATGGAAGCCTTGGACAGACCAAGAATCGCCACTTCTGGAGCATTAACGATGGGTGTGAACGCAGTACCACCAATGGAGCCAAGGCTGGAGATAGTAAAGCAGCCACCCTGCATTTCATCAGGCTTCAGCTTCTTATCCCGTGCCTTGCCGGCCAGTTCGATACACTCTGCAGAGAGTTCCCACAGGCTTTTCTGATCCACATTCTTGATGACCGGAACCAGCAGGCCATCCGGGGTGTCAACCGCTACACCAATATTGATGTACTTCTTGTAGATCAGCGTTTCACCATCCGGGCTCAGGGAAGTACAGAACTGTGGCAGCTCTTTCAGAACATAAGCCACGGCTTTCAGAATAAACGGCAGTGGTGTCAGTTTGGTACCACGCGCTTCTGCCAAAGCCTTCTGAGCCTTACGGAAGACTTCAAGTTCGGTAATGTCACACTCATCGAACTGGGTAACGTGTGGTACGTTCAGCCAGGAGCGCTGGAAGTTCTGAGCTGCGACTTTACGCAGACGGTTCAGCGCAACCTTCTCAATTTCACCCCACTTGCTGAAGTCGATCTCCGGCATGGCTGGAATACCCAGACCGGAAGAGACGCCTTGAGCAGCTGTTTTGCCACCAACAGCCTTCTCATTGAGACGGGTCTTAACGTACTTCTGAACGTCTTCTTTCAGTATCCGGCGACGTGGACCTGTGCCCGACACTTCAGCAAGGTCAACACCAAACTCACGAGCCAGCTTACGTACCGCTGGGCCTGCATGGTATTTGCGGTTAATACGCTCAAGTTCTACCGGGTTCGCTTCAGCACGAGGTGCTGCTGATGGCGCCCGGGAAGTTGCTTCTGACTTCTGGGGAGCAGCCACTGGCGCAACTGCCGCAGGTGCAGACTGACGGGCAACAGGCGCAACGGCTCCACCAGATACTTCAATATCCAGGATCAGGTCACCCTGACTGAGCGTGTCACCTTCTTTAACCGTGATGGCTTTAACAACACCCGTGAAAGGTGAAGGTACTTCCATGGTGGCCTTGTCAGACTCCAATACAATCAGTGAAGCTTCTTCTTCAATCTGATCGCCAACGCTGACACAGATCTCAATAACCGGCACATTCTCTGCACCAATATCAGGTACACGTACTGATTCAATGCTTGAGCCACCAGCGGGTACAGAAGCTGCTTCAGATACCGGTGGTGCTACTGGTGCTGGTGCTTTCACTGGCTCTGCTTGAGGTATAGCAGCAGGCTGCCCCACAGCGGCCATCTTCACCATTTCAACGCCTTCGCCAACACTGTCACCCACTTTCAGCAACACTTCAGTGACCACACCATCACGAGGTGCAGGCACTTCCATCGTTGCTTTGTCGGATTCCAGAACAATCAGAGAGTCTTCGGCAGAAACCGAGTCTCCGGGCTTCACACAGATTTCAATGACTTCTGCTTCACCACTGCCAATATCTGGAACCTTGATGATTTCGTCACTCATTCCTAATACCTTCCAGTATTCAATTTACAGGTCCAGACTCAGCAGTACAGAGGGTTAGCCCTGGTTGGGTCAATATCAAACTTCCTGATCGCCTGACTGACAACAGAAGCATCCAGCTCACCATCCTGAACCAGCGCATACAGGGCAGCGACTACGATAAAGTAGCGATCCACCTCAAAGAAGCGACGCAGCTGTTCACGGGTATCGGAACGACCAAAACCATCAGTTCCCAGGGAAATGAATGTTCCCGGAACAAACTCACGGATCTGGTTGGCGTACAGGCTCATGTAGTCAGAAGCGGCAATAACCGGACCTTTGCGTCCAGTCAGCTGTTCCTCTACCCAGCTGATCTGTGGTTCAGCTTCCGGGTTCAGCATGTTGTGACGCTTGGCATTCTTACCATCACGGGCCAGCTCATTGAAGCTGGTAGCACTCCAGATATCCGATTCGACGTTAAACTCATCACGCAGAATGTCGGCGGCTACACGAACTTCCTGAAGGATAGTACCGCAACCCATCAGCTGCACTTTGAGGCCCTGGTTACGGGAGTTTTCTTCAAAGTTATAAAGCCCTTTGAGAATACCTTCGATCACCTCGGGGCCCTCTGGCAACGCTGGCTGACAGTAGTTTTCATTCATGGCAGTAACGTAGTACCACACATTCTCACCATCGCCGTACATACGCTGCAGGCCATTCTGAATGATGACAGCCATCTCGTAGCCATAGGTCGGGTCGTAGCTGATGCAGTTCGGCACAGTCGAAGCCAGAATATGGCTGTGACCATCCTGATGCTGCAGACCTTCACCGTTCAGGGTAGTACGTCCAGCGGTAGCACCAATCAGGAAACCACGCGCCTGAATATCACCTGCAGCCCATGCCAGGTCACCAGTCCGCTGGAAGCCGAACATGGAGTAAAAAGCATAGAACGGAATCATTGGAACGTTGTTGCTGCTGTATGACGTTGCTGCAGCAATCCACGCGGCATGAGCACCCGCTTCGTTGATGCCTGCTTCAAGAATCTGACCCTGCCTGGATTCCTTGTAGAACATGACCTGATCAGAATCTACAGGCTCATAGTTCTGACCTTCAGCAGAGTAGATACCCAGCTGACGGAACATTCCTTCCATACCAAAGGTACGGGCTTCATCAGGAATGATCGGCACGATGTGTTTGCCAAGGCTCTTGTCTTTCGCCAGAGCGCCCAGGATACGGACATAAGCCATGGTAGTGGAGATTTCACGCTCACCACTGCCTTTAGTCACCGCTTCAAAAGCACTCAGTGCAGGGATTTCCAGCTGAATGTCGGTTTCACGACGACGCTGAGGAATAAAACCGCCCAGTTTCTCACGGCGTTTGCGCATGTACTTCATTTCAGGGCTGTCAGCGTCTGGTTTGAAGTAAGGCAGAGTTTCAATATCTTCGTCTTTGATAGGCAGGTCAAAGCGATCACGGAAGTGCTTCAGATCATCAATCGGCAGCTTCTTAACGTTATGACTGATGTTGGCAGCTTCACCCGTTGCACCAGTGCCATAACCTTTAACCGTCTTGGCAAGGATTACCGTTGGCTGACCATTGTGGTTAACCGCTTCATGATAAGCCGCATACATCTTGTATGGATCGTGACCACCACGATTCAGGCGCCAGATATCATCGTCGGATAAATGTTCAACCAGCTTCAGAGCTTCAGGGTCACGTCCGAAGAAGTACTCACGGGTCCAGCCCCCCCCCTTGGCCTTACAGTTCTGGTAATCACCATCAACCGCTTTATCCATCACTTCCTGGAGCTTGCCATGTTTGTCCTGAGCCAGCAGCGGATCCCAGTGACGACCCCAGACCACCTTAATGACGTTCCAGCCAGCACCACGGAAGACACCTTCCAGCTCCTGAATGATTTTGCCGTTACCACGAACCGGACCATCCAGACGCTGCAGGTTACAGTTCACCACGAAGATCAGGTTATCCAGCTTCTCTCGACCAGCCAGAGAGATCGCACCCAGAGATTCTGGCTCATCCATCTCACCATCACCCAGGAATGCCCAGACCTTACGGTTCTGATCCGGAGCCATACCACGGTTGATCAGGTACTTCATGAAGTGAGCCTGATAAATAGCCTGCAGTGGGCCAAGACCCATGGAAACCGTGGGGAACTGCCAGAAGTCAGGCATCAGCTTGGGGTGAGGGTAGGAAGAAAGGCCATTGCCATCCACTTCCTGACGGAAGTTATCCAGCTGATTTTCGTTCAGACGGCCTTCCAGGAAAGCACGGGAGTAAATACCCGGAGCCACGTGTCCCTGGTAGTAAACCAGATCACCTTCACGGTCGCTCTCATGGCCATGGAAGAAGTAGTTGTAGCCGATGTCATACAAGGTTGCACTGGAAGCAAACGACGAAATATGCCCGCCAAGGCTGCTGTCTTTCTTATTGGCACGCATAACCATGGCCAGTGCATTCCAGCGGACCAGAGAGCGAATTCGACGCTCCATAAACAGGTCGCCAGGCATCCGGGCTTCTTTTTCCTGCGGAATCGTATTGCGATACGGCGTTGTAATGGCGTATGGCAACTGTGTGCCTTTGGCACGAGCATGCTGGGAAAGGCGAGTCAACAGAAAATGGGCACGCTCTTCACCTTCCTGCTCAAGTACAGAATCCAGTGATTCCAGCCATTCCCGGGTTTCTATAGGGTCGATGTCATGCATACAAATCGGCTCCAAGATCGATAGAGCTGGGAATCTGACTGAGAATAGACTGCCATAATCACAGGGCAAATATTCTCAGCCAAACGCCCAGGTCAGGCGCAGATGAAACAAAACCCGGGCTGGAATACGATTCCTTCCCAGTACCTGTATCAGAGTTTCCGGACTTAATGGTCGGAATGGGTCGGGCAGAAACCTCACTCAGGAGGTGATATCCATTTCTCTCGCCAGCTATATGGGTCTGATGCCCAGTTATCCTGCCCAGCAAGTAGCAATGCTGCCAACCCTTACACCTGTTGACGGTTCAAACTGCCACACCAAACTTAATGTTCGCTAATGTTAATGGTTGACCACCTGTAACACCAAGCATACTGAACAAATTTCGTCTAACAGCCCAAGCTTAAAAAAAAATTGATATTAATCAAATGTAATATAACTACAAGATAAGCAATTCCCGCAATGAGTACCAGTACTTACGTGTAGTTTTTTTACAAACAGTATTGATTTTTCAGGAGAAACTTCTCGGGGCAAGCAACAAAGTAAAACAACCCAGCACACAAGCTGTCAAACTGACAGTTTAGCGGTCTAAGAATGTACTGCAATCCTTCCCAGTAGCCAGAAAAAATTGATTTCGATCAAAAGCTGGCGCTTCAGAACCGAAAGCCTGTGACACGGGAAATCAATATCAGCCTTTTTCACTTAGAGCGTCATTATCACGATACCGTTTCCAGCGACGATGACTCCAGAGAAAAGTTTCCGGTTGTTCATAAATCGCTCTTTCCGCCGCCTTTACATAAGCATCGATAATCTGATGATTGTTTTTATCACGGGTATTTTCATAGGGTGGCGTTGCCAGCTCCTTAAACTCAAGTTCATAGTAGCCACGCTTTAATCGTCGGCACTGGGCAAAAAAAACCGGATATTGCGTCAGGTAAGCAATTTTTTCGGCTCCAAGGTAAAATGGAGCCTCTTTATTGAGATAGGAAACCCAGTAACTGTGCTCACCTTTAACAGGAGTCTGATCGGCCAGCATCACAAAAAGCCTGAAGCCATCTCTGCGTTTAAGAATATCTCGTCCAGCCTGCTTCATTGAAATGGGACGAGAACCAAACCGACCACGCACCTCCCGGATAAACTGATTCCACCCCTTGTGGTGTAGAGGCTTATAAACCGGATCGATGGGGATACCCAGGTTTTGAGAAACGGCATGGAGCATCCACTCCCAATTTCCCTGATGGATGGTTAAAACAATAATGGGTCTGGTCTTTTCTGCACCTTTTTGAACTGACTGTTGAATTAATTGATCCTCACCTAAAATCTTGCATCGTTTTTTAAATTCTTCAGAGTTCATTTGGTGAGCTTTAACAACTTCCACAAAAAGATCTGCAAAGTGCCGGTAAAACCGTTTTGCCAGAATCCTGATTTCTTTTTCATTTTTTTTCAGGAAAAGCCTGTTTTATATTTTCAATGATAACCTTTTTCCGATAGCCAGATAGATAATAAAGCAAAAAATAAAAAAACCAGCCTATTCGATATATCAGAAAAAATGGCAAAAAGGAGATTACTCGGAAAAACAGCATACTTAATGTGTATTATTTTGTTTAAAGACATCCATTATAGACACAGCCAGCCTTAACCAGCGTGAATCCAGCCTGACACACTGGCAGTCACATTATCATTCCCATAAAATGACGCCAGCAACCAGAAGAGAGCGGGTATATGGAGTCACTCAAGGCGCAATTCAAGCAACAATTAACTGCCTCCGGGTCACCTGACGCTCTTCAGGAAGCTCTTCCTGAAGAGATCAGGGAACGTTGTCAGTACTCACTGGCAGCAGTTCGTTGATACCAACCCGTCATTCAGCCTTCCTGACAAAAGCGATCAACTAACCCCCAACGTCATAAGTGAGCTTATCCACTGCTGGGCTGGCAGCGATTTTGCCGCACAGCAGTGCATTCGCCATCCTGCGTGGCTCGCCAGTATTCTGAAAAACCATAACCACCTGCCTGATTTTGCAAAATCCCACCCAGAACGTTTACAGAAAGCGCTTGAAACTGTTGAGAATGAGCAAGACCTTATTAAAGCCCTCAGGCTTTACCGCAACCGGGAAATGCTCCGTATTATCTGGCTTGACCTGAATCGTCGGGTCAGCATGCAGGAAACCACCGCCGATATGTCCGCTATGGCTGACACCTGTATTGATGGAGCCCTGAACTGGTTATATGCGGATTGCTGTAAGACCATGGGGACCCCCTATGGCACCAATATTCCCGGAGAAGAGCCAGTACCTCAAAAAATGGTAGTACTGGGTATGGGCAAACTGGGCGCCAATGATCTTAATCTCTCTTCGGATATCGACCTGATCTTCACCTACCCCTGTCAGGGAGAAACCCGTGGCTGCAAGAAGATTCTGACCAATCAGGAATTTTTTATCCGCCTTGGCCAGCGTCTGATCAAGGTTCTTGACTACCAGAGTGCCGATGGCTTTGTTTTCCGGGTGGATATGCGACTAAGACCTTATGGCTCAAGCGGAGCGCTGGCCATGAGCTTTGCCGCAATGGAGCAGTATTACCAGGATCAGGGGCGGGACTGGGAACGTTACGCCATGCTCAAGGCCAGAGTGGTTGCCGGAAATATCCTCGCAGGCCAGCTACTACTCAGCCAACTGCGTCCTTTTGTGTATCGTCGTTATATTGATTTTGGCTCCATCAGCGCACTTCGAGAGATGAAGCAACTTATCCAGCGGGAAGTAAAACGCAAGGGGATGGAAAGCAATATCAAGCTGGGACCCGGTGGCATTCGTGAGATTGAGTTCATCATTCAGTCTTTCCAGCTGATCCATGGAGGACGGGACCGCAGCCTCCAGAAAAGAAACCTGTTGAGCGCGCTTTCTACGTTATTAACCACAGGCTATTTTTCACCAGACGAAGCCAGAGAATTAAAAGAGGCTTATATCTACCTGCGCAATCTTGAACACGCTATTCAGGCTCTTGCTGACCGACAGACTCAAGATCTACCCAAGGGTGCAGAGACTCAGGCACGAATTGCTTTCAGCATGGGACACAAAGACTGGCCTGAATTATTGAGCACTCTGGAACAACACCGTCAGCGTATCACCGTTCATTTCGATGCGGTGATTGCTGACCCGGAAGCCGCAAATACCGGAGAAACCCACAGCGACCAGTGGGAAGCCCTCTGGCTTGGTCATTTAAGTGAGGAGGAAGAACAGCAGCTTATGGGTCAGGAAGGCTTTATGGATATTGATGCCTCCTGGAAACGCCTGATCTCTTTAAGAGACGGGAAAGCCATTACCCGTGTGCGCAGACAAAGCCGGGACCGGCTGGATAAGTTTATCCTCTTGCTCCTGAGCGTTGCCGCCCAGTCCTCAGAGCCTGATACCTTTTTGTTGCGCATATTGCCTCTAATTGAAGCGGTGCTGCGTCGAACGGCTTACCTGGTCTTGCTGATTGAGAATCCGGCGGCTTTGGAACATCTTGGTAAATTGTGCATTGCCAGCCCATGGATTGCAGAGCAGATTGCCCGTTTTCCCCGCTCTGCTGGATGAGTTTCTCAACCTGGGAGATCTCTATAACCCACCAGAGAAAGAGGCGCTGGCCAACGAACTTCGGCAGCAACTTGCCCATATTCCGGAAGATGACCTTGAAAGCCAGATGGAAGTGCTCCGTCACTTCAAAATGGCTCACGTTCTACGGGTAACGGCGGCCCAGGTTTCCGGCACGCTTCCCCTGATGAAAGAAAGCGACTACCTCACCTGGATTGCCGAGGTGATTCTTGACGCCGTACTGGCCATCGCATGGCGAAACCTGACTGAAAAACATGGAATGCCTCAGGATGCTGACGGCCATCTATGTGATCCCGGTTTTATTATCGTCGGCTATGGCAAGCTGGGTGGCATAGAGCTTGGTCCGGGCTCCGATTCTTGACCTGGTGTTCATTCATAGCGGCGGCACCAATAAAGAGACCAATGGCCCAAGGGCTATTGACAGCACGACGTTCTACACTCGCCTGGGTCAGAGAATCATCCATATCCTTACGACCCAGACGCCATCCGGTATTCTCTATGATGCAGATATGAGACTGCGCCCATCCGGCTCGAAAGGATTACTGGTCAACTCCTTTTCCTATTTCGGGACAAGTACCAGAAAGAAGAAGCCTGGACCTGGGAGCATCAGGCTCTGGTAAGAGCCAGGGTTATCGCTGGCGATTCAGGCGCTTGCCGGTAAGTTTGATGATCTGAGATCAGAAATTCTCAGTCAGAAACGAGACGTTGAAAAGCTGCGTGATGATGTTGTGGACATGCGTCAGAAAATGAGGGAACACCTCGGCACCAAGTCAGCCCCCTCTTCAGTAAAGAATGGCGGAATGTTCCACTTAAAACATGACCCAGGCGGCATCGTTGATATTGAGTTCCTGATGCAGTTTGCCGTTCTCAGGTACTCATCCCAGCACCCGTCACTGTTGAAGTGGACCGATAACGTCAGGATATCCGAGGAGCTTGAAACCGCTGGTTTGTTGACTCATGAGAATGCTCATCAACTCAGGGAAGCCTACAAAACATTCCGACTCAGCATCCATCAAAAAGCACTGCAGAATGAAGACCCAATCGCAGACGAAGCTATTGCAGATAGTTTGCGTCAGAATGTTATTGGTGTCTGGCAGGGATGTAATGGACGTTTAATAAGAAAGCTGATGGTATGAAGGCGTTAGGCTTGTTGGCATATCCCAGCTAAACTCAGCTTTGGCATTAAGCGCGATTTATGATCCAATAGCGTCTTGTCAGAACTCTGTTACAAGCGGATGCTGACTGATGTCACCCGAAGGTATTATCACCATGTTCTTCGGGGTAACGATGATAGATGACAGCCTCCTGAATCAAACACCTCATCTCGTGTCACACCCTGGCAAGAGATATTGATTCATAAAATCAGGCCCATTTGAACATGACATGGCTTTCAGTGATGACGGCTGAAGGCAACAGGGTCTAGGAGGCTGTCCGGGAGTAGCGTCCGTAGCGAGGATGGCAGAAAATTGAGGATAAAAATCCGGTTTTGTGAGGAAAATAGCGCGCTATTTGACGAACAAAAGCGGATTTTTAGACCAATTTGCTGCCACCACAGTAGGGCAGTCTATTCTCGGACAGCCTCCTAGGGTGGTGTCCGCGAATATGAGATGGAACACCACCTCCAAAAGAACAAACCATAAAACAATTTAAAGCTGGAGTTTCCCGATGTCTTTCGCCGATCGTGATGGCGTAATCTGGTTAGATGGAGAACTGATTCCCTGGCGCGAAGCCAAAACCCATGTACTGACCCACACATTGCACTACGGCATGGGGGTTTTTTGAAGGAGTCAGAGCCTATAGCACTCCAAAGGGGCCTGCCATTTTCCGCCTGAAGGAGCACACTGACCGCCTGTTTCGCAGTGCCCATATCCTGAGAATGGAAATCCCCTACAGCAAGGAAGAACTTAACGAAGCTCAAAAGCTTGTCGTTTGCGAGAATGGTCTTGATGAAGCCTACCTGCGCCCAATGTGTTTCCTGGGCTCTGAGGGCATGGGATTAAGAGCGGAAGGTCTTCAGGTACATACCATGGTCGCCGCCTGGAACTGGCCCTCTTACATGTCACCAGAAGCTCTGGAACAAGGCATAAAGATTCGTACCTCTTCTTATACACGACACCATGTAAATATCACCATGTGCAAAGCAAAAGCCAATGGTAATTACATGAACTCCATGCTGGCCCTGCGGGAAGCTTTGGACAGTGGCTGTGAAGAAGCACTGCTGCTGGATAATGAAGGTTATGTCGCAGAAGGCAGTGGTGAGAATATCTTTATCGTCAAAGGCGGTGTGCTCTACACACCTGAGCTGACTTCCTGTCTGGAAGGCATTACCCGGGATACCATCATTCAGTTTGCCAGGGAACTCGGACTGGAAGTTCGGGGAGAAACGTATTACCCGTGATGAGGTTTATATCGCTGAAGAAGCGTTCTTTACCGGAACCGCTGCGGAAGTAATGCCTATCTGTGAACACGATGGACGCAAGATCGGTTCTGGGAAACGTGGCCCCATCACTGAAAAACTACAGTCCATGTACTTTGACCAGGTTCGGGGTAAACGTCAGGAAAACCCTGAGTGGTTAAACATCTGCTAACTTAAAAGACACTGGCTAACTGTTTTAACAAACATCTTGCAGTTAGCCAGATAATTTTTTGTACCATTTACTGGCTGATAATTCGAAGCGACTTTACGTCAATTTCAACGCCTGACCTCCGGTCAACATCCACCTCACCCATAATTTCCACCTTAGTTTTGGCATCAACAGGCTGAGCTGGAAAATCTTTATCATCAATATCCGCCAGAATTTCGCCAGTACCGTCACTGAACATATAGGTCTCATGCTTTACTTTTCTGACAAGCTTACCTTTCAAAACCACTCTCATATCATCCTGAGGCTGCTTTAAAATAGCAGATACCGTTTGTACTCCCGACATTAGAGCCCGGTCCTGTATACGCAGCCTCAACCATAAGTACAGATGTCGCAAACAAGGCAACAGCAAACCATTTAGCCACTTTCAGTTTCATAAAAACATTGTGAGCTTGCATGATAAATAAACCCTGACATTGACTTATATCTCGAAACCAAGAATAGGAGAAATAAGTTATCCCGCCAGAAATTTCTATCAGATCAGCGCCGCTTTAGTCTTTCCCTACCCTCTTTTTCATAGAGCGTTTTTTTCATCTCTCAGATTGACGACAGTTTTACACTTTCCATAGCAATAAAGTAGAAACCCCTCATTGATGTTTGTGTCCAACATCCCCACTATACGGCTACTGCGAATAAAAAATCCGATACAGCAGTCAACATAATTAGCACTGGAGTCTTAAATGAGCGCTATCCATGAACTGCAGCCTCACGCGCTATGGCAGCACTTTTCGGCCATATGTGATATTCCTCATCCTTCCTTTCATGAAGAACAGATTCGTGAGCACCTGATTGGTTTTGCCAAAGAGCATAACCTTCAGTGGCAGTCCGATGCGGTAGGCAACGTCATCATTCGAAAGCATGCGACTCCCGGCATGGAAAATCGCGTTGGCGTTATCTTTCAGGGACACATGGATATGGTGCCGCAGAAAAACAACGACACCGTTCATGATTTTCCGACAGACCCCATTAAAGCCTATATTGATGGAGACTGGGTCACTGCTGAAGGTACGACCCTGGGTGCTGACAATGGTATTGGCATGGCAGCAGCCCTTGCTGTGCTGGCTGCCAAAGATCTGCATCACGGTCCTATTGAAGCACTGTTTACCGCTACGGAAGAGACCGGAATGATTGGGGCTCAAGGGCTTCAGTCAGGTGTTTTAAATGGGAAAATCCTTCTGAACCTGGATACTGAAGACGAAGGTGAACTCTATATTGGCCTGCGCAGGCGGTACCCGTATTGAAGTAAACGGAGACTATTCCACAGAAGCACCTGTGGATAACTTTGTCTTTAAAACTCTGGCTATTTCAGGACTCAAAGGCGGTCATTCCGGGTGCGATATTCATCTGGGCAGAGGCAATGCAATCAAGCTGCTGATTCGAGCCCTGCACCGACTGGAAGCCGAAGGCGTGCGTATCGCCAGCCTGACCGGTGGCTCCCTGGCCAATGCCATCCCCCGCGAAGCTTCTGCTGTGATTGCCATACCTGAGGCATCGCAGGTCGCTTGTGACAACATTATTGACCAGTGCAGCAATGAGCTGACTGCAGAATTGTCTGTTGTGGAACCAAACCTGACACTGACTCTGAGTGATACAGCGCCTGCTGCTGAGCTGATGTCACTTCAGGATCAGAGCAAGTGGGTAGCCGCGGTGGATGCCTGTCCAAATGGAGCTCAGAGAATGAGTGACTCCATTGAAGGCGTGGTAGAAACTTCTTTGAACATGGGTGTTCTGACCATCAATGAAGGTAAGGTCAAAACCCATATCCTGCCAAGAAGCCTGGTAGGCAGCTGTAATGATGCCCTGAGTGATGCGGTAGCTGGCCTGTTCAGAATGCTGGATGCTGAAGTCATCTTCTCCGACAGTTACCCGGGCTGGAAGCCAGACCCAGACTCCCAGATTCTGGCCATTATGAAACGGGTTTATGCTGAGCTGTATGCTCAGACACCTGGTGTAAAAGTGGTTCATGCCGGTCTGGAATGTGGCCTGCTGGGCAGCAAGTACCCAGAGTGGGACATGATCTCCTTTGGCCCAACCATTCGCTTCCCACACTCTCCGGATGAGAAGG
>CBDHDM010000061.1:0-10549 GCA_965261315.1 Endozoicomonas sp. | reverse complement strand
GTGGTGGAACGATTCAATCGCACGTTTAAACAACGTCTCTACCGATACATGACCACGTACAACACGCCCAGTTACCTCTCGTCGTTGCCTGCCCTCGTGGACGGTTACAATGCCTCGTTTCACAGAAGCATCGGCATTGCCCCCAACGAGGTGAACGACGACAACGCGAGAGAGGTGTGGGAGAAGTTGTACGGTAGCAAAATGAGGAAGAAGAAGAAGACTGCGTTGAAGGTGGGAGACAAGGTGCGATTGAACAAGAAACATCGTCCGTTTAAAAAAGGGTATCTACCAGGGTGGACAGAGGAGGTGTTTGTCGTGTCCAATGTGAATCGCGACGGTAACGTGACGACCTACAAAGTCTCCGAATGGGACGACACGCCGATAAAAGGCACGTTCTACGAAGAGGATCTTCAGAAAGTCACGACCACCGACGACGATCTATTTCGCATCGATTCCATCGTGAAACGCAAGAAAGACACGGTCCTCGTGCGTTGGAAGGGTTGGCCCGCTAAATACGACAGTTGGATAAACAGGAAGGACCTGGTGCGTCTAACATGAGCGAGATACGCCTCACGCTCATCAGCGACCCCACGCAAGAATATCCCGACAACAAAAACTCGGATTTCAAGGTGCGTCTGGCCGAACCCGTTCATCTCAAGTCAGAAGAGAGATGGCAGGCGACCCTCGTCTCGCTGTCTACGCAGAATCTGCCCAACACCCCCCTGGATCGATTGGGGTTGAGAGGCACCGACACGCTGTTCGTCTACGGCCTGCGAACCGTCAACGACAAGTATTCGTCATCGGACGCCAACCATTTCACCGACATCCAAGAGGCGCGCGTCACCGTCAAAGAGGTGTTTGGCAAAACGATCAACAGCGTGACGGGGATAGAGTTTTGGTCCCACATCTCTTACTATTGCGACCACTATCAGGCGTGGGAGATCTTTCAAGTCGCCAAACGGGAAAAGCACCTGGTGAAGAGCTACGAGGACGAGATGGTGATCACGAGCGTGGACCCTCAGCTGGATCATTTTCACGTCGCTGCCACGAATAGCGATAATTCGCCGGCCACGTTTGGCGTCAACCTCACGGTGGCCAAGTATTTCGGTCTCGTGAACGAGAGTCGTGCCGGAGGGTACGTGCTCGGACAAAACGCTCGTTACGGGGGCTATCCCGCATTCCAGCACGGGAGAAGACAACGTCGAGTGAGATGGCCCATAGAGACGGACATGGCAGCAACGTCGGATGCCATTGTCGTGAAGAAGCTCAGCAACGGAGAGGATATGGTCTTCTTTTCCCGTTACCTGGATTGGGCGTTTTCCAACCTCAGTCGTAGCTTCCAGGACGTGACCCGACTTCACAAGACACAACTGGCCTTGGTGTATTGCGACCTGGTGGAATCGAGTCTGGTGGGAAATCAAAAGCACGCATTGCTTCGCGAAATAATGTTGAAAGATTCCGGGGGTCATCGCCAATCCACGGAACCCTTGCACTACCAGTGGTTGGGCGTTCGCAACAACGTCGTCGAAGTGGTCCACGTCCAGGTGGCCGACGCCGACGGTCGCCTGTTGTCGTTACCCTCGGGAAAGACGATGGTCACGGTCATCCTGAAGCGGTCGTCCTCATAAAAGACGCGTCCCGCGCCGCCTCCCGCATCACAACCGCACGAACACAGACATGAGAGGAAGTGGTTTGACGCGTTACAGGCCCGACAATCAGGGTGGAGGAGGCATCGGGTCGTTTCTCGGCAACGTCTTCAACGACGTGACGTCTGCGGCCAAGTCGGAAGCCAGGCGAGAGGGCTGGAAATCGTTAAAGAGCGGCGGACCGTTGGGACTCCCCAGTCTCTTTGCAGGCATTCGAGGCGTGAAGAGAGGAGCCGTACGAGGTGCCAAACGAGGCGTGAAACGAAAAGCCAATTCTGCCATCGATCTTGCCAATGGTGCGGCGAAACGCGCGGTCAGGGACCTCTTCGGGTAGAATGGGTCCCATCTACTCTCGGAGGGTTCGTCACTTGTCTCAGTGGGGAGGATCGTTGTGGGGCGGAGCCCCCAGGATTCCCGGCATGGACTTGGTGGCCTTTCTCCAGAAAAAAAAGTAGACGACGACAACCCGGACGTCGAGGACCGCCGAGACGTCGCCGAGGACGTCGTTAAAAGACTTTGGGGACGCGACGTCGATCTCATTCCTTCCTTCGGATTGCAAGCGACAACATCATCGTCATGAGTACGACTTCCATCATACCGGGTTCCGAACCCGTGGTGACGCCCATGTTGGATCTGTTCAAGGTCCCACCGACCGATTTTAGCATCGTCAGTCGACGCAAGGTGCCCATTCATCCTTTCACCACGGGTATCACCCCCGTGGATTTTCAGATCGATCCTCAATCGGAATACATCGATCTGAGTCAGAGCGAGTTCGAACTGGAATTGAAAATAAAAAAAGCCGACGGCACCGCCCTCCACCATCTTTCTGGCCAACAACTTTGCCCACTCTCTCTTCAAGCAGATAAGCGTGCGATTCAACAACACGCTGATCAGCCCTCAGACGGACACCTACGCCTACAAGGCCATCATAGACACGGCATTGAATTTTGACCGAGACGACGGAGAGACCATCTTGAAACCTCAGGGTTGGGTCAACGGACTGGACCCTCCCATCGCCCAGTTGACGGCCAATCAGCTGACGGCAGCGCACGCCGATCATCTGGCCCTGCCCGAGACGCAACAGTTTGCCCTCAAACAGATGAGAGAGGAATACGGAGAGTACGTGAACAAGACCCACGTGTTGCGATTCAAGCCCATGATCGAAGTGTTTCACCTGAGTAAATTGTTGGTGCCGCAAGTGCAGATCGGCATCCAGCTGTTCTTCAACGCCCCGGAATTCTTCACCATCCGGTACAGGGGTACGGACACCATGAGGTTGGACGTGGCCGACGTGAAGATAAAGCTGTTGCTGTGTCAGGTCAAAGTGAACCGAGACCTCTACAGAGACTTGGCGCTGACCATGGACAAGAGCGTCGTGAGTTATCCCACCGTGCGAAGCGAAGTGCGGACCTACAACCTGGGTGCCACCGAACGGCTCTTCGAGATCAACAATCCGTTTCAGAACCGCACGCCCAACCTCATCGTGGTGGGATTGGTGGAGGCCGCAGCGTTTAACGGACACGTGGAAAAGAATCCGTTTGCCTTTCAAAAGTACGGACTCACCAGCATCAAGCAGTTGGTCAAGGGCGAGGAATACCCGTACGAGACCTTGGAGTTGGATCACGCCAGCGATCAGTTGGACATGAGGGCTATCACCGCTTCCTGGAAGCCACCAGCTGTCTGAGAAAGAGCAAAGGAAACATGGTGACGAGAAAAGAATGGGGGCAAGGCAGGGCCTTCACGCTGTTTGCATTTGACAACGCGGCCAACGGGTTCTTGCACAGTCCCGTGTTGAACCCCAAACTGAGCGGAGAGTTGCAGTTGATGCTGCATTTCGGTGCGGATCCCGGCGTCAACGTGACCGTCATCGTCTACGGAGAATTCGAAAACCTGTTGGAAGTGGACAGCAACAAGGCCATCCTCTACAACGTCTACGACGGTACCCGCTAAGAGAAAAGAAAGAGAAAACCAAGAAAAGATGGAAAAAGTCATCTTGACGACGAGTCAATTGAATCAGTTGGCCTTTCATCACCCCACGTTGGCAACCTCGTTCTACGGTACGGTCCCCTGCGACGGTTTACCCGCCGAACCCGACGTCTCTCGTCCCCAGGCCTACATCGTCAACACGGATCCCGCGGGACAACCGGGTCAACATTGGTTGGGCGTGTGGACGGAGGGGAATGCGTGCGAGGTGTTTGACAGTTTTGCCCTGGATCTGAAAACCTACGGAACAACGGCTCCTTTGCAGACCTGGTTGAGACGTCATTTCAAATACGTCACGAGTAACGGACAGAGCGTCCAATCGCTGCACAATCAGAGTTGCGGGGGACACGCCTTGATGTTTCTGGTGGCCAAATCGCAAGGGCAGAGTCTGTCTAGTTTCCTTCAGACGTGGTCCCGTCACGATTACGTGGCCAACGACCATCGCGTGGGGCAGTGGGTCAAAGAGATGATTTTCAAGGAACGAGGCTGGCAAGCGGAAGCTCGATTGCCCGACGATCAAGACACGTGTCGTTCCCGAGACGGCGTGCGTCACCTGTGTTGCGATCCTCTGTATTACTGTCGTTAGTTAGTTAATAAAAGCAGAGTTGTTACATATCTCGTAGTCATTGCGTGTTCCCATCTATCGCTAAAAGACCATGTTACGAACGTCCTCCTTTCAGTTTCGTACCCCTTCCAGCGTGTTGATCGTGGGTCCATCGGCATCTGGGAAGACGGTGTTCACGACGAGGTTCCTCACGGACAATCTCGATCTCTTCGCCACGCGTCCTCCCACGATTCATTACTGTTACGGGTCGTGGCAAAAGAGTTTCGAAAGGTTAAAAAAGACGTCGGGGGTGACGTTCAGTGCGGGCGTGCCCACCGAAGAAGAGTTGGACAAATGGTTTCCCCGAGGAGGATTGCTGGTGATGGACGATCTGATGACCGAGGGGAACAACGACAAGACGGTGTTGGACATTTTCACCAAACATTCTCACCATCGCAACATCACGGTCCTCTACCTGTGCCAGAACATGTTTCCTCCCGGCAAGTTTGCCAAGAGCATATCGAGAAACGCTCATTACATCGTGGCCTTCAAGAATCCCCGGGATCAGTTGGGCGTGCGTAACGTGACATTGCAGGCGTTTCCCAACAAGTGGAAAGCCGTGTTGGACGTGTTTCGCCGCACGACGTCTCGCCCGTTTGGCTACTTGGTGTTGGATCTCCACCCCGCCAGTAGCGACGACAAACGTCTCGTCAGTCATCTGTTAAAGGACGAGGGATACATTCGCGTGTACCAGTTGGACTGACCATGCAGACGCGTTCGCAACGACGTTTTGCCATCTTCTTCACCCTGTGCGAAGACGCGCTGCAACAACGGTGCGCGGATTGGTACGATCGCGTCGCCATGACCAAGGTGTTGCAATGCGGCACGTATAGGGAGGTGTGGCACGCCGTGGTGATGCCATATAACGAGACGTACTTTCGCGAAGAGATTCAATCGCTCTGGGACACGGCAGGGCATTTGGCAAGACGACATGAGCTCTCCAACGGACACGCCCCTTCCCACAACGCCTCCTCCTCAGAAGAAGAAGACCCGAGAAGAACGCGCGTTCATTGTCTTTCGACGACTCTGTAAGTTTCGTCTTCCTCATCTTTCCTACGAGGATTCCTTGACCATGCTACACACGCTCGACTGCGATAGCATGCACTTCGTGTGGACGTATGCCATGGGACCCTATAATCGACCGCACTTTACGAGATTGATTCAAAAGTTACAGTCTCTGGCCGACTATATTGTAGAGACGGCAAACGACTGAAGATGAGATGACGTCACACTCACCATGTCCGATCCGAGTGATTCCTCCTCCTCCTCCTCCTCCTCCTCTTGGCACCCCAAATCCGGATCCGGAGGCGGCGGCGGCGGCGGCGGCGGCGGCGGCCATCCCAGTTTGAGGCCTAAAAGCCTAAATGAACGTGACGGCAACGCGTACCCTTCATTGTTTCAAAGACTTCATGCCTGCCAAACGTCGAAGAGGGAGACGGACCGTGCGTCGTGTCCGTAGCAAACAAAGAGGTCAACGAGGTGGATTCTTTCCACTCTTGGCACTCATACCGGCCGCCATTGCAGCGGTAAAAGCCGCCGCCTTGGGAGCTGTCAGTGGTGCTGCCGGGTACGGCATTAAAAAGGCCTTGGAAGGTAAGAAGAAAAAACATATACCCTCGAGATATCCGACGGCCGTGCAAGCATTTGCAAAGAGAGCGAGACGCGAACAACGACGTCTACAGGCTTTAAAGAAAGGTTAGACGACGTGTCATGTTCATTCTGCAATCATGCCGAGACGAACAGTACTCACCACCGCGACAGAAGCACCGACGATGACGGATCCATCGAACCCTTACCCGTCGTCACGCAGGAAGACCAATCTGACAGGGTGATGGAGGAACGTTTCGCCAACCCGCGGTCGGGACAAAACAAGGGGACAAAGACAAAGAGACGAAAGAAGGTTGCGAAGAAGAGAGCCTTCGATCCCAGCGATATCGTCAAGGGTCGAGGAGGGATACCGGTGAAAAAGAGCATGACGTTGATGAGTCTCGTCCGGAACGTGTGGTGGGGAAAGAAACCCTTGTTGGAGTTGCTGAACAAGAGAGTCCGACTGGTGGACGATCAATTTTTGAACAAGAGAACCACCTTGTTGAGTCTGCTGAGAAACATGCCCATGGCCAAGAAACCCCTCGTAGACGTGATTGTCAATAAAATGCTGTGAATGGTACCGTCGTGTCGTCATTGCTTGGTGGGGGTTGCCATGAAACGAATACGGAGACAGAGACCTTTTCTCGAGACGGTGTTGCGCGAAGGTAGTCGCCATACCCGTCAGGCGTTGCTGCAACATGCCAACTCGGATCAGATCAATGCCATCAGCGAATTGACGCTCAACCTGTTGAAACGTCACATTCCCATCACGCCCGCCACCCTTGCCAAACTCAAACGTCATAAAGTGGCACTGCGCAACATTGCCAGACGCAAACACTCGATCAAGCGTCGCCGAGAAGAGCTCGTCAAACAGAAAGGAGCCGGATTTTGGAAAGGATTGGACGACAGTCTTCGCGCCTGTTGCAGACGACGATGATCGAGTTACGACAACATTCCGACGGATCGCCCATCGACGGTGTGGACGTCGTGCCAGACGGTGTCGGGAGGACGTCTGCCGTCAGACTGAGAGAACAGTTGGCCAGCGTCATGGCTCTTCTGCAAGCCGCCAACGATCGCAACGCTAACCTCTTGACCAGCGTGTCGCGTTGGAAACGGGATTATGCTAATGTACGAGACGAACTGCTGGCCTTAAAATACCGGCGGCTGTGCGCGGCGTGTCAATTGCAACGACTCTCCCTGCGAGATGGTGATTGCCTCGAGGTGACGTGTAAACAGTGCGACGCGGATCAAACGAATCTGAGCAAGTTGCGAGACGAGGCCGACGACAAGGCGAGGTATTGGCAGAGGTGTTACGAATCGTTGTTGGCCGTGCATTATGGCGAAGGAAATGATGATGGTACCGACCTCGGATTACAATAACTTGGTCAATTATTACAAGAATCGTTTGACCGAAAGTACTCTGTTGAATAAGGCCGGACGGTTGGCTGCCGAACGTCACAAGATTCTGGCCGATCCCAAGGTACCCTCGTCCTTGGCCCTGGCCATGACGAAACCCAAAGCCAAAGAATTAGGTCGTCTGACCAAACGCATTCGCACAGGGGGTACGACACGCGGTACGACAGTGACTGGGGGCAGTGACGATGATGATGACGATGCCATGTTAGTCTCACCCCTCGAACATAAACTGGACAAGATTCTACGCGTCACCGAAAAAACGCTCAAGCAACAACCACAGAGACAATTGGCCCCACCCACCAGACGAAGACAACTCCCCAAAACGCCAAAAAAACAACCCGTCAAAACGGAAGAGGCCTCGACGAGCAAGAAAAGCGGATGGATCTCCTCCATGAAACGTGGAGCATTAAAAGGCTTGGGCAGTTCGTTGGGTGTCAATGTGAACCGAACCTCGGACACGGACAGTGACGATGAGGGTGCAACGAGGCAGAAAAAAAAGAAACCCACCCCCAAAGCGGTCAAACGGTTGCGTGCGGCACCGGGATGGGAAGATTTTACGGAAGGCAAACAACTCAGGAGAGCTCTCTTGTCGGACTACGAGGAGGGGGAGGAGGACGAGGACTAAAAGCCAAGCAGGGGGGAGTCTCGATGTGCAAAAATGGTTGGGCAAGACGGGCATGGAATTTCATTGGCCTATCAGTACATGGGACCCGGCACGCATTTGAAGAAACGTTTGGCACGTGGTGACAAGGGCATCAATCGATTGGATAAGATTGCCAAGATCCACGACATCGATTACAGTCGTTCCAAGAATCTAAAGGATAAATGGGCAGCGGACAAGAAGATGGTCAAAGCCATAGACAACCTCCCGGACGAAGCACCCCCACGGAATTCATCGTCAAACACATCATGAAGGCCAAACGACGATTGCACTTGTGATTTTAATGCTACAAGACAGTGTGTGCTTTTTTTGTTGTTGTTACATTAAAAATAAAAATAAGAAAAAAACATGAACGTCGTGTGTCTCCTCCTCTCTGATTGGTGGATTGGTCCACCCCTTTTTTACATGTAAACGACACACAACACTCAACGCGTCCATTCACTTCACTTAACGTCCTCGGAGGGGAACGTCGTGCGTCTCCGCTGTGCCTGCGTATTGACACTATGAGGACCACAAGCTTGCTGCTACCGTCTACAGGCTATCCCTGGTTGTGGGTTTACCTCCTCCAAACGTTTAACTTGAACTTAGAAATTCAAAATGCTTTCCTCGGCGGTAGGAATGCTTTCCTTCTCGGTTGAGGAGTTGGCGTCCTTTTTCTCTCCTCTCATTGGTTGACGATGTTTTTTCACACTCGAGTGGTTGGCGTCGCATCCTTTTTCTCTCCTCTCATTGGTTAGCGGTGTTTTGCACACTCGAGTGGTTGGCGTCGCGTCCTTTTTTCCTCCTCTCATTGGTCCCAGACACATAAAGACAAGATCTAGCTTTGTTTTCTTCATTCTCATGTCATCATGCCAAGGGTTAAGAGGAGAGTATTTAAACCATTTTAACGAAGGATACCCTCTCTAGTCACCCAGGACAAATCGCTCGGTCACACCCTAATTCCCAATAAGCGAGTTCAGAGTTTCAGAAACCGCGCGCTCCTGGGCACGAATTCGGGATAAAAACAACTTTTCCCCACACGAACACAGAAGCGGCAAGGAGGTTTCTGTCGAATTTCCTTGATGTTTCCTTATTTAAGGAGAGCAAGAAACGAAGCGAAGAGAAAGGAAAGTGAAAGGCATGTCTTAATGTTAGAATTTGTTCGTCAATCTCATTTATTTCAAATTATTTCGAGAATCTTGCAAGACATACGGATTAAAATGGCCTTTAATTTTCGGGAATTTCAGCTTGCAATTATCTTCGGATCTTGATCTGTGTAACATTTTCAAGTGTAGCTGAACTTAATTTTTCCTGCCAATATAGAAAGACAGTAAGTTTTGTGATAAAAGCAACTTTCAGCTTAAACAGTGAGATTGCTTTGGCTTGAATTCGGGCACTGCTGTTATCGTGCATAATTATTATGCAGACACCTCGGAGAATCATTTCTTGAAATCACCTTTTGCTCCAGACTTGCAAGCAATATTACCCTCAAATGTCTGTTGTAGTTTTGGGTTCTGAAGAACAATGAAATGTGTGGAAAGTGAATATGATGAAATGAAGTTTACTACCAGCCAATTATTTTGTTTGTTGTCTTTAAGTTGTAATCTTTGAGTATAACAAGCACAAGAAGATCCAGTGCTAAAATGAGAACCCTGTTTGGATTGCAGTGTGCAGTACAAGTTTCTGCAGCTACTAGACTTTCTCTTAAAGTGTATAGTTTTCCCAAAGGATTTTTATCCATCTATAGTGAACCCACCTACAGGTAAACAATTGTAAAATTCGTCCACTCGTTATGCAGGATAATGATACAGAAACCAAAAAGTGAGGGAGTATAATATGTCAACAAAGACATTATATAACTGGATTATTTCATCATGACGATGAACGATTTAAGCGATTTAAAGTTCTGTGCATTCTGGCTCTCATAGTTTCTTGGAGCCTTCTGTGCAAACAGCTGAGACAGGTCTGTGCCATTTCTGTTGATCTCAAATTAATTGCATACAAGACTTGGAATGTAATTCAGAGAAAGTTTTTTATTTTTCACTTTAATAAAATTGGCAAAATTAAAGGAATCTACAGAGGACATAAAATAACCCACAACACTTGTTCAATGCAATGTTCTATGGGCACTGGTCTTCTGAGACAAGGTAAGTGTCTGAATTTCTTATGGCTTTTGTCAGTCAATACACATTTCCCTGATGAGCATAGTAAGTATTCTCTTTTTCTTTTTAGCAGAGGAGGGGGGGAGGGGTAATTTGTCTTTACAGCTTCCTTGTAGACCAGAATACACAAGGCCTCATGTATAATCTAAAGAACACAAAGCTCAGGCCTTAAAATGAAAGGTGGTAAGGGCAGTCGCCTTGAGTCTCTAAAGCAAAAGATGATTAATGTTGACTCTTTGGATACAAGGTTCCAGAACACCAACCGGTGAAAACAAGTCGGCGCGGTTCGAGCCCACGTTTATAGGGCAGGTTAACTGCATGGCGCTGCTGCTAACTGTTATTTAAAAAGCCTTTCTACATTGTCAGAAGAAGAATATAAGTTCAGGTGCACTTGGAAATACGCTGTTGATCCAAACACCCGGCAAACATACACGTAGATCGAAGAGAACAGATAAAATGGCGACTTGGATTCTAGAAATAATTCAGTTAAATAAGACAATTCAAGGAAATT
>CBDHDM010000060.1:0-10059 GCA_965261315.1 Endozoicomonas sp. | reverse complement strand
TCTCACTGGAGTCAACATAAACAACCAGTTGATTGTCTGCTCCGTACTTCAGGTAACGTGACACATCGGCTTTAAAAGGGGTATATCCGCCCTTATGCTCCATGACCAGCTGGCCATTCAAAAAGACCTTTGCGTACGTCATTACTCCTTCAAAGTGGAGAGTGGCTGGCTTGCCCTCAAGCTCTCTCTCAACATAGAGTTTCTTTCGGTAGCAGCTCTCAAACTGATACAACTTTTCATCAAAGTTGTTTTAAGGCAGTTCTTTGTTGGCATGAGGGAACTGTATCACTTCAAATTTGCTGTCATCAAAATCAGAGCGGACAAACTCCTGTCTGAACTCGGGACAGTACTTCCAGTCAAAGTTAAGGTGCCTCACTTCTCTCATGGTACAAACCTGCCTTGGATTTATTCTTATTATCAATCCATAGCCAACTAAATAATGATATCTCTAACTGCTGGTAACTAATTTCAAATGGAGTCAGGAGCAGATATAGGATGCTATATTGTAATTCGCTAAGTCCTGAATGCTACAGGACTCTAATATCAATGATCTGAAAGGTGAGATCAACCAAAATATGAATATTTTTCAGATTTTATCAATTTGATGGTTTAGCCTGAATTTACTCGACATAAGCCAACATATATAACTGATATAGCTTCGTTTTCAGACTGTAAAGTAAGAATAAAAAGACGCAGCTATGAGGTAGTGATCCTTAGAAGAATTTTTTTATTCCTTTTCCTCAATTCTGACAACAAATCTGTTCGTCATCTGTAGCTCACTCAGAGGTAATGATGGTTCATCTAAGATCCGGCGATGACCAGGAAAGTCATCCACTACGAATATGAAAGCACTTGGTGGGTAGCCATTGATATGAGCAAAATCAAATATGCTCTGAACAGTATCACTAGGCCAGAAGCGGCGTGTTATTTTTTGACCACCTGTCTGGAAGCGAATAGAAAAGATGCCATCATGACTTTCAGGCGGAGCATCCACCAATCTATCCTTTGCGGCAAGCTTAGCAGCCTCAGCCACCTCTTTCGCCAACCTGGCCTCTTGCTCCTGGGCTAATAGTTCCTTCTCAATATGCTCTACAAGCTCTCGAGCTAGCTTTAACACTATTTCCGGGTCAGGGATTGACCTGTAGAGTCTGTAAAACTCATCTCTTGATATTTGCCAGCCAGAGATAAATTGTTTAATTGCTTCTTCAGAGATTTGCGAAACATTAATGTTATTTTTTGCGAACTCTTCTTCCTTATCTCTCAACTTTTCCCTGACATTATCATTATCAATATCAATTTTTTGGTCGCGCTTACGACCCTTATTCTCATGAACTATATGCTCTAAAACAGTCCTTAGGGGCAACTGAACAACTGGTATTGGAGTGGCTGCCGGAGTCACTGAGGGTAGTTGCTGGATAGGCGAATCCAAAGTGGCTTGTGGGGTGTGTTGATCAGAAATATCTTGCTGTTGAATATTACTGCTTTGTAAAGGCCGTTGAGTACCCTGCCCTACATCTTGCTGTTGAGTAATACTATCGCACAACGGATGGTAAGAAGTCTGACTTACACCGTCCTCTTCTGCTTCTGGTAGCTGAACGACCAATTCTGGAACATCTACCGGAGCTCCCCGGAAGCTCTGCTGAATTGAAGACAAGATTGCCTGTTGCGTTTGTTGTGGATCAAAAACATCTTGCTGCTGAACTTCGTTGTCTAGCAACGACTGTTGATAAGCCAGCCTTATATCTTCCCTTTCATGCTGAGCTAATTGATAGTCATAGTATGCTTCATCATCCATTTGAAATCGCTGCGTACTTTGAATATCCTCCACAACAGAGATATCGCTCTCCTGCTGTAAAAGAGCTTGCTCTGTTTGGCTTCGATCCCGAGACCGATCCTGTTCTGCCAGAGGTTCTTCATGTAAAATTCGTCGAGCACCCCTTAACATTTGATGTTCAGAAAAATTAAGCGATCGGTTAAAGTTCCTTTCATTTATTTCATCTACTCTCTGCTCTGACTGACTTTCTTGTGGCTCATCTCGTTGCTGAGCATATTGATGCTGACTTTGTTTCGATATCTGAACAGGAATTTGATATGCAACGGCCTGACTGGATGGTTGACTCAGCCCATCAGGCCTGGTGCTCACCTTTTGTTCAAGTGTTACCGATGAGTGATCACAGCTCGCGGCTCGAGGAGTATTTTCAGCAGGCGTTTTCATATTTACATAATTTGGGTTGACCTTAAGATCAGCTTTCTCAGGTTGTACATCACGACTGGCAATAGGCGTTCCGGCAAATTTATTCAATAGTGTAGAAATTATATAAACCGTTGTTTTTACTGGAGTAACAAATACATAGAGAGTATTCCAAAAAGCCCAGGAAAAAATCTCACCATTTTTAATATTTTCCATATTAAGTTTGGGAGGAGCATAAAATGGAGGTAATGGAGATTCAATCCCAGTCATTGTACAGTCCGTACTTTATCATTATTGATTAAATTCTGACCAGAAAGTTAGATTTGAGTTCCATATATAAGGACTAAGAAGCCAGCACAGGCTGAAATGTGAAAGTATATTGCTGATAAAGCCTTAAAATTCAGTTAATTGGCAGACAGTTAAAAGCTGAAAAGCCATTTAAATTAGAGTTAGAAGTATTCAGGCATTCTTGGAAACAGAATGCCTGACCATCAATTAATGAATACTTCCAAAGCACAGATATTTGGTTTCCAGATACTCTTCTATACCTTCTTGCCCACCTTCTCGACCAAAACCGGACTGCTTAACACCCCCAAAAGGTGCCAGTTCAGTGGAAATAATGCCGTCATTAACCCCTACCATCCCGTACTCAAGTGCTTCTGCAACTTTCCAGATACGGTTAATATCCCGGCTGTAAAAATAAGCAGCCAGCCCATAAATCGTATCATTAGCCTGCTGAATCAGCTCCTTATCGCTGCTGAACCGCAGAATCGGAGCCACCGGACCAAACAGCTCTTCCTGGATAAAACTCATGGACTGCTGAACCCCCGTCAGTACCGTTGGTTCCACAAAACAGCCCTCCAGAACTGTGCCTCCAGCAGCAATTGTTGCACCCTGCGCTACAGCGAGATTAATTTTCTCGAGAATCCGCTCTTTCGCCAGCGGGTCGATGACAGGTCCAATCTGTATACCATTTTCAAGTCCATCACCAACCTTCAGACCTTTTACAGCCTCAATAAACTGACTGACAAACTGATCATGGATGTTGTCATGAACATAAAAGCGGTTGGCACAGACACAGGTCTGACCAGCATTTCGAAATTTGGAAGCAATCGCCCCCTGAACTGCCTGATCAATATCTGCATCATCAAAAACGATAAACGGGGCATTTCCGCCCAGTTCCATAGAAGTATTTTTAATGGTTTCAGCAGATTGGGCAATCAAATGACGTCCAACCCGGGTAGAACCCGTAAACGACAACTTTCTGATCGTTGGGTGCCGGGTAAATATATCCCCAACCTTTTCTGGAGAGTGGTGAACAACGACTTGAAGAACATCCTTTGGTATCCCGGCCTGCCAGGCGAGCTCAGCAACGGCATAGGCAGAAAGTGGGGTTTGGTTGGCTGGCTTTACAATAAAACTGCAACCTGCAGCCAGTGCGGGCGCAGCCTTACGGGTAATCATGGCAATGGGGAAATTCCATGGGGTGATCGCAGCTGCCACACCCACTGGCTGTTTGATGGTTACCAGTCGCCTATCCTGCGTATGCCCCGGGATAGTACTGCCATACGCCCGCTTCCCTTCTTCCGCAAACCATTGGATAAAGGATGCTCCATAGGCAACTTCGCCCATGGACTCTACCAGCGGCTTACCCTGCTCAAGGGTCATCAACCGGGCGAGGTCATTCTGATTCTCCATGAGCAGCTCATACCAGCGGTAAAGGAGGGTCCCCCGCTCTTTTGCTGTCAGCCTTTTCCAGTCACCCTGCGCCTGACGGGACCTTTCAATGGCCTCCTCAATCTCAGCCTCTGACTGAACAGGAATATATCCGATAACAGCACCATTAGCCGGATTATCAATAGCCAGCGCTGTATTCGCAGGCTCACATAGAACACTGAGCAATGATTTATTATTAATTTTATCCATCAGCCAGCACCTCTCTATTTATACGACAATTTACAATCACATAGATTTTCCACAATGCTTCTCATAGTAAACCAAAGATTGAATGGAAGCAGTGACAAGTGTTGTGTTGTTGGCGAGTTAAGTATGCCAAGCTATTACTGAAAGTGGCTCAGGAACAGGGTTATGACGTCAACCAGCTGATCAATGACGCGGACTCTCTTTTAACCCGCTTGAATTGCATACGGATGAAGAACTGGAAGTGCCCGCACTGACCTTCAGCAGGTTATACAGGAAAGTATCTGGTGCCATGCAGGATGAAGCATTCGGTCTGGGTACCACCTACAAAATGCCACCCGGCACTTTCCGGATGCTCTGTTATTGCATTATTCACTGCTCATCGTTAAAAAAGGCCCTGGACAGAACCACTGAATTCACCGCCATGACTTATGGCATTCGTGGAATCACCATAAAACCAGAACCACCTTATAGAATTGCCCCGGATGGCAATGAAGCAATACTGGTTTACTCCAGCGCCTCTAATAAATTCAATGCTGAAATGACTTCCGCGAAACAGCTGAGTGTTGTGAATAGCCTCTCGCTCTGGCATCGCTTCTGCAGCTGGCTGATCGGTAATAATATTGCGGTAAAACGGGTTAACCTGATGGGTTCCCCCAGCCTGAACCTGAGCGGCTACCGCTATTACTTTGACTGCCCGATTGAGTTTGACCAGCAGGAAAACTCAATCGTCATCAATGCCCAGATGCTGGATGCCCCACTGGTACATACGGAAGAGTCTCTGGAATCTTTTCTGGAAACCGCTCCTTACCAGCTATTTGTCATTAAAGACGAACAAGGCAGTGACAGTATTATTCCACGAATCAGGGCCCTGATCGGCTACAACTTTACCCGCCGGATTCCCAGTTTTGACGAACTTGCTGAACTGTTGAATATTTCCTCAAGAACTTTACGTCGACGCTTGGAAAAAGAAGGCACTTCCTATCAGAAGGTAAAAGACGAATGTCGTAGAGATGCATCTATTGATTATCTAAGCCGCCCCAATCTGACGATTAACTCGGTTGCCGCACTAATGGGATTCGACGAGCCCAGCGCCTTTCATCGGTCATTTAAAAAATGGACAGACATGACTCCGGGAGAGTTTCGGAAAAAGAATGATATCCATTTAGATGAATGTTAAATAGCTTAGCTAACACAGCAGCGAATTTAAAAGAGCAGGTTTGAAGCTATCGAAACAATGAACTGTATCCAATCTGAAACCTGCTACTAACATTTTCAAAACAACTAACAAATCTAAGTAAATTCTTGAACTTTTCTCTGACTGGTGAATCAAATTATCCGAAAAATTTATTTATCAGAAATAGGAGAGTAAACCAAAATGACCATGCAATATGGTTTTACACAACGACCCGGCCCTGCTCAACACCTGACGGTGAGTCCTTGTCAGCAATTTGGTAAAGATAACCAGACAATCGTACAATTTGGGCGATGGAATATTAATACAAAAATTATTGATACCTTTCTAAGGCCCTATGATAGGGAGGGAATGGCACAGCTCGCCACAAAAATGTGCCAGCGCGCAGTAAGCACTTCTGGGGACTTTCATGCAAAAGACTATAAGAAAGAACTCAGTGACCTAAAAATAGAAGTGGAGAGCAAAAAACCGACAGATATTCAGGGCGAAAAGAACCGGATAACTCTTAATCTTTTATTAAGCGTACAAACAGAAGCTAACCTTAGAGAAGAAGGCGATAGGCCTGTAGGTGAAAAGTTCTGTAAGTTTTTAAAAAACTCCAATAGCGTATTTGCTGGTGGACATGAGGAGTTCTTCGAGCAGATCAACCAAAAGTGGCTCGAAGGTCAAGAGCATCAGTCACCAATGCAACAAGACCCTTATCCTTTTGTAACGCCTCCGGCATACCATGGTATGGGATACTCTCAATTCCCACCTCCCTACCAAGGCGAACCACAGGCTCACTATACGACCGAGCCAAATGCCCCTTTCAATCCCACATTTATATCACCTGAACAGCCTTTCCCACCCAAGGGTATGGAGCAACCAGAACCACACGAAATAATAAAGAAAGAGCCATTACCTGCTGAAGATGTTAAAAGTGAGAATCAACCTTCATCGCCACAGCCAAACAAAACACATACTCCCCGACAACAAGATCTGGAACGGCCTACTCCCCAGCCAGTAATTCAGCAAAGTGTAATTTCAAAGCACCAGTTTGATCAGATGACATCATATTTAGAAGAGCTTGAACTCAATGATCGCCAAGCGCCTCAAGAAGCACCTGTCCATAGACCTAAACCCGAGTTCAAAGCGCCTGCAGCTTATCAAGAACCTAGAGTAGTAAATACCCATTCAAGGTTGGCAGAGCTTGCTCCTCAAAGTAAATGCAGCGACACGGTCTGGGGTAGGTCTCATGAGCTGCCTGTAGACAGTAAAACAAAACTAATGCTCACATTTAGCAGCTATGATAGCCAAGGAAAGGCTTTAGGCAATAATGATATTGGAATTCAAACCATTACCATGACTAACCCCAAAACATCCGATCCTGTTCTGGATGCAGGAGAATGTACACTGCTAGGCTTTTGGTCAACAAGCAACATTAACACCAACCATCAAGGGAAAGCACAACACCATACGCTTCAATTGGCAGCAGAAGGCGCTACTCAATTTGCTCCCAGCCTCAAAATGGAGTCAAAAGAGTTTCCAGGATGGCATGGTCACAAACCAGAACAACAGCTGGTATTTATTACAACAAAGATTCCTGGCCAACCTGCAAAGTGCGAGCTTAAGGAGCTGAGTGGCACTGTTATCATAGGAAGTGATGCTTCTGGCAGAAATGTCAATATTTTTGATTTTTTGACACAAATACCTGAAGTAGAAGCCAGAGCTCAAGCCCGAGGTAAATCTTATTACGATAGAGCAGATAATTGCATCAAGATTCTAATAACGCCGGCTTGGGGATACACCAAAGAAAAGACATCACAACCCATATTGATCTCTAGAGGCTTAAGCTCAGGTCCGGTATATAGAGGCTGCGCTACACCATTTCGTGGTGAAGATGTTCTTGCAGATGGGGAGCCCCTCTACCAATCAGACTGTCTTGAACAGTACGATGATGAGTTAGAAAGACCATTCAATTTAACTCGTGGGATGGCAACAGCCAGCGAAACTACGATAGAAGAAGGCAGTATTGATTTGAGGTCTACCCATCTTCTTCTGGGCAAAAAGTTTTATATAGATATTGTGTCATCTCAGATGGAAGACAGACCTGTATCTCATACCTAACTAAAGAGCCAACTCATATTCAGGCCCTTTAAAAAAGCCTGAATATGAGGGTTATATATAGCAAAAATATATGTGGGTGTTGTTGTAGGGGTTTATCGGGCAGCTCTGGCCATATTCAAACCAAACATCGCGACCAGCTCTCGTTGAACTTCATTAACACCACCACCGAAGGTGTTAATCTGGCATTTACGATAACCTTCTTCTATTTCACCCTGTATCACGGCTCCTGAGCTGCCAGAACGAACCATTCCAGGCGCGCCAATCACATCCAGCAATAAACGATAAACCTGGATTACTGATTCAGTACTGTAAACCTTGATACCGGAAGCAAATCCAGGGCAAAGCTTTTTCTGTTCAAGTTCCCAGACCATACGACTATTCATAACTTTCATTGCTTCAAGCAGACTATAAGCTTCAGCCAAGTTACTCTGTACCCAGGGTTCATCAATGACTCGTTTGCCATTCCCACGCACTGCCCTTGCCCAGTTCAGTACTTTCTGGAAGTGACCGGTACCATTAATGCCTATAGCTGCAAGACCGACACGCTCATGGTTCAGCTGTGATGTAATCAGCTTCCAGCCACCATTCAGCTTACCTACAATCATTGAAGACGGAACACGGACGTTCTCGTAATAAGTCATATTGGTTCGAACATCACCAACCGTATAAATTGGTGCCACACTGAAACCGGGATCTTTGCAATCCACAATCAACAGAGTAATGCCCTTGTGCTTGGGTGCATCTTTATCGGTTCTTGCTGCCAGCCAGACATAGTCAGCACCTTCGGCACTGCTGGTATACACCTTAGTACCATTGATAATGTAATCATCACCCTCTTTTACTGCTGAAGTACTGAGTGAAGCCAGGTCGGTTCCTGAACCCGGTTCGGTATAACCAATAGCAAAATGGATTTCACCCCTGGCAATTTTCGGCAGAAAAAACTGTTTGTGCTCTTCTGAACCATGATCAATCAGAGCAGGGCCAACGGTATTAAGTGTTACAAAAGGAATCGGAGCGCCAGCCAACTGCGCCTCTTCAAAAAAAATCAGCTGCTCTGCTGCTGACCGTCCCTGACCGCCATATTCTTTTGGCCAGCCGATGGCAAGCCAGCCATCTTCGCCCATCTGGCGAATTACTCGCTTATAAGTCTCACCACTTTCATTACCGTGACACTCAGCCTTAACCTCTGGAGTAATCAATTCAGAAAAGTAGGCCCTTAATTCCTGGCGCAGTTTTATCTGCTCGTCACTCTGGTCCAAAAACATCATCAAGTCCTTTCATGGTTGATTGCTTCAGAGAGTGCCGCAAAAAGATACCTTTTCACGGCAGCTTTCAAAGCCATTCACGCAATTAGCGCATTCCCATCTTTCTCAGATTATTAGGTGTAAAAAACGACAACTGTTTTACTTCGTGATTCATCTTCGGAACCCCACCCTCTTCATTGAACAGGTTAGCAGCCATGTAATCCCTGGAAATCAGATCATAATAAAGTTCCGTGCGCCCACCAATACCGGGATTGTCAAACGTATTAATGGTATTAATATGCGTTGTTCTCCACAGCACATCACGATTGTCGTAGTGATCGGCATAAACGGTCTGCCAGCTGTCTTCATCGATAAAGAGCTCGCGGGTCTTATAAACGTGACGCTCATCGTCTTTCAGCTCACCCCGCACAACCCAGACACGATGCAGCTCATAGCGCATATGCTCAGGATTGGCATGTCCCTGGCTCAGAATATCGTCATAGGACAGCTCAGGGTTTTCAAAGTCGTAGTTGTTGTAAGGAATATAAATTTCCTTTTTACCCAGCAGCTCCCAGTTATATTTATCCGGCGCTCCATTAAAGCCCAGGAAGGCGTCCGTGGTCTGCATATTGCCCAATCCCTGCGGGCTATCGTAGTTAATGGTTGGAGCCCTTCTTACCCGACGCACACCCGGAATATAGGATCAGGCAGCACGAGGCTTGAGTTTAGGGTTAATAAACTCATGAACCAGAACGCCTTTGCCTTTTTCACGGGTCGGTTTCAGCGTCTCGGTCAGCTGGTAGATACGTGGGTTAACATCACCATTCACACCAAAGGATTCAAGCGTGTGATTTTCTGCATCCTGAAATGGGCTGTATCTGACCGTGTGCTGACGGCCATGAAGCCTTGAGCCGTTTCTGTACACAACCATCTGCGAGTACTTACCATCCGAAGCATAAGAACCGGCGCGTATCATCTGATTCCAGAGGGCTTCAATGCCAGATTGTGGAATTGGGAAAGGGAAGCCGACAAAGGCATGGGTCACACCATTTCCCCCCTCAATCAGCTCAGAGCGGGTCGCATTTTTAAACACTTCCTGCTCCGCCAGCGTAGAGTAACGACCATCACGACGACTCTGGTAAACTTTCATTGTAAAAGTCTCAGGATAGCTCTTGAACATGGCCTGAGTGCCCTGAGTCAGTTTGTCCTTATACTGGTCTAAATTCTCAGCGGTGATGGTGAACAGCACCTCATCATCTTTATAGGGGTTAGGGTAATAGTTACCTGTTCCTTTATAGTCTGCAGGAACCTGAAAATTCGGATTCCAGGGTGGAATGGTGCCATCAGCATTGCCTGCTCTTTCAGCACCAATGGGAGTCAACTCATTTTTCAGTCGTTCAGCT
>CBDHDM010000059.1:0-11542 GCA_965261315.1 Endozoicomonas sp. | reverse complement strand
AACAGATACCGCCAAAGAGTTGGTTTACCAGCGTTATCGTATATTGGAGCCTGGTCGTGGTTACTGCCATTGGCCAATCAAGGACTGTTTTGATGAGGACTATTTCAAGCAGGCCACTGCTGAAGAAAAGCTCAAAAAATATAAGCTCGGCGTTCCCTACTTTATGTGGGATGCCAAGAACCGCAGAAACGAAGCTCTGGATTGCCGTGTTTACTCACTTGCTGCCATTCGCATCCTCCAGCAGCACCGGGGCATTAATTTAGAGCTACTGGCCAAAGCCAGACCTGCACCGGATAACCTTCCGGATCCTGAAGCGGAAGAAGAAAAAAACAATAACCGTCGTCCGGTTAGACGTTCATCAAAAAGTGCCTACCTCCAGAGATAAGCCCCATGATCACGGATGAAGAATATCAGGCTCTGAAACGGGCAGTGCTGCTGCGTGAAACCCGCACCGTGGAATTTGAAGGCCGAAAGGTGGAGTACAGCAGCTTTGCTGAAATGGAAAGGCGACTGCAGGCCATTGAGCGTGAACTGGTTAAGCAACAGAAACGACCCAGGCAATACGGCATCTATTCATCAAAGGGAGTTTGAGAATGGGCTTATTTGCCAACATTGCTCGGCGTTTTAAAAATGCTGCTTACACCGCTGCGGGGGCAGGCCGGAGAACAAAAAGCTGGTACGCCCCGGCCTTGTCGCCCAATACGGCGCTCACCGCTGATCTGAGCAAACTGATTAACCGCTCCCGGGCAGCAATCCGTAATGATCCATGGGCAAGCAGTGGTCTGGAAAAGCTGGTTAGTAATGTCATTGGTCGAGGTATCACGCCTAAATCTCTGGTGGATGACGATAGCTCTACGGGAGCAATTACAAACTCTATTTCTGGAATGGTCAGATGAATCTGATGCTGACGGTCTGCTCAGTTTCACCGGTCAGCAATCATTGATAACCCGCTCCATGTTTGAAGGCGGTGAATGCTTTGTCAGGCTCCGTCCACGAAGGTCAGAAGATGGTCTTTCAGTTCCCTTGCAGCTTCAGGTAGTTGAATCAGAGTTCGTCCCCATCAGCTACAACCATACGTTAGACAATGGCCATGTAATAAAAGCAGGCATTGAGTTTAACAAACTGGGCAAGCGGGTCGCCTATTATATGCATCGTGAGCATCCGGCAGAGTTTGCTTTTGACAGCACCAAACTGGTCAGGGTGAAAGCGGAAAACGTCCTGCATATTTTTGAAGCATTAAGACCCGGACAACTCCGGGGCCAACCATTACTGACACAGGTATTAGTCAGACTCTATCACCTGGACAAGTTTGATGATGCCACATTACTGCGCCAGGAAATCGCCAACCTGTTCACTGGCTTTATCAAGAAGCCTTCACCAGAACAGGAACCCATCGACCCATTAACCGGCAAGCCGTTTGAGTATGGTGACAATGGTATTCCGATGGTGGCTATGGAACCCGGAACCATGCAGGAGTTAGCACCGGGTGAAGAAGTGGAATTTAACAATCCTCGCCTGGCACCGCAGCTGATTATCCCAAACTTTATGCGACAGCAGTTGATGGCCATTGCTCGCCGGTATTGGCCTCCCATTTGAATTGCTCTCTGGCGATATGGCAGGCGTAAGCGATAGAGCCTTGCGATTAATACTGAATGAGTTCCGCCGGCGCATTCAGCAGATACAGCACAACCAGATCATCTTTCAGTTCTGTCGCCCGGTCTGGAACCGTTGGCTGGATATGGCTGTTCTCAATGGCGCTATTAATATTCCTGACTATGCCAACAAACAGCGTGCTTATCGTCGTGTGAAGTGGATCGCCCACGGCTGGCCCTATATGCACCCGGTTCAGGATATGCAGGCGCAGAAGATGGCCGTTCGCAGCGGATTCAAGTCTCGCTCTGAAGTGGTCAGCGAACAGGGTTATGACAGCGAGCAGATTGACGCAGAAATTGCCGCCGATAACCGCCGCTCCGATGAGCTTGAACTGAAATACGACAGCGATGCCAGAGATCTGGAAGCAGAGACAACCCTTAATCTCAAAGAAAAGGACGACAGTGATGAGTCATAACCGGCAGTGGTTTACTTTCAAAAACGAAACGGACCAGACACCTGAACTGTTCATCTATGACGATATAGATGACTGGTTCGGCGTTTCCGCTCAGGGCGTGGTGGATCAGATCCGAAATATGGACGCTACCGATATTAATGTCCGGATCAATTGCCGGGGCGGAATGGTCTTTGAAGGCATCGCCATATACAACGCTCTGCGTCTGCACAAAGCCAATGTTCATATCAGTATTGAGGGACTTGCGGCGAGCATTGCCAGCGTTATTGCCATGGCCGGTGATACGGTCACCATCGCTGAAAACGCCATGATCATGATTCATAACCCTTATGGTTGGGCGCAGGGTGATGCTGACGCAATGCGTAAAACAGCCGATGTTATGGACAAGATAGCTGACAGTATCGCGGTCTCTTACACCGCCCGAACCGGGAAAACCATCGAGGAAATGAAAGCCCTGATGGATAGCGAGACCTGGTACACCGCTGCCGAAGCACTGGCCGCAGGTCTGGTGGATCAGGTAGACACTCAGATTAAAGCAGCTGCCCGATTTGATCTATCCATGTTCAATAACGCACCGGAAAGCTATGGACGTTTCGAGCAAGCCAAAGAGCAGGCAAGCCCACCGAAAGCTGAAGCTCAGACGGTGGAGCCGAAACCTCAAGTTGATTCTGTGGCTATTGCTGATCTTTGCAGTCAGGCTGGTTATCCTGAAAAAACCGCTGCAATTCTTAAAGCGTCACTGTCGGAAGATGAGGTCAAGGCTAGGCTGGCCAGCTACGACCAGATTAAAAACCTCTGCCAGACAGCTCACCACCCGGATAAAGCAGTGGATTTCATAAAAGACGACTGCTCTGTATCTGACGTTCAAAACACCCTGTTTGAATTGCTGACCGCTGAAGACGAACCCATCAATACCGGCCTGACTCCCAAACAGCAAGGCATGAAACAAACCACTGTCGCTATCGACACTCAGGCTATTTATAGCCGACGCAACCAGGAATAACCCTCCCCCTAAATCCTTAAAAAAGGACTCTAACGATGAGTGTAAAAACTGAATCGGTCTACACCGGCGAATTTCTGGTGTCTGAAGGAAACAACAGCATCAGCCGTGAGCAGGTGTCGTTTGCTGCAAGTCTGACCATGCTGCCTGGCACTGTAGTCGGCAAGGCTTCTGCTGATGGTGTCTACAGTTCTCTCGATCCATCCGCTGTGGATGGCACCGAAACCGCTGCGGGGATTCTCTACGCTGGTAAGGTCACTGATGCCTCCGGTGGTGACGGTGTGATCATCGCCCGTCTGGCAGAAGTGGTGGACAGTCTGTTGGTATGGCCAGTCAGTATCACCGATGAGCAAAAGGCAGCTGCTGTAGATCAACTGGCTGGACTGGATATTATCCTGCGCAGCGAATAAATCCCTTTTAAATTCCGTTATCAAGGAGCGATAACATGCTGGATATTTTTAACGACGATGTGTTCAGTCTGACCAGCCTAACTGCGGCTATTAATGAAATGCAGTATAAGCCTGGTCGTCTTGGGCAACTCGGACTCTTTCAGGAGAGCGGTATCAATACCACCACCGCCGTTGTGGAAAGCATCAACGGTGAACTCCGTCTGTTGCCTTCCTCAGAGCGTGGTGCGCCAGCCACTCAGGCCATTGGAGATAAACGTCAGCTGCGCAGCTTCGTTATTCCTCATATTCCCCACGACAGCACTGTACTGGCTGCTGAAGTTCAGAATGTGCGCCAGTTTGGTAGTGAAGATGCCTTGCAGGGCGTTCAGGCTGTGATCAATGGTCGGCTTCAGAAGATGAGTGCAAACCATGAAGTCACCTTGGAATTTTTAAGAATGGGTGCGCTCAAGGGTGAGATCCTGGATGGCGATGGCAGCACTGTTCTTTACAACCTGTTTGATGAGTTTGGTGTCACTCAGCAGTCCCATGATTTCAAATTCAGCAGCACGACTACGGATGTTCGTGCTCAGGGCGTAAAAGCCCGTCGACTGATCGATGAGGCATTGGGTGCTTTGCCTTACAGTGGCCTGCATGCTTTCTGTGGTGTGGACTTCTTTGATGGTCTGGTTGGCCATAAGTCAGTCAAGGACGCTTATCAGCGCTGGCAGGATGGTGAAGCCCTCCGCAACGATCCGAAGGGCAGCTTCCGTTTCGCAGATATTGATTGGGAAGAATACCGGGGATCTGTCGGCGGTAATGACTTTGTTGCTGCCAATGAAGCCTATCTCTACCCGCAAGGGGCGGATATCTTCAAGACCTGGTTTGCTCCGGCTGACTTTGTGGAGACCGTCAATACCATCGGCCTTCCTCGTTATGCCAAGCAGAAGGTAATGGACTTTGAGAAGGGCGTGATTATTCACACCCAGTCCAACCCATTACCTGTCAACCTACGACCACGGGCGGTGATCAAACTCACTATGAGTTAACCGGAGTGCTGGTCAGCAATGGCCAGTTATCTTTCACCAAGGTATTTTAATCCTCAATCAATTCATACAATTCATTCTTGAGTGGGTGGCTTTTCATCACTTCTTCAGCGTGTTCTGGAGGAAGGCGTCCAGACAGCCCAAGGTGCAAGACCTTTACCAGCTTATGATGGCAGCACAGGGTAGTGGTCTGCAGCTTGTGCCGCTTATCATAACCAACACAGGTGAACACAACTTCAGTTGCCGGATAGGTCTGCTTGCATAGAGAGCAGCGACCCCGATTTTTACGCATGAGCTTATCCAGCTCTTTTTGCATGTGCTTAGCCATGGAATTCAATTTTAGATTAAATATTTAAAGACAGGGTACGCTGATGGACGATATTTTCAAATCAATGGATAACTCACTCTTGGTCTCATTTGGCCTACCTGTTCTCCTAACTCTCTCCGATCATTCCACCCTCGAGGCTCAAGGCATTATCACTCATGAACTGGTTGAGCTTGGCCAGTATGAAGCGGTATCCGGTGAAATTACCGTCCTCTCCGTGGATAGCTCTATCAAACTCAAACGGGGCGATAGTGTATTGGCAAACGGTCAGGCCTTTGAGGTAGACCGCAAGATAAAAGACGATGGCTACTTAGCCAAATGGAATATCTATGCTCATTGAACAAGAAGTCAGCGGCGATATTGAAGAACTGACAGCCCTGTTCAAACACTCCCCGGAAAAAGCCGAACGGGCAATTCAAAGGGCTATCTCAAAATTAAGTCGCTGGGCAGAACGGCAAGTCTTGCGGGATATGTCCCAACGGATGCAGGTCTCCCAAAAACTGTTGAAGGAATTAAACCGGATCAAGGTTCGCCTGAATAAAAGCTATGGCCGGAAAGAACGCTGTCTGACCATCTGGATCGGTATTAATGAAGTGGGTGCTCATCGATTCGGTAAACCCAAACAAACGGCAAGAGGCGTCAGAGTTGGCAGTCACCAGTTTTGGGAAAACAGCTTTTTAATGCAGCCGGTGAATGCCTCTAAAGAGCTGATTTTTGAGCGCAAAGATTATTGGAAGCACCGCTATCAACGCTCCAAACGCTCAGGCCGGATGATGTGGATGGGCTTACCACTGGAAAAGAAAACGGTGCGGATTGATACCGAAGCAGAAACTTCCCTGAAAAAACTTCAGCCAAAACTGGTAGACCGATTCACCGATCTGCTGCATCAGGAACTCAACTATGCCTTCAACATCGAATCCTGAAAAACAGATCATTGAGAAGCTGGTGGATCATTTAACGCAGGTTTCAGCAAATACGCTGCTGGGTTATTCAGCCACCGGTCTTGAAAAGGATATAGAACTGCCTGCCATTCTGGTGCAGTTGGAATCCATTAGTGAAGAGCAGCGCCAAGGCCAACGGGCAAAGTACCGGATGGAGTTTAATATCAGTGTGGTGGCCAAAACCAATAAAGACACCACCTATACCTTGCTGGATTTAACCCGCTCTATTCGGGAGCTATTCACCACCGGCCAACGCTTCACACCGGAAGCCCGGAACACCACCTTCAGTGAAACCCAGTTTGATATTGCGCCAAGCAATGCCCATCTGTCGTTTGCTGATCTGCAGCTGCAAATTGAAGTCGTCCTGTAACCCGCCAGTTCTGGCAAGCCTCACCCTTCCCTATAAGGAGATAACCCATGTCTACAGTGGATCGTAGTTTTATTGGTGCTGGTAGCATCTACCTGAAACCGGCTGATGATTCAGCGCCTCTACTGCCAGTCGGCAACGTGAGCGAGTTTAAATTCAGCTTTGAAGAAGATAAGAAGGAGCTGAAAAACTACCTGGGCGGCGGTGGTAACCGAAACACCATCAGTCGTATTTCCGGCATCTCTGCCAGCCTGACCGCAACTGACTTTACCGCTGATAATCTGGCGATGGCATTGCGGGGTTCAGTATCCGCAGCCTCAACAACCGCTATTACCGATGAGCCACACACCAGTTTTGGCGTGGCCAATGAATTTATCCCCTTCGATAAAATCCCTGACACCAGCAAAGCGGTAAGCGTTAAAGACAGCATGGATACGGTGCTGACTGAAGGCGACGATTATGAGCTAACCAAGTCAGGTATCAAGGTCATTGATGGCGGAGGTATTGATAATCTGGGAGTAAGTGTGAGCTACACCCCACTGGCAAGCAACATGGTGCAGGCATTGATTGAATCGGGCAAAGAGTTTGTCCTGTTTATGGAAGGGCTGAACGATGCCCAGGATGGTAAAGCCTTTAATATCCGGGTTCACAGAATCAAGTTCTCCCCGGTTCAGAACCTTGATTTTATCTCCGATGACTTCGCCAGCATCCCGCTGGAAATTGACGTTCTGGCAGATACGACCATCACCGGCTCTGGGCTAAGTACCTTCATGCAGATTGATCTTGCTGGATAAAGCAACCTTTTGCGTCCTGTCCATTTAGCCCCTGTTTCTGAATAAGAGCAGGGGCTTTTTTTAGGTAAAGCACTGTGGCTATCAAAGAATCAGCAATCCGCTTAGTCCTGAAAGCGAAGGACTTGTTATCAAAGGACGTAAAAAAATCCTCTGCCTCCCTGGATGCCTTTAAGGAAGAGGCGAAGAAGCTTAAGGATCAGCTGAAGGGGCTCGAAAACCAGCAGAATCTGTTGGCCTCCTTCAAAAAACAAGCAAAGGCAACACAAGACGCTGGTCGTGTTTTTCGTGGCGCCGAAGAAAAGGTCGCCAAACTTGCCAAAGAGATCGGCAAAACAGGCAAGCCTACCAAGGCCATGCAGACGGCGCTTGCCAAGGCTCGCAGAGAAGTAAAGAAGGCGAATAGCGAATATGGTCGCCAGCGTGAGGCGCTGGCAAAGCTCCGGGAATCCATGGCCTCTGCTGGCCTGTCTACCAGGAACCTGAAAGACCAGCAGGCAAAGCTTGAACGACAGATCAAAGAGACCCGGAAAGCATTTAACCGGGCTGATGAAAGTGCAAAGCGTACCGCCAGAACCCTCCGCAATAGCCATCTGAAAAAGACCGCCAGGGATGCCGATGCGGCAAGCACCTCCATTGGTCGGCTTTCCCGGCGTTTTATTGGGCTGGCAGCGGCAGGCGCTGGTCTCTATGCCATAAAGCGAGCCATTGAGGGAGTACTCACGACAGGTGACCAGTTTGAGCGCCTGGGCGTTCAGATGGAGGCTATTACCGGATCGTCTGGTGAAGCCGAAAAGGCCATGCAATGGATTAAGGATTTTACCCGGAATACACCATTCCAGCTGGAAGAAGTCTCTGAAGCCTTTGTTCGGTTAAAGGCATTCGGCCTTGATCCTACCGATGGCTCCATGCAAGCCATTATTGACCAGGCATCAAAGCTAGGCGGAGGAATGGAGCGGCTAAATGGCATCACCCTTGGATTGGGTAAAGCGTGGGCAAAACAAAAGCTTCAGGGCGAAGAAATATTGATGCTGCTGGAGCGGGGCGTTCCCGTATGGGATCTGCTGGAAAAGGTGACCGGTAAAAATGTGCAGGAGCTGCAAAAACTCTCCTCCGCAGGAAAGCTTGGTCGGGATGTCATCAAAGGGCTTATTCAAGAAATAGGTAAAAGCTCAGAAGGCGCTGCAGCAAAGAACATGAGTCTACTGTCTGGTTATGTCAGTAACCTGAAGGACAGCTGGCAGCAGTTTCAGGATGAGATCGCCAAAAGCGGTGCTCTGGAATACGCAAAAGAAACCCTGGCAGGAATCGCTGCTCAAATTGAGCGAATGAGTAAGAATGGCCAGCTGTCTGAATTGGCTAAAAAGGTCAGTGAATCATTTATCGCTATGGGGGAGGCGATCAAACATGCCTTCTCCGGGGTAACGATTGAGAGCTTTGTTGCCAAGATACAAACAGGCTTTACTGCTATCACAGAATCGATGGCGGCTTTGCGGACTGCTTTCGATTTCACCAGCTCCACAGTAAAGTTTTTCTTCAACACATTCACTGGTGTTGTTAAGGGCTTTGCCACCGTTTATACCGGGATGATGTACGGCATTGTTCGAGTATGGCAGGAAACGGCTGACGCCTTGGGCTTTGATGGCATTGCCGAAAAGCTGAAAGGGACAACCGATTTTCTCGGCGGTTTGACCAAGGAGTTTGCCAGGCAGACGGTCGAGGATGCTAAAGACGCTACAGATGCCTTGACCGGGGTATACGACAGCTTTGCCGAAGTCAGCGAGGCTGCGGTAAAGAAGGCCACCGATACGGTCAAGACCATGACTAGGAGCAATAAGCTGCTCTGGCAAAATTACGCTGATGAATTGATTGAAGGTCAGAAGAAAGTTGAGGAGGCGAGCGCAGAGACAGCCGAAACGGTCAAAGCGAATTTTAAGGATGCAGCGGATGCTATAAGTCAGGTTAACACTACCGAAACCCGCACCGAATTAGCCAGCCTCGGCGTGGCGCTGGCTGAAGCCTTTTCACAGGGGTCCTTATCCGCTGAGGAATATTACCAGGCCACCGAAGCCAGCCGGGAGAAATTGGCTGACCTGAAAGCTGAGGCTAAAGACACCAGGGATGCAATAAAAGACACCGGAGATACGGCAGAGAAAGCCGGGGAGCGACAAACCCAGGCCCTTGAAAATGCCACTTCAATAGCGGGTGTGATGGCCGGTCACTACAACGCCATTACTGCAGAACTTCAGGGAATGAGCAGTGCTGCTCACGACACCTTTATTGCTATGCAAAAAGGGGTTGGTGGCATCAATACCAATGAAGCCAAAGGTGGCATTGAAGAACTGAAAAATGAGCTGAAAGAAACCAATCAGGAACTCAGTGATCTGCGCCATTCAGCACTGACTATCTTTGATCCCACCGGCATAAGTCGCTGGATGAATGAAACCGCAGCCGATGCAGCCCATGTAAAAGCGAAATTTCTGGAACAGAAAATTGCACTGGAAGAACTGTTTGAAAGTTATGAACAGGGCAACCTGACTTCCAGAACTTTTGTACGGCAAGCCGAACAAGCCGCTGAATCAATGGATCTGCTGAATGAGCAGGATTTAGACAAACTGAACAGTGCCATTCAAGCAGCAGAATCCAATATGGAGCAGTTAGGCGACAGCTCCCGAAATACCTTGGAAGGGTTACAGAATGAACTGGATCAGCTCAAGGGCAAGCAGGATGAAGTTGAGCGCCGGAACTATGAAGCCCAGAAACGTGAACTGAAAGCGGAATTGGAGGAAGCTAAAGAGAAAGGAGATAGTACCGCTATCCAAAATCTCAATAAATCCCTCCAGGTCAGTGAACAGATATACAACGAGAAGCGCAGGCAAGCCCAACAGGAAAAAACAAAAGAGCTTCAGCAGTCCCAAGCCAAAAAGTTTGCCTCCACTCCGATCAGCAGAGAACGACAACCCCCACAAAAAATCATCCGGCTCGAATATCCTGGCGGTGGTGTGAATGTGGGTATTGATTCAAGGGATGAAACCAAACTGCTGGAAGCCCTGAAAACTGCTGGCATGAGGACGGTCTGATGCAACTGGACACCATTATCCTTCCGGATGACCTTCTCTGGATCAATGAATTTGATTGGAATCCGGTAGAGCAAAGCCAAGAGCGCAGTTTAACAGGAGCACTGTTGGTTCAAGAACAGGTAAAATTGCAGGGTCGCCCTATTGAGCTGACCGGTGGGCAGCAGGCCGGATGGGTTGCCCGCAAAACGGTTTTAGAGCTTCAGGATTTAACCGCAGCTCCGGACAAGGTAATGACCTTGACTCTACCTGACATGCGACAGATCAATGTTATTTTCGACCGTAGCTCTGCCAGCCCGGTTTCAGCCTCTCCGGTACTCGAAGAGGCGTATCCTGCCGATAACAGTTATTACTATCTGTCATTAAGGCTGATAACCGTGTCATGATTGATCGGTTCATGGGTCAGGGAGAGTAATAACGATGACCGCTCAATTTTCAAGCAGCCTTACTCTTGATGATGTGTCGTATAGAGTTACCAATGCAGAGCCTTATCCAATATTTCATCCGGATATGTTGGGAATTGAAGTATCCCCTATGAATACCGGGTGTTGGGCGGGTTTTCTCGTTGAGTATGAGTGCAAAGATGATCAGCTTTTTGCCAGATCAATGAATTTAGGTGTGTATGAAAATGAACCATTGGTCAATGGCGTTAAGCCTGACCCGCTTCTAAATTCTGAAGACCCAATTCTTGACTTGGTGCTTGGCCGTCATTACACTGATGTGTGGTTACCGCTGGAGTACACAGGCGAGGTAATTCTTGGGAAAGACTGGATTGACAATCTGGGACGTGGTCATTATGGCAGTCCTCGCGCAGTTGAGTTCAAACAGATCAAAAAGGTGGTGCTCTTAAAAGGCAAGATTCAGGAAATAACCGACATATCCGAACAGTATGTAGAAGAACGGCAAGCCCTGATGGGACAGGAAGAAGAAAAACGAGAAAAGCAGTGGAATATTGAGGAGCGTAGGCGTCGGAGAGTGTGCTTTAAGCGAAAGGTTCTCGAACTCTTCACCAGAAAGAAGCAGCCCATGGCAACACATCGAGATAATTTGTGACGAATAACTGAAATCAGGAACAACCGCCGAACTGGCGGTTTTTTTTCGCCTGAAGAAAAGGAAAACTGATGGCCATTAACAATAATGATGTAAAACTCTTTGAAAGCCAGCGCCTTACCGATGAAGAAGACGGTGGCGGCCGGGTCACTGGCAGCGAGGTTATTGATGGCAACGTCAATAATCTCTTTCAGGATATTTCCCGGATTGACCGAACCATTGGTGATGTTGCCCTGCGTAAGGCATTTGTCGGGATCAGTACGGATAACAATGACACTTATCTCGGCAGTCATCTTATCCTGACTGAGCCTCCCAAGGATAAGAATGTCAGCGTCTTGCTGTTCAACACGGATAGTCAAACCGATGAGCGTCTTGATGCCAGAGACAGAATAGAAAGCTATGTGGTTCCCGGCATTAAGGCTAATTGGGAACTGGTCGGAGATCAGCTTGAAGGACAGCGAGCCATTGTCGGTTATCAGCGGGAGGAACTGGCA
>CBDHDM010000058.1:0-10626 GCA_965261315.1 Endozoicomonas sp. | reverse complement strand
AGTAGACAGTGGCATTAGAATCCCACCGGGGGAGGTGTATCCTGTTTGTTTGGATAAATGGGCAGATTTGGGAAAAATTCAAACAGATGCAATTTTGTGCTACATGCAATAAAAATGGAAAATTTGACAGTGGAATGTACATAAGCTAGGTTGAAAAAATTATGCACTGTTATCTGTACAACTTGATTGCTGTTATTCACATTACTGCTTTACAAGTAGGGTGTATTAACACAAGAATTAACCATTGCGGTAATTCATAGAAAAACGTCATTTTTTGCTGTTCTTTGACTGCAACTACATTACGACATTCTTCATTGCCACCTAGAACAGCAACCTGTATTCTTTAGATATTACAAATGTTACACTTCACTTCCTTTAACAAATTGTTTAATTTTAATTAAAAGATGGTAGACAACCTCTGTATAGTTACCAGGAATAAAACCTTCATTTTGGTTTCCTTTAATACTAAGGAAGGAAGCAAACAATAACAATTTAAGATATCTAAACCTTTGGCAAATGGACTGAAAAAGTTTGCTTCTATTGTACAGCTCAATTGTAGAGCTCATTAGGCTACTACATTTTCTGTGATTAAGAAACATTAAGTTGAAGTGATGTCTATTTTCATTAGCTGTAAATGTTTAATAACTATATCTCCTCATGAACTCATTTTCAGGGGCATTTTTCCACTCCATTTTGTGGTGTCCCTTCTTTTTCATGTTGAGGTTGTATATTGCAAGGGTGAGGTAGAATGAGGGTTTATGAGGTAGAATCCGTCAGTTTGTAACAAAAAGAACCACGGACCAACTAAGTCATTGACAAACAAGATTGCCACAAATCCCAAGCAAATCACATCTTGGAATTTGATAAAATGGAAAAAAATATACTAGTTCATGTTTCTTGTGAAATGTTTCAGTTCAACTTCACAAAAGTGAACAACTGACATTTAGCATTTCCTTTTGCAGAATACTTTGAGTCTAAAACAAACACCATTTTGCTACTTATCCTAACAATCCCAGATATCCTAGCCTACACAGTTGGTGCCCAGTCAAACAAAATTTCTGGAATGGGAAACAGGTAGACTGTAATTTACGCCCTCAGCTGAGCTCAAATTAATAATTAAGTGCAAGTGCAGTAAAACATTGTTTTTAAGTTCCTGTGAAATATAATCTTCATTGTCATTAATAAATATCTTTAAACGTCTAACAGATGTCTGTGTACATGAATTTGTTGCATATGTGGTGATCCCTAGAAGTAATTTGCCATTGAACACTTCAGATATAGTTTCTATTTCAGCTCTTACTATCAAACTCATACTGACCATGAAGACAATCTTACATTACAACTTGCACACAATAATAATAATAAAGAGCAGAAAAGTTAGGTCATCAGTAATCAGCCTAAGCCAGTATATGAGGCGGACAGTCCACAAGCATTCAGGGATGTCCCGGTATTGCAATGCATGAAGAGGTGACAGCAAACAGAGTCGACGCCCGCATTATCGACCACCAGGCAAAGCGGGTTATAACTCTTGAAATGAGCTGTCCATGGATCACCAACCGGACGAAGAAGACGGCGGAGAAGACCTTAAAGTACGGCCCGTTAAGATGGGAACTAAAGCAGCAGTATCAAGGATACGAAGTACGACAGTACAACATCATCATGGATGTCCTCGGAGGGTGGTCAAGGGATCAAGATGTCACGATGAAGGAGCTAGTGGGAAGCAGGAGCAAGAGATTGTTGCAGAACATGCAGAAAGCGGTGTTATCGGGATCCCTGAATATTGCCCGGACTTTTAAAGTAGCAACATAACAGAGAATTGTGGTATTCAATATGTAGGCAGAGATAGTCGATGTCGCGATCCCAACTTGGGTGAGCTGGTCACGCCGCTTTAACCAATGCCATGATTCTTACAATTATTGGTCTTGTTTATTTAAACTTGCCCTCATGACACGCGGTGGAAAACTAAAATTACAACAATCAAGCGTACGATTAAAATAAGGCGATAACTAAACAATAGCAAAAACGAATGCAAACTTACGTTGTCCTTCTTCTAGCGATTCCGTAAGCTGAACTCACATGAAAGCGGTAAGTACTCCGATATAAGGTATAGATAGCTTCGCGATTAACTCCGTAAGAACTCCGACACTGTAGAGATCACAAGACTAATGTTTACTTATTAACTAGACATGTCCGGAAATAGCGTGACAACGTAACACTCCTCGCCCAAGGATCCCCGTGGATCCTTGCTTCAAGTCACTAAATCCTATATTTGACTAAAGTCACTGACTCCTGTCTGCAGTCTTAGTGAACAGCAACATCATCACAAGGGACCAATAGTACGAGAGCACTGATTGGTCGCTCGTAGGTCTTATTCTGCCCGTCTCTGTGGCTCAGCACCGTCGCCTTCCTCACTCTTCCGTCCTTGCTCTTGACTGCGTCTACCACTCTCCCCAGGGGCCAGTTAATTCGGTGGGCTTGATCATCCTTCATCATGACGATGTCTCCATCCGTTAGGTTCCGCCGCTCTTGGTTCCACTTTGTTCTCGCCTGCAGATTGTGGACATACTCCCGTCTCCATCTGGTCCAAAATTGATCAGCCAGGTACTGAACTTTCCTCCATCTCCGTTGGGCATAGACGTCCTGTGCCATGAAATTGCCTGGGAGAGGACGAAGTGGGCGTGTCTTCTGCGTCAGCAACATCGCTGGTGTCAGCGGTTGAGGTTCGTCTATATCCGATGGTAAGGCTGTGATTGGGCGGGAATTGACTATCGCCGCAACTTCTGACATCAAGGTGACCAGCAGCTCGTGGGTCAGCTGCCGCGTCCCTAACTCCAACAGCATAGCATCTAAGATGCGCCGGATGGTGCCTATCTGTCGTTCCCAAACTCCGCCGTAGTGGGATGCATGGGGTGGGTTAAATGTCCACTCACATCCTTGCTCCGATAGGTAGTTTGCCACTGACTCCTTATCCATTTCTGCTAGGGTCTCGTCGATCTCTGTCTTCGCACCAACAAAGTTGGTGCCTCGATTACATCTCAGGCGTAAAGCGGGTCCTCGTATGGCGAAGAAGCGCCTCAGGGCACACAGAAATGAACTGGCATCCATTGTCTCCAAGAGCTCGATGTGGATTGCTCTACTGGCCATGCATGTGAAGACTAGGCCCCAGCGCTTTGAGTTTGCCGCTCCTCCTCTTGTCCTCCTTGTCTGCACCGTCCATGGTCCGAATACGTCGAAGCCTATGTTGGTGAAGGGGGGGCCAACTTCTGTTCTGTCTGGTGGCAGGTCTGCCATCTGTTGATCCAACATGGGGCCTCGTAGCTTCTTGCACGTCACGCACGAACCGATCAGGCTTGCCACAGCTCCATGACCACCCACGAGCCAGTACCCCGCGTTTCGCAAGGCTCCATGGGTGATTTGGCGTCCCTGGTGATGTACCTCTTGGTGGTAGTGGTTTAAGATGAGCTTCGATACGTGATGCCCCTTTGGAAGAAGCACCGGATGCTTCTCTTTCGAACTCAGGTTGGACTGGCGAACGCGACCGCCAACTCTCAGTATGCCGGCATCGTCGACGTAGGGGTCTAGCCGGTACAAATGGGACTTCTTTTGTGTCCTCTTTCTCGCTTTGACACCGTTGCGGTCATCGCTGTTTGGGGTGGTAACGCTTGCGATAGCGTCGAACTCCTCTTTGAAGGCTTCATGCTGGGCAGCCTTGATGATGACTTCACTAGCTTGACTGAGCACTCCGGGAGCTAGGCGTTGTTCGGGTTCGTGCTGCGGTGCCTTGTCTACTGTGTTCCTCTGCTTGTACAATCTTGCCTTGGTTATGAGGACAGCAATGGCACGCCTGAGGGACTGCCAGGAGGAAAACCTTTTGAAAACGTCTTCGCGAAGTGTACGAGACTCCTATGGCTTAACGCTGGTCGCATGAGACTTCACCTCCTTGCGCACCTCCGGATCGTCTGGGCTGATGGTTGCTTGAACTGGGTCAAGTATAGATGTGCTGTCAGTTACGTTTCTCAAAAATGCAGGACCGGTCAGCCACTCTGACTCCGTTAGGTCTTTAGCCTGAAGGCCGCGTGTAGCCAGATCAGCAGGATTGTTGCTGCTCTCCACGTACCTCCACTGGTCTGGTGTGGAAATCTGCGGATGATTTCCACGCGATTTGCTACGTAGACATAGAATCTTCTGCTCTCGTTACGGATGTAACCGAGGACGACCTTCGAATCGGTGTAGAACACCACCTCCGATATCGCCATGTCTAACTCCTTCGAAATTTTGTCCACAGCTTGGACAGCCAATACGGCTCCACAAAGCTCGAGTCGCGGGATGCTGACAGGATTGATTGGAGCTACTTTCGCTTGACCGAACACGAGTGATACAGCTACTTCGTTCTTGGTATTGAATAAGCGGAGGTAAATGGCTGCTCCGATTGCTCGCTGACTTGCGTCTGAAAACGCATGGATCTCGGCTCTAGTGACTGGTCCAAACTCTCTAGGGTGATAGCACCGTTGAACAGTGGCCTTCTCCAAGTCTGGGAGTGCGTTTTGCCAGCACTGCCATCTGTTTGCGAGTTTCTCTGGAAGGGGGTCGTCCCATCCTAGAAGTGTAGCGGCAGTTGTCTCCTTGCCCATGGCGACTAGTTCTTGGAGCAGTAATCTACCCTCCAGCAAGACTGGTGCTGCTAGACCGAGGGGGTCGTAGATTGAGTTCACCAACGATAGAACTCCGCGTCGAGTGAACGGTCTGTCGGGCACTGATACCTTATAGGCGAACACATCTCTCTCCAGATCCCAAAAGACGCCAAGTGAACGCTGTGCCGGTAACTCGTCATGGCGCAAGTCCAAGCTGCGAATGTCCTTAGCAAGATCCTCTGTGGGGAAGGCTTCCATTACTGTCACAGAGTTCGACACTACTTTGTGAAGTCTAAGGTTTGCGGTGGCAAGGGCAGCTTGTGTGTCTCTGACCAGCTTGACGGTCTCTTCTGCAGTTGGTTTCGAGACTAGACCATCGTCCACGTAGAAGTTTCTTTTCACGAACTCCTTTACTCCAGGCTCCAACTCCTCGCCGTTTTCGACTGTTCTCCTCAGGCCGTATGTAGCTACTGCGGGACTCGGTCCATTCCCGAACAGGTGGACAGTCATTCTGTACTCTATGATGTCCTGTGTAGGGTCGTTATCCTTAAACCACAAGAAACGTAAAAAGTTCCTATGTTTCGGGTCTACGTGAAAGGAATGAAACATTTGCTCCACGTCACACATTGCCGCAATGTCCTCGCGGCGGAAACGAAATAATACTCCAACTAGACTGTTCATGAAGTCTGGGCCTGTCAGCAGTTCTCGATTGAGCGATACACCTTGATACTCGGCTGAAGAATCAAATACCACCCATATTTGGTCTGGTTTCTTCGGGTGATATACTCCAAAATGTGGTAGGTACCATACTTGCCCAGAACTTTCGCGAGACGAGATTTCTTCTGGGGGTACCGGGACTGCATGACCTTTATCGAGGACCTTTGCCATGAAGTCGACATAGTCGCTCTCCATCTGAGGTTTGCGCTTTAAGGTTTTCAGCAGGCCATTTAAACGTTTGACTGCGTAACTCCTGTTGTTCGGCATGGACACGTTGTGTGCACGGAATGGGAGAGGCATTTCCCAGTTTCCTTGTGAGTTCTTATGGATGCCGTTTTCCATTATATCGATGAATCTTCTATCTTCAATTGATAGGCCTACGTCATTGTCGCTGCCAGTCGCGCGGTACACATCTTCTTTGGCCGAGGCAACTTCGCTGTGCTCGTAGTAACTTTCTCTGAGTTCGAGCTTACTGGGGCACCGGATCACCTCAAATTCCGCCTCTGTGTTTGTCCCTCCTATGTAGTGGCCTCCATGAACAACACAGGTCCTCCTCGCGCGGACATGGATAGGTCCGTCTGTAAGGTCTAGACAGGCTTGGCCTGAAATGGTCCATCCCAACACCAGCTTCTGAGCCCACGGTGATCCCTTTGGGCCGTTCTTGAACGCTCTCACTTTCAGGAGTTCGGGCGCATCTCTGCCTATTAGGAGCTGAACCTTTGCCTGGCTGTCGAGGGGTGGGATCTCGTCAGCAATACTACTGAGATGAGGATACTGCATCGCGATCTCAGGGGTTGGTATCTCCTCTCTATCTTGCGGGACTCCATCGCACTCTATGAGGGTGGGCAGTTTCGATGTTCTCCCATGTACCGACTTTACGATTACTCCTGTAACTCTACGTCCATATCTGGCCTCCTTTTCTCCTCCGCAGGTTGAGAGGTAGTACCTCCACTCAGGACCTTTAGCGTTCAGCTTGTCTGCTAAGTCTGGTGTAATTAACGATGCATTGCTTTGATCATCTACGATTGCGTAAACTCGATGTACGTCGTTGGGACGGTCTTCGTTGTAGATGTCTACCAGTACGATCTTGCTGCATGAGAGACCGCCTGGACTGCCTTTGCATATCGAGGTGCATTTGGGGTTCACGTTTTCTGACTTTTCTGGAATTTCTACGCGTAAGGGCGGTTCTCTTTCTTTGGGTGCTTTCCCCTTCTTGTCTTCCCTGCTCAAGTGAAGGAGGTCTGAGTGTCGCTCACTTCCGCAGATACTGCACTTGATACTCTACTTACAAGCACTGGCTATGTGATTCGGCGAGAAACAGCGGTAACACAGTCTCTCTTCGAAGATCCACTCTTCTCTCTCCCCGACCGTCATACTCTCAAAGGCTTTGCATTCGCTGATGTCGTGACCAGGCATGTTATGGAATATGCAATGTTTCTTTTTAGAAGGCATTGTAGTCTCTTTTGTTGGGACTCCACTGCTGGCCGGCGTTGCGCTTGTCTTTAGAATTCGTCCGATCTCGGGTCCAGGTTTGGAGGACGGTTTCCTTTTGCTCTCCTCGCGATGGCGATTAACTCCGTTAGTGTCTGTTGTGGTCACTCCAGCAGAAACGTTAGGATGATTCCTCGTCTTTGCCTGACTCTGGATCATAGCGGAGAATTCGTAAAATGTGGGATACGCGTCGTTGTGCTTCCTAGCGTAGTGAACTATTTCCTTATCCCATTTATTCCGTAGGTAGGCCGGGAGCCTTTCTACTACCGGGCGTATTGCGATACGGTAATTGAGGCAGGCTAAACCAGGTAGATGAGTCATTTGGCAGTCTACATCAGCACACAAGTCCGCTAGTTTTTGAAGCTTGGCGTTATCTTTGTCACCGAAGTTAGCTGCCGTGCACAGCCGTTCGATTAGGGCCTGTGTGAGCGCCGCTGGATTGCCGAAACGCCTTCCCAACTCCGCCCATAGGTCTTCCAGTGTAGTGGCAGGGCTGTCTCTCTGTCTTTTCCGGAAATTGTCGACTAGCTCCTGAGGATTGCCGCTTGTGAAGCTTCTCAGGTAGTTGAGTTCCTGTTCGGGAGCAATGTCCGCATCTCTCATCATCGCCTTAAACGATCTTTTCCATGAGTGGAACATAGCGACGTCTCCTTTAAACACATCGGGGTGGCATTTCGGAAGGTTCTGCTTCGCTAGTGTCGCTACGAGTTGTCGATTAGAAGCAGTGATCGTTTCTAGGGGAACACTTGAATACAATCCACTGGGGGTCATGAGTCCAGGAGGGGGATAATAGCTAAATGCATGCTGCGCTGGGGTAGACTGTTCCGGACTTCTGATACGTTGGTTCGGATAGACCTCTCGCTGCGCGTTCACGCGATCGACTGTCGTTTCAGGGATTTCAGTAGAGGTTTGTCCCTTTATGGCAGTTATTCTCTCCTTAGGGGTGTTTCCATTGCTTGGGGTGTGCCCATCCTTAGGGGTGTGTCTATCCCCAGGGGTGTGACCGTCCTCAGGGGTGTGCCTTGGGTGACTTGGGGGTGGCGTGACATTGTCCCTAATGAGGTAACTGGTGTTAACCCACGCTATGGTTCTCTCTTGACATTCCGTAATGTCCATGTCAGGGAAATTCGGAGGATCGCCTAATTCCCCTTCAACTATCGACTCCTGGATTGCTTTCAGCTTCGCGTTTGCTACGGCAACCCGTTTATTTGCAGACATGATGGCGACGTCTCTTTCGTACTGTGCGCGCGCCTGTTGCCGACGTTTCTCTTCCTCCGCTTCGCGTTGCTTCATTTCGTTTTCCCTTTCTGCTATTAAGCGCTCGTAATCAGCCTGCTCTTTGGCTGCGGCGGCTTCTGCTGCAGCCCTCATTTTTATCACGCTGGATGACGTGGATGCGCGCGATGAACTGCTGCGACGCGAATTACGAGACTTCACAGAGGCCGTATCCGACAGTTTGTCAGATTTCTTAGCGTTCTTTATTAGATCTAATAGTTGTAATGCATAACGTAAGCTTGATTTCTCTGAGATCATAGTAGCTTCTCCTTTGAATACTCCGTGCACGTCTTGACTATATAGATTAACGAGCTCGTTTATAATTAACTCGAATTCCTGCGTTGCGGTCGTCAGCTCGTGCATCATGCTGCTTGTACAGGATTTAAAGTCGGTGCCTTCTACAGCTCGAACTACGAGCCACAGTTTTTTCTCTAAATTCTGGGCTACTCTGCGTTTGTTTTCTACTGTATATTCTAGGGCCTTCTGGGTCATTTTGCGGTCCCTTTTCTCCGTTAGATCAGCGTCCGGGAGGTCAAATTCTCCTGCTGATTGTTTGTATTCTCTTCGCCGCTCCATGCTCGATGCGTCTTCTCTTTCGGCGGCGATAACTGTTTAGATACTGCTTACCTCGTTTACTCCGTCAACAGAACGGGAACTTTTCCACTGTCGCGATCCCAACTTGGGTGAGCTGGTCACGCCGCTTTAACCAATGCCATGATTCTTACAATTATTGGTCTTGTTTATTTAAACTTGCCCTCATGACACGCGGTGGAAAACTAAAATTACAACAATCAAGCGTACGATTAAAATAAGGCGATAACTAAACAATAGCAAAAACGAATGCAAACTTACGTTGTCCTTCTTCTAGCGATTCCGTAAGCTGAACTCACATGAAAGCGGTAAGTACTCCGATATAAGGTATAGATAGCTTCGCGATTAACTCCGTAAGAACTCCGACACTGTAGAGATCACAAGACTAATGTTTACTTATTAACTAGACATGTCCGGAAATAGCGTGACAACGTAACAGTCGACACAGACAGAGACTTTTATTTATTAACTGTATCATAGATTTTATTATAGCTTTTTTTTTTCCTTTTCACTTAATAGTCAGCGGGCTACGCATACGCGCCCCGTCATACTATCTTACTTGTAAATAGCATGTAGACGTTTTTTACTGCTATAATAATAATAATAATAATAATAATAATAATAATAATAATGGTAATGGAGTGCTACTATGAAAGTAGGCCAACAGATGACAATGGAGTGCCACTAAGAGGATACAGGCAGAGAATGCATAAAGCATGAAGAGAGAGGGGAATGTTTACGTTGAGTGAACAGAGGCTGTGTGACCAGGCGAGGGCAATTAGAAAGAATGAATGGTTCACCATGGTTGAGTTAGAGGAAATTAAAAGGAGCGTAATGAATATAGACAACGAACGTGGTGTTGACAACGAAGGTGAAATAAATGTGGAAGAAGCAGAAGAAAGTGAAAGTGAAGTGACAGTTGAAGTCCGATTGGTTAATATTCGATGTGAAGAGGACAACAGCATGATCAATGAACTTGTTGATGTAATGGAAAATGGGCTTGATGAGGACACTAGAGGCCTGAAGAAGGTGGATAGAGGAGTAGTGAGACAGTGGACTAGGAAGGTAAACGAAGTGATAAAAGATATACAAACAGAAACCATTACATACACAAATAGATTGATACATGCTGTGTCTATCTACATCGCGAAAGTTGGATTAAGAACTTGGTGGAAAAGAAAAGATAAAGGGCTCAATTGAAGAACTAAGGAGACACCTTAACATATTGGAAAGAAACAGGCGGGGTGAGCTAAGAAAGAAGGAGAAATGTAATGAACTAACCAGGAAATACAAGATCAGAGAAAAAGGAGAAGCAGTAATATTGGAAGAATTGAAGCAAAGGCTACAGGCAAAGGCAGCAAAACTGAAACGATATGAACGAAGAATTGAACAATACAGGTTGAATGGGCTATTCCAGCAAGACCAAAAGAGAGTGTATCAAGAATTAAATGGTGAGATGAAGACCGAAGGAACAGTGCCAGATGCAGATGAAAGTGAACATTTTTGGTCAGGAATTTGGGGGTGTAGAACACGAACAGAATGCAGAGTGGTTGAAAGAGCTGCAAGGGGAAAGGTCGGAGATAATGCAAGACAATATTACGATAACAACTGAAATGGTGATAGCAAAAGTAAAAAAGATGCCGAACTGATGGACCTGATGGTGTCCAGGGATTCTGGCTAAAGAACTTGACATCACTGCATGATAGGATTGCGAACCAAATCAATGACATGATTAACAAAGGAGAAGCAATACCAGCATGGCTGACGACGGGGAGAACAGTGCTCTGTCAAAAAGAACCACAAAGGGGGAGTGCAGTTGATAATTTTAGGCCAATATCCTACTTACCTCTCATGTGGAAGTTAATGACTGGGATAATTTCTGACTGTATCTACACCTTTCTCGAGGAGAACAAGATACTAC
>CBDHDM010000057.1:0-11609 GCA_965261315.1 Endozoicomonas sp. | reverse complement strand
TTTGGCAAACTCCTTTTTGGCCTGGGTCACCAGCGCATTGCGGTCCGCCAGAAACAGGACATTCTTTACCCAGTTATTTTTCAGCAGCAAATCCACCAGGGCAATGGCGGTTCGGGTTTTGCCCGTACCGGTGGCCATCACCAGTAACGCCTTTTGCAGATGGTTGAGTTCAAACAGCTCGGCAATATTTCTCAGGGCAGCTTCCTGGTAATAACGCCCGGCAATGTGTTTATCGATGGGTGCCGTGGCAATGGGCAGTCGGCTGCTGCGCCGGTCTATCAACCGTTGCAGCTCATTACGGGTACGAAACCCCTGCACCTGCCTTTCGGGGTATTGGGTATCGTCCCAGAACTGGATGTCATAGCCATTGGTGTAATACAGCACTGGACGCTGGCCGTAGGCTTTCTCAAGACAATCCGCATAGAGCCGTGCCTGTTGTTTGCCTTTTGAAGCCTTATGGCTGGTGCGTTTCGCTTCCACCACCGCCAGTGGTTTATGGTCTTCGCCCCAGAGCACATAATCCACAAAACCGGTGCCGGTGCGGTTAGGCATGCCAGCCACTTCGGTCTCGAAGCTGACGCCCGCTTTTTTCGCTTCTTCCGAAAAGTCAGAGACGGAATCGGCACAGCCAAGATCCCACCCCATCTCCCGCAGGTATTCATCGATCAGATATTTTCGGGTTTGCGCCTCATTGTAGTTATGGCTTTCGGGCGCGTTCTCTTCGGCATTGATATTGGCGGCCTTAACTATGGCCACCTGCTCACGGAGTTCGGCAATTTTCATCCGCCAGCTGCTGATTGCTCTGTTCCAGCTCGGCCTGCTTTTTCGCGGCCGCGTCATCCTGCCGTTTCAGCGTTATTTCATGGTCTTTCAGCTTGCGGGCGCTGTTCAGGGCCAGCTGGGCATCCAGCAGCACCGTGCGGGGAATGTTCTCCCCATCAAACCGCTGATCGCCTGCCGGTGTTTGCGAATAGGTTTTATCCAGCCAGTAGAAAAAATGGTGCAGCTCCCGCACCACATGCAGGGCATCCGCCTCGGTCACTTTCGCCTCGGAATGCGCCGCGCGGTTGCCCACCTTCTGAATCAGCTGCAGTTTGGGGAACAGGCCACTGGGCAGGCCATTACGAAAGCTCGGCTCATGGATCAGCGCGGCCAGATTATCGTCGTAGGGCTTTTTCAGCCAGCGGTCCACCCGGTACAGGGTCTTTACCGACTGCTCCAGGGCATAACGGCTGAAAAAACAGGCACCCCGCGGGTTGGCATAGACCAGACTCTCTGCCTGCTGTGCTGCACCCCGCAGCTCAGGCCATTCGCTCAGAAAGGCAAAGTTGCTCATGGTCGTGTGATTCCTGTTGTGCTGTTATTTCCCTGAGGTGTTCGGGTAGTTTCAGTTGGCCGTTGAAGGCTTGTTGGGTTAGGGAGTGGAAAAGCTGCTCGTAATCAGCTGATATCAAGTGATTATTATCTAGCGCTACAACAATTTTCCTACTTGCCTCTGCGTATTGTGCTTGGAGGTCTCTGGGAGGAACAGGAAAGTCAACTGATTCAATCACTGTCTGATTAATCTTGTATGTACCGTTGGTTGTTCTTGCTCCAGACTCAACTTGCTGCCTAACTCTTTGACTATTCCAAATTGCTTCCAAGTACTCAGGATCAATAATTTCAGTATTCACTTTTGCAGCAATTATTGTATCTGGGAATGTTATATCGGTCTGGTCAGTGTCTGAAAAACGCCCGCAACCGACAAGTTTTAGATTCCCATTACCCCGACAAATCAATAAATCATTCACTTTGGCGAACTTATTTTCATCTGGAGAAGTTGCAAAGAAACATTCTTTGTAAGCTGAAGGATTAAATTTTCCTCTTGTAATACAAGACAGAGTAAATACTTTTCCCTCTGTATTTCCGCTTTTTGATGGAGATAGCCCATTTCTTAAAGGGGAAGCAAGGCATTTGCTCATTGTACTGATCTCCCACCCCTTCGGGTTGGTGACAGGATCACCAAACATTTCCAGAAACAGTGACTGAGCCAGCTCGTTCAGTTCGGTTCCCATCTGCTTTGCCTGCCGACGCAGCTGGTCAGCCTGATCCAGTACTTTGGCGATATGGCGTTGGACGGGTAGTGGGGGCAATGAAATATCAATGTCTGTCAAATGACCGAGCTTTATATACTTTATTACCCCACCAATTGAGCCAACCCTAAGGCGCTCAACATATCCATTCAAGAAATGGAATAAATAGCGTGTGTCTAAAATGTTCTTATCAATAGCTTGAACTATATAAGTGCGCTGATAGGCATTGAACTTCCCCTCAAAATACTTGACATTCAAGTCTCCGTTACCTGCAACCAGAACACATTCACAGTCGTAATTATAAAAATCAATAGCGTATGGTTCTTTGGCACATGTAAAAAAAGGGTACTTACCGTCTTTGCTTCCAGCATTGACGTCTAACTTCCCTGTTTTAATGGCAACCAGAGTATTAAGTAAAGGCATCTAAATAACACCCCCCAACTTCGCTACCCCTTCAGCCATCGCCTGCTGCAACGCCTTAATCCTCTCAATAATCACCTCCGGCTTATCGTAGCTGGCTGCCTGATAGACGACTTCTTTATAACGGTTAATGGAAAGGTCATAACCCTGATCGACAATAGCCTGCTTATCCACCAGAAAGCTCTGGTCGGTGCGCTTCCGGTCACTTTCTGCAGCGAGATTACCAAAGCGCTTGAGAATATCCGGAATATTGTTCTGCTCATGGGTGGGCGCGGCATCGCCTTTTGCCAACTGGGTACGTTTATCGTCCAGCGAATAACCATCCGCCTTCATATCGTAAAACCACACCTTATTGGTACCGCCGCTGTTGGTTTTGGTGAACATCAAAATCGCGGTGCTGACACCGGCATAGGGTTTAAACACACCGGAGGGCATGGAAATTATCGCGTCCAGTTTCTGGTTTTCGACCAGTGTCTCGCGGATTTTGCTGTGCGCCTTGCTGGAACCAAACAGTACGCCATCGGGCACAATCACCGCCGCCCGACCGCCGTTTTTGAGCATCCGCAGCATCAGGGCGATAAACAGCAGTTCCGACTTTTCTGTTGGCTGTTTCTTTTTCTTCTCACCGTCGTCGTCTTTTTGGCTGACAACTTTCTTTTTAGCGGTTTTACCCAGCGCCTTTAACAGGTCCGGAGAAATGGCATCGTAGTTCACCGACCCTTTAAACGGCGGATTGGCCAGAATCAGGCTGTAGGCTTCTTCGATATTGTTGTCGCCATCGTCCGAGAGGCTGTCCCGGTATTCCACCGTCGGGTTTTCGATGCCGTGCAGCATCATATTCATGGCGCCGATGCGCAGCATGTGCTGATCAAAATCGAAACCGGTGAACAGGCCATTTTCAAAATGCTGGCGGTTCTCCGTTTTCATCAGCTCACTGCGAAACGCTTCGCTGACGTATTCTTCTGCCCCCATCAAAAAACCACAGGTGCCACAGGCCGGATCGCAAATCGTGTCGTCTACCTGGGGCCGCATCAGTTCCACCATCATGCGGATAATATGTCGGGGCGTACGGAACTGACCATTCACACCGGAGGTCGCCAGTTTGGAGAGCAGATACTCATACAGGTCACCCTTGGTATCTTTGTCGCTCATGTCGATACCATCCACCATCTGCACCACCTGGTCGAGAATATCGGCCCGGGGAATCATAAAGATGGCGTCTTTCATATGGCGGGCAAACGAGCCATGCTCACCACCGAGGGTTTTGATCTTCGGGAATACCTGGTCGCGCACCAGGGCAAACATGACCGCCGGGTCCAGGTTTTTGAATTTGTTCCAGCGCAGGTTCTGTTCATCGTCGCTGAAGATCGGTTTTACCGGCGTTCCTAAACTTGCCTTACGGTCCAGTGCCAGCTGATTGTCGTCCAGACGCTTGATAAACAGCAGATAGGAGATCTGCTCAATCACCGAAATAGGGTTGGTAACACCACCGGTCCAGAAGGTGTCCCACACGGCGTCAATCTGGTTGCGTATTTTGGAGTTCAGCATGCAGGCTCATTTCAGGTAACAGAAAAATCCACCCATCGTAGCACGGAAAAAACACCTGTTATATTGCTTTGATTCGAAAGCGGCGGAGAGAAATACTGACCGGTTTGTCGCTTATGCTCACCGTTTCATCAAAGGTGAGATTAGCGTCTGACGTTCGACATTAATGAATGTCTCTATAGGGAATAAACCCGACGGCCTGAGCCGTTGAGCCATTATTGGATAAACCCAACTCCTGACAAATAATCCGATACAGGGTTGTTGAAAAACCGCCGTGATAGTCCCATGTATCCGTACTGTTCTGCATGGTCACAATCCCCGCAATCGTCGGGTAGCGTTTGCCCAGGTCATTTTTTTTTGATGTAGTTCGACAACTCACGGCTCAACAAAAAATTCATTGCGGACATTTCGATCAATAAAATCGCCAGTTCTTTTGCTTGATCGTTCGTGAGGTTGTGTCTATTGGCCAGTAAATCCACAGCGTTCAGAACACTGGGGTGTTGTTTACGTGAAGATGCCCTGGTTTGAAGCGATTGAACCTCTTGCTCAAGGCTTTTGATCTTTCGCTCGAACTGCCGGATGGTGCATCTCAAATTCAGCATTTCATAACTGTGTTTACGATCAAAGTCATTGCTGACTTGCTCACCGATCACCTCATAAAGCAGGCTCCTCGTCCTTTGATGTGGATTTTGTAAGCAAATTTCTGTAAAAGACCCTTCTTTTTTTCACCTCAGAAGAAGTGTCCTGCCCATGGATGGAAATCAGATTTTTATACTCGGCCTCGGTTTACAATTTCCATGGAAACTGGTGAGTCAGCATCTGGATACTTCAACCAAACCCAGTACCCTTACGCTCAAGGTGGCTGCTGATCGTGGCAGCCTCTATCCATGCCCCTGCTGTGGCAAGGCCTGCCCTGCACATGACTTCAAAGAACTCACCTGGCGACACCTGAATTTCTTCCAGCACCACTGCTTCATTACTGCAAATGTCCCTCGGACCAACTGTGAAGAACACGGTATACGTCGTATTCATGTACCCTGGGCCAGAGAAGGCAGCAAGTTCACACTTTTATTTGAACAGGCTCTGTTGATGTTGGCTCGTGAAATGCCCGTCAAGGCCTGTGCAGAGTACATTGGTGTCGCGGATAAACGTATCTGGCGGGTTATCAAGCACTACGTCAGCAGAGCGCTGCTTGAGATGAACTTCGCTGAGCTGAAAGCCATCGGTCTTGATGAAACAGCCTCAAAACGAGGTCATAACTACGTTACCGTATTCATCGACATGGATCGTTCGGATAAGCCGGTGTTGTTCGCGACGCCCGGCAAAGGCAAGCAGACAGTCAGGGATTTCAAGACCTTTCTCGAAGAGCATCAGGGCAAGGCAGAAAATATTCTGGAGGTGGTTTGTGATATGTCCAAAGCTTTCCTGGCCGCAACGAAAGAAGAACTCCCCAATGCCAATGTGACCATTGACTGGTTTCATGTTGTGCAATTGTTTACCACGGCATTAGACGACGTGCGTAAGGCTGAGCGTAAGTTACAACACCTGCCGAAAGAGCTTCGCTGGGCGATTCTGAAGAACGCAGACGGGCCATTGACAGAGAAACAAGTTGAAGCACTTGCAGAACTGGAGACCAGTGACTTACATACAGGCACGGCCTGGAAGATCAAGGAAAAGCTACGCTGGATCCGTAAAGCTGAAACCATCAGGGCAGCCCGCTGGCGACTTAGTCATTTCATCGGTTATGCACGGAAGGAGTTGGGAGACATAGAAATCCTGGAGCCGGTACGCAAAGCTTTGGAAACGGTTGAACGTCATGCTGATAAGATTCTGCAACGCTGGTATTCGACGTATACCAATGCACGAATGGAAGGGCTGAACAGTCTGTTTCAGGCAGCCAGGGCAAGGGCAAAAGGTTACCGTAATACAGGGACTTTTATCACGATGATTTACCTGATAGCCAGCCCTGTGGCGGATATCCTGAAATCCATATGAAACGACGAAGAGCCAGAGATAATCAACCAAAGTAACTGCTCAAAAAGCGTAGGTAATATCGTCAGTGAGATGAGTTAATTTCTCACGCACCAGCGCTGACAACTGCGGAATAAGACCGGCGCCTGAAACTCTGTCTTTCAGGTATTTTGAGAATGACAGGCCATGAAGCCGACACGTTTTCTTCAGGCTCGCGAATGTGTCCCGACAGCGCTGGCCTAGTAAGCTGCGAGTACCGCCACTGATCTTTCGTCGTTTTACATACTCCCTGATCTGTCGTTCACTCAGGTTGTTATGCAGTGGTAACCATGGATATTTCAGCACCAGTAACAATTCCTCACGGGCCCGGTAAATTTTACCCAGTTCCGCTCGAAGTTCCGGGTAATCTACCTGCGTCGTCACCCAGTGATTGAAGTCCTGTTCAAGCTGGAGTTTTCGAACCTCTGTTGGCGTCTCGCAATAGGCTTCTATATCGTCGTATAGGTTCCAGTATTGCTTTTCTATCCAGTCACGGGCGGCTCGCTCCCTGTTATTGGCAGGAATCAGTTTTGCCAGAGGCCGACTGGCATGGAACCAACACAGAGAGTGTTCAAATACCGTGTCGAACTGACGGGCTCCATCACTATGGATGATCATGCTCTCTGGAAAACCATTGCTCAGCAGCCCGGCCTTGAGAACAGCTTCTGTCGCCCAACGGCGTTGCTGTTTAGCAAACAGCTTGTGGTCATCCAGAAAGGCTGACCATGTGCCCTCATTCAGAAAATGGGTTTCGCCGTAGGCTGACAGGATTTTAATCCATTTGGCAGCCATTCCAACCTGTTCCATATACTTGATGGCTTCCTCGTTCAGTACATGGCTTCTGCGCTGCCCCTGCAAAAGACTCAGGAAATTGATACGGCTTTTACTCGGAGTCGATGCAAATACAGTAAAGGCCTCATTGCCAATCACCGTACAATAGCCATTATTGCCATCGTGACGTGCACCTGTGTCGTCTACAAGAAGTGAGCGGGAGTGGGCTATCCCTATTTCCAGAATATCTTCTCGCTCCTGGTGAAAAGCATCGTGATTCTGAGTCAGCAGGTTATTAAGCGAGCCCTCAGAAATTGAGCAACCATAGCTGTGTAACCAATCAAGCAACAGTGGCTGGGTCACACTACAGGAATGATAAAGATCCAGAACCATAGCGATGAGGTTATCGCCGAACCGGCCTTTGACATGTTCGGGCAATGGTGCGATGACAGGTCCTTCAGGAGTGAGCCAGAATTCGCGTCGGTAACAGGTCGCCGTAAACTGAAGATCAACATCTATATGGGTAAAGTCTTTGTAACCCTTGAACTCCCAGTCTTCCTGCACACCTTCTGCCTTACGGATTTCCTTGCGGATAGAAGTTGGTGTCGGCTTGCTTGTGCGTCCGGGCTTCTCTGACCGTTGACGTTTCGCTTTCGGGGGAGGTGTGTTGCCTGGATCAGATGCCGGTTCTTCGCCTTTATCATCGTTGTTGGATTCTGAATTCGCTTTTCCCGGCCGAATTTTAGGCTGGCCCTTGAGTTTTTTCAGGTGCCGGAGTTCCTCACGCAGGGAGGTGTTGTCGGTGGTCAGCTTGTTGACCTTGTCGAGTAGTTTGTTGACAAGTTTTTTAAGCTCGCGGACTTCTGTTTCGAGCGATGAGGTTTTCGACGGATTCATGGTTCAGAAGTATGCCTGAACCCAACTCACTCAGTTTTGATCTGGGTGTCTTGATATGGCGTTTACCACCAAATTTTGAGCAGTTACCAACCAAACCATCTGGCAGGATTGGTATTCTGGAACCCTGAAAACACAGGAAACCATGGAGCGGATGCACCTTTTGAATTTATGAGAGCTGCCGGGTTGGCTGAAAGAGAAAAAATAAATCAGCAGGAAGATAAAGCCCGCTAAGCGGGCTTTATCTATTACATCATTTACGTATAGGTGATGACTTCTTTATTCAGGCGCTGCTGAAACCAGGCGTCATTTGATTTCCTTAAAATAGCACCCAATTCTCTGCCCAGACTTTTGACCAGTTCTTGATTCTTATCAAACAGATTTTCCATTTGATAAGGGTCATTCACATTGTCAAACAAAACGCCTTTCCCGGTCTTGTGTACCGCAAAACTGTATCGTTCTGAACGCAACCCTTTCTGATAAGTATGCAGTAGAAATAATTCAATCGAACATCAAATAAGCCAAAATATAAAACAGTATAAAACCTCGTTTCCATTACCAACACCAACAGTGCTGTAGAGTGCTAATAACACAAACAAAAAATCAATAATTCGAATATGCAGGATCAAACAAAACACAATAAATCTATCGAACATATAACCGCAGAGCGTTGACTTACATCAAAGAAACTGCGCCACATCATGATTCCTTTGCGATACATGAAAACAAACCTCAACATTCATAACCGCCAGATTATGAATCAACTCAAAAAAGAACTTATCTTTGTTTATTTTAAAAAACGATATTATTACAATAATACAAACTTTGGTTTTCTCTCCGGCAGGTTCGTTGTGACAAATAAAAGCAGAATCATTTGCATTGGTGAGTGTATGGTTGAACTATCACTTATAGACCAAAATACTTACAGAAAATCATTTGCAGGAGATACCTTTAACACTGCGATTTATATGAAAAGATACCTGAGAAAAACGCCTTTTTCTGTCAGTTACATTACAGCACCAGGCCTTGATGCTCATAGTGACGAGCTTCAGAGCATCTTTCATGACGAACATCTTGATTCCTCGTTAGTGGTTCGAATTCCCGACAAACAGTTAGGTTTGTACAGTATTCATACAGACAATCATGGAGAGCGTAGCTTTAATTATTGGAGAAATGATTCTGCTGAAAAACAACTTTTCAGGTCAGGTTTAAATAGCTCACAAAAAAAGAATTACCATGCGATTTTAATTTAATTTATTTTTCAGGAATAAGTTTGGCCATTCTAGACTCTTTTAATGCAGCCTATCTGGCATCCCGTATCCAAGGATTTTCGTCAGTTATATCCGTCAAAAATGCTCACGACCTGGCCTCAATAGTGATTCAACATAAAGAAATGCCTGAGTGTTTAGCGGGAGCACTGGAACAGCAGGATTCTAATGGATTCAGGGGTTTATCGACAGCCTCAAAAGTGCTAATCCGTATATGTTCTACCCACCGCAAAACTGACGTTCACAGGGAACGCCATCCCCGTCGCTGTCCATCCTGGTATTTGGGCAGTTGTTCAGATAGAAGACGGCTTCCTCACAAGACCTCATTTGGGAACAGTGTTGTTTACCATTACAGCGATAGCTGGAGGATAAAGGCCTGAGCTGGCTACTGGCCGAGGTAGCCAGACTTTCAGGTTCATTATTTTGGCCTATAGCCACATCAGAGATAGAGCCAAAGTAGTCGCTGGAGACAATGGTCAGAGAGCCTTTAACAGGTTCTACCTTTTCACAGATCGTGCCACTTGGCACAGTACCATAAATCACCTCTCCCTGTTTGGTAATGCACTTGGTCATGCTACCAGCAGAGCTATTGGTTGAGCTGCTGGCTGTTGTACCTTCCAGAAAAGGCAAAGCACCAGGCTCGTAATACTGATAGCCATACCAACCGATGGCGACAAAAATAATAATAGCTACGAACGTCATCATGGGCTGTTAACTACTTCCCCAAAATTGTTTGGTAGGACAAAATTAAAAGACAACGTTTGTTTTCTGCTTTTCTAACAAAGCACCCACACCCGCTTTCGATGTCTTTGATAAGGTCTTCATCAATGCAAAAGATGCGCCTGATACCTGATGCAAGTGCTCAAGATCCTCCAGCATTTTGAGCCAGAGGTATCCGGTCATCTCCGCATCCGCCAGTGCCCGGTGAAATACGCCATCAGTCGGTAGCTTATTGTATTTCACCAAAGTACCGAGCTGGTGATTGGGCGCACTCTGATAGAGGCGCCTTGCAATTAACATCGAGCAGGCAAAGGTTCCGTCATAACCCGTTTTTACTGCAGACATCACCGCATAGTCGGAAGTCACCTTGCAGCGGCTCTGCAGTGTTTCTTCCAACCTGACGACAAGTATTCATAAGTGGGAGAAGTGTACCGCTAATACAGGGGTGACAGACAGCAGCAGAGAGGACCATGAAAGAACATCAGATGAAAAATCTTCAACGAAGAGAAAGAAGCTGGTAACGCTGTGGTTTATTAACCACAGCACTTTTTAAATTTCCGGCCGCTGCCACAGGGGCAGGGGTCATTACGCCCCACTTTAGCGCTTTGCCGAACCACAGGCTGCTTATTCTTTCCGGAAGGTGATGATGGACGCAATATTTGCTGCCCTAATAGCCTGGGTGATGCGCTAGACTTTCGAGCCTGAGACTTCGGTTTTCTGGCTGGCCAGGGCCTTGTAACGCGTTGAATATCATCCTGTACAACGCTGCTTCCGGCAGGCACCGGCTCAGCCTGCGTTTTCGTCGGCTGGCTGCTGTTAAAGCTGGCCCATCCTTTCAGCTCAGCCACACAGTCATCAATCAGGGCAAAGTTTTCATAGGGGGGAACGCAAATGTTGCCAGAATGATTCTGTAACATCGTACTGAGCCGCTCCTTACCCATAAAGGAATCCGCCAGTAACCCATCATCACAGGTACGCATCATCTGCGCTTCCAGCTCAGAAATCCCGGCGATTATGCTGTTAAACACCAGTCCATCCCAAACGGGGCTGCGTCGACGCTCCAACACACCATCAAACAACTGTTGAAAATAGCTCACTAATTGCTCACGGGGCAGGAAGCCATGGAAGGCCAGAATCGTCAGGCAGGTCAGCGCAGAGTAACGAACGTATGAGTGTATCCCTTCATTCTCAATAACCTGTTTCAATGGCTCGATATCACAGCCACTGTTTGTTTCATCATCGCACTGGCCGACCATGACCGACGCCAGTATTCGCGCCAGACTCTCACTGACCACATAACCCAGAAGGCGGTTAACCGTACGGGGGTTGGCAGAAACAACGCTTAGCATCAGGGGGTATGCCCGTGGCTCCCGGAACTGAGCCAGCAGGTAAAAGGCAAAAAACACCAGATCTACGCGCTGCCCTTCAGGGACCTCATCCCCCTGTCCGGCAATATCTTCCAGATAGCCCAGCAAACGCGGCGTCAGCTCTGCCCTCTGCTCACTGGCCGCTATCAGCTCTTCTGCAGGCAATTCACCAGCTACATGGTTAGAAAACCGGTTGATAATATCGTCAATGGTCACGGGCACTCATCCTGTCTATTGTCGCTATTTTTTTCATAAGCATAGCGCTTAAACAGTGATCAGGAGCGACAGAGATGCCAATGTCTCCAGCTCATAATCCGAAATTCGGTGAGCCACAGCGCCTCCCTTCGGGTTTTCCCGTATTGTACGGCCACAACTCTGCGAACCTGGACTCTCTATATCAGAACTGGCAGGGATAATCATTTACGGCACTTCTGCTGTCCAGTCTGTGGATGACAGTTAAAATACTCGTCGTAAAACCGTATATATCTAAATAGAATTACAGATTAAAATAAAATTCTTATACCTATCAAGGTAGGCCGCTT
>CBDHDM010000056.1:0-4576 GCA_965261315.1 Endozoicomonas sp. | reverse complement strand
GACACACGGCCTACCGGAAATTGTCGTGTCTGACAATGGCAGCAACTTCGCGAGCAAAGAGTTTGAAGATTTCCTTAAACAGAACGGGATCCGTCACATCAGAACAGCACCCTACCACCCAGCGTCTAACGGACTGGCTGAGAGAGCGGTACAAACATTCAAGGAGGGAATGAAGAAGATGAGTGGAGGAAGTGTGGAGACACGAGTTTCAGAATTTCTAGCTCGTTACAGAATCACCCCGCAGACTTCAACAGGAGTGTCCCCTGCAGAATTACTTCTTGGAAGGAAACCCAGATCAAGACTAGACCTAGTCTACCCTGAAATCGGAAGAAAAGTGCGACAAAGCCAAGCTTCGCAGAAAGAGGCACATGACTGGCACGCTAAGGAATGCACCATGCAGGAAGGGGAAGCCGTTTATGCAAGCAACTTCCGAAGAGGACCAAGGTGGTTACCTGGAATTTTGAAAGAGTCAACGGGTCCAACGTCCTTCGCAGTTCAGCTGGAAGATGGCCGACTCTTCAGACGTCACCAAGACCACCTTATGCAGCGATCCTGCGCTCCCCAAGCTTCTACTGCTGATCAAGAGGTTCCAGCAGACCCAATTCCGGCAACGCCCGCATTTGAACAGCCAGAATTGCAGTGGGAAGAAACCCCAAGGGAGCAAGCTGTTCCTGTGCAACCACCTACCCAAGGCATTCCAGAGAAGCGTTACCCTACTAGGAACAGACACGCCCCTCGATACTTGGCTGACTTTGTTACTAAGTGACTTTTTAGGTTATTAAGACAGAGACACTTAAGAACTGCAAGCTAAGTTTTGTTGTTGATTTATTGTACTAGTTTTCATGGCTTAGTGGGGGAGTGTAGAATGTTGTGAGCTGTGTAACCGCTCCTCCAGTAGTTTTCCAGTAGCTCAGTGGGGATGAAACAGGTTATCAGTCGCTTGAATTAAACATAGTTGCGTTCTCAAGTTCTGGCGGGTTTATTGGCTCCAGAATATTACACTTTCATTTCCAAACTCCTGGTTTCGTAAAAGATCTTGAAAAGATGGCATAGTAAATCAATCCAATCCATTCAAGCGACTCCTGTATTGACAGAAATCCATTTGACTGCACTAGGGGACAGGGCAAGTAATTGATAACAGGGCAAGTAATTGATTGTCCTGGACGGTTTAATCGACTACGCGCTATTATGAAAGGGTTGCGATGCATTGAATTCAGCTTGCAAGGCAGATGGTTGTTCTGGAAAATTTGAATGCGTTAGTTACAAAATATTGATTAATAGGGATAAAAGCAATAACTTAGTTTCGGCTGAGCAATCATTATTTTACATTTTCTATTTTCAGACGATGGATGCGTTCGGGCCACGAGACAACAAGGCTTCTGCACCAGTTCGAAGGTCAATATCTAGAACATAGCGACGAGCATGGTGGACGTCTCAACCACGAAATGGGCCTCAGTGCGCAAAAAACGTTCAGGAAGCAGGTGAAAAATCTAGTAGATGTCATGAGAAAGATGGAAAACCCTTTCCTGGACGACTTCCCTGAGTTGGTTACACTGGATAGCCGTGATTGTGCAGATGATGAAGTAGCTAAGGCCGTGATGAACCTCGACACCCTTGGTCAGACCCAGTATAGGGAATATGTCAAGGCAGTTATAGAGGACCGGACGACCTCCATTCACAACACCATTAAGAGGAACAAGATCCCCCTTTACAAGAAAAAACCCCTGCGAGACAAATCTAAACAGACGAAGAGAATAGCTGCACTCCAAAATAATGTTGCACTATTTGCACAGCTGTACATCGCCATGCAGAGCCGTAATGCTGACCTCGAGGAGTTCTTCAGCCATGAAGTCCAACCATTCCCTCCCTCCTTATCAGAATTCGGCAATCTTCGTCTACCAAGCGATAAATCGGAACTCCTCAAGTGCATTATTCCATCGACTCAGCCAGAGCCTCCCACGCAATTTGACTGCAGCGTTCTAGACGGAGCTGTCGTGGTCCACTGCCTTCCCGTAACTGGTTCGAGCACCTTTGATGATTACGCCCATAACGTCTTCATTCCCTACCTCAGCAGCCAGATAAGTAGAAGAGTGGACGTTGTCTGGGACACATACATACCTAATAGTCTCAAGGAGTCCACCAGGGAGAAGAGAGGCAAAGGCGTTCGACGGAAAGTAGCTGGGGGTACTAAACTACCATCCAACTGGGTGTCATTCCTGCGTGATTCGTTAAACAAAGAAGAGTTGTTTCACTTCCTATCGTTGAAGGTTGCTGGACATAACTGGCCAGAGAGGAAGACAATCCACGTTACATCAGGTAAACATGCAACACATATGTCAGCTATGATACTCATGCAAAGTATGTTGTAGGCGTCATACAACAAAGGTAATTAACTAACAAATCTTTCGGCCAAGCGACCCTCCTCAGTGTTCTACTAAGACATAATGACAAGTGGTAACAATCGTGCTAATGTGTATAACCTATGTTGGAATCCCACATAAAAAATGTTAACTACCGAAATAATTTTTCTCCAGGTTCTTCTGTGATTTCCATTGGCTCTGCGACCGCTATGACAGATTGTACTCACGAGGAGGTGGATACGAGGGTTGTGGTCCATATCCTTCACGCCATCCATTACGAAGAGGCGAAAACTGTCCTCGTCCGAACCGTGGATACCGATGTCCTAGTCATCTTGGTGGGAAAGCTTCATGACCTGAGAGAAGTCCAGCCGGAACTTGATCTGTGGCTTGCCTTTGGTATGGGCCGAAACTTTCGCTTCATCAGCGTCAACTCTATTTGTGCTGTTCTTGGTGAACCACGATCTACTTCCCTGCCTGTATTCCACGAATTAACTGGCTGTGATACCACCTCCTGCTTCTTCGGGAAAGGAAAGAAGTCAGCCTGGCAGGCATGGGAGATCTTTCCAGAGGTCACGCCCACATTCGAAATGCTTGCCAAGACGCCATTTATGCAGCTTACGACAGACTCGCCCCTCTTCAAACAGATCGAGAGATACACGGTAATCCTGTACAATAAGCTCAGCCCCTTATCTGACATCAACCTGACCCGGATGGAGCTATTCTGCAAGAACAGTAGAGCAATGGACAAGCTCCCGCCCACACAGGTTATTACTTCTTTCTTTATCGCAATTTTTCTACGTTTCACCTAGCAGGGGCGGACATGAGGGGAAGGGCTCAGAGGGCCAGGCCACCTGTAGGCCGTTTAGCTGGCAATACTCACAATGACAAGTTTGAACTAACCCGCTGCACCTTCTTTCTATGAAACTAGGATCAACCTCTTCCTAATTAATCCCTAATAACATCGACACTGTTGTTATTTGCAGGATGCCCTTTTGCAGCATGTCCGTCGCACCGTTCTCCAGGCCGGGATCTGGACAGTCAGCGATCAGCCACAGCCACCTGTGCCATCACCAGGGCAGTTCTCGTGGTTTGAAGACGATGGCAAATGCGTTCCGAAATGGATCACCATACCCGAAGTATCCAAGGCTTGTAGTGAGCTGATAAAGTGCTCTTGCAAAGGCGCGTGTACAAGATGCAAGTATGCCAAGGCTTCCTTGGGATGTACCCCCCTTTGCAGATGCCAATGCCTATCCTAAAGGCTATAACTGCATCAAGCTTAAATGATAATCTGAAGAGTTTCAGCGATCGAGCATTGTTTCCGTTATGTAGCCCTAACTGAATTCTAATAATATAGCTATCTCTTGGCGTTTCTATTAGCGCTATTTGAAAGTACATTTGCTTCGCGAACATATATATCAAACAGCAGTAATTTAGGTTCAAAACGCGAGTTTGAGAAAGGGAACGTGTAATACGAATCAGCTATGGCGGTAATGTTGAAATTTGATCATTCTTACCGAGAAGGGACTGGGAACTAGTATATATCTAAAAGCCTTATGTAATATATAAATGATGGCTTATAATGAAATATGCGAAGAAATAAGTAAGCATAATAGTTTCAGTCAATAAATGTCACTACTGCATTTCTTGTTAGCTGTTTTACTTGAAAACTGCAAACCACCACAGGTAGCCCAATTCGTAATTAAGGTAAATTTTAAAAGCCCCGTTAATCCTTATATGGTGACGATTGCGTTGGGCTCCCCCTCTAATATTAATCAGTAGGTCCTAAGGAACATCTATGCCAAATTTGGTGCTTTTGTCACTTCTGTAACGATCCGACCCATATTTTGCCATATGAGACCTGACTACTATTAATTCGTTAATCTCAAGGATTGGAAGATATTCACTACTTACCTTTTTCACTTTTTGTTCCCTCTCTGCAGACCTAGTTGCCTTTCCTGACTTTGGTACAGGCGCTATGGAAACGTGGGGCCTGATTGGATTTTCCGCTGCAATGGTCCTTTATGATCCCGCCAAGACATCGGATGATCTTCAACAAGCAGTGTGTGAGACTGTTACACATGAACTAGGTCATCAGGTCAGCGAAATATCAGGACAGAAAAAAACACTTTGCAAAATGAGAGCTATAACATTTAAATCTTAGCACTATACAGGATGTTTTTCCTATGAAGGCTATTGATTAATGATCTTAGCTCCCA
>CBDHDM010000055.1:0-23374 GCA_965261315.1 Endozoicomonas sp. | reverse complement strand
CTAACCATATGAAATCATATATTTCTGACTCCTTGTTCAGGCACTCTGCCGCGTTACAACCTCCGGTCACATAGCTATGGCTATGTTCCCTCCGTTGTGCCTTGCATAGCACCTGCCCAAGTAGCCAGAAATATTCGATTCCATATGGCCAGCTACTCACGATGGACAATGGATGAAAACCAAAAAGGATTCTTTGTCCGAAAGCAAAGAGAGGCGCTATCAGGTAGCTCCCCTCTTCTTCAGGTTGATCAGGCCACACTATCCAGCTCTGAACCAGTTAAGGTTCCGCGGAGAGAGTGGGGTAGCGCTTCAACAATCTCAACATCGGCAAAATGCCCAATCAGGCGAGGATCGGCGCATTGGAAGTTAACCACCCGGTTGCACTCTGTACGTCCGGATAGCTGACCGGGATCTTTCTTGGAGTAGCCGGTAACCAGAATTTTCTGGGTACTGCCAACCAAGCGGCGGCTGATCTGAATAACCTGTTGATTAATGCGGTTCTGCAGAATTTGCAGGCGCTGCTTTTTCACGGCTTCCGATACATCATCTTCCATATCAGAAGCAGGGGTTCCGGGGCGTTTACTGAAAATGAAACTGAAGGAGGCGTCAAAGCCCACTTCGGCAATCAGGTTCATGGTGTCTTCAAAGTCTTGATCAGTCTCACCGGGGAAGCCAACAATAAAGTCTGAAGAAAGTCTCAGATCAGGACGGATCGCCAGTAGCTGACGGATCTTTTTCAGGTAGTCATCCGCTGTATGTTCACGCTTCATCAGCTGAAGAACCCGGTTTGAACCACTTTGTACCGGCAGGTGCAAGTGGCTGACGAGCTCCGGTACTTCGGCGTAGACGTTCACCAGGCTGTCAGAAAACTCCAGTGGGTGAGAGGTGGTAAAGCGAATACGATCGATACCATCAATGGCGGCAACCAGTGTGATCAGTTCAGCCAGGTCACAGACCGTTCCATCATACTTTTCACCGCGATAGGCGTTAACGTTCTGTCCCAGCAAGTTGATTTCGCGAACACCTTTCTCTGCCAGCCCATAACATTCAGCAATAACGTCATCCATTGGTCGGCTGATTTCAGCGCCACGGGTATAGGGAACGATGCAGTAGGTGCAGTACTTGTCACAGCCTTCCATAATGGAAACAAAGGCGGTTGGACCATCAACGCTGGGTTCTGGCAAGCGGTCAAACTTTTCAATTTCCGGGAAGGTCACATCCACGACAGGGATATGATTGGCTTTGCTGGCATCAATCATTTCCGGCAGACGATGCAGGGTCTGGGGACCAAACACTACGTCTACCTGGGGTGCACGCTTTCGGATCTCCTCACCTTCCTGGCTGGCAACACAACCACCGACCCCGATAATGAGGTCCGGGTTCTTTTCCTTGAGCTTTCTCCAGCGGGCCCAACTGATGGAAGAGCTTTTCCTGGGCTTTTTCACGAACAGAACAGGTATTTACCAACAGGACATCGGCTTCTTCCGGGTTGTCCGTCAGTTCCAGGGTATGGGTTTCACCGAGCAGATCAGCCATGCGGGCTGAATCGTACTCGTTCATCTGACAACCATGTGTCTTGATATACAGTTTTTTGCTCATTTCACACTTTACTGGCTTGTGCCTTAAAGGGCTCAAACCTGCAGCGAGGTTAAGCCTGTTCATATATAAAGAGAATAAACCAGGCATTATAGCTACCCCGCAGGATGGAGGATAGTCAATGATAGGTCCGGTTAAACAGTGATTACATCAGGCAGGTCGTGGTCAGTGCTCAGTACGGCCAGGTGATCACGAATAAAAATCCCTCTCGGGGTTGTACATTTCCAGTGTATTTAAGCAAGCCAATGGCGTTTTGCTTTGTGTTATCATTCCCGCCCAGAATTCGTATTGTCAGCTCGAACCTCATAGATCGAGCCGTATTTTAGAGCGGTAATAGAACCCAATGGCCGAAAACCCCCATTTTCCGTGTGATCTTCCAAAACCAGGGCGAAGTGTTTTGAAGTTTACGCCCGTCAGATTTTCCAGAGTGAGCTCTGGGGCTTTATTGAGGTCGAAGAGTTTGTCTTCGCCGAACGCAGTCAGCTTTTGGTTGATCCCAGTGAAGAGAAGCTAAAGGCTGCTTTTGAAGGGGTTAAGCGCAGTTACATTCCTCTGAATACCATTATCCGTATTGACGAGGTGGAGAAGGAAGGAACCGGGAAGGTTTCCGAAGCGAAAGGGGATAATGTTCGACCTTTTCCGGTGATGCCACATATTCCCAGCAGGGATTGATGTGAAGGGGGCGAAAGCCCCTTTTCAGTTTCTGCCGCTGTTGAAATACACTTAGAATTAAGTGGATGTCTGGCTATTTGAATACCTGTTTTTAAAGAGCAGATAAAGCCCGCTGCTGAGCAGAAGGTTGCCAAGCCCAACCAGATAGCGGAACAGGTCAAGCCGCAGGTAGCCTGCCAACGTGCCTTCTGTGCCGATGATCAGTGCACCGGTAAAGTAGCTGGCAATAGAGGCAATAATCAGCCATTTTGGACTGGACTCTACAGATGAGCGCAACAACAGGTATAAAGCTGAAACCAGAAGCACTGCCATTTGCAGGTCACGGTAAATGATATCCACACCGTGCCAGCGACATACCTCGTAAACGATGCATATCCCCAATACCAGCCGGCCCCAGGCTGCCCGACTCCAGCTATTCACTGTTACGCCAAGGCAGGTGGCGATTCCTGTCAGGGGTGGTGCCAGAAACATAGCGGCATTGACCAGCATCTCATGGGGGCCAGACCATACAGTGGATATTCCATAGCGGAGACTGCCGGTAATGGATGCCAGTGCCATTAGCAGGAAAACCCAGCAAATGCTGCGGTAGCTGACAATCGATGTACTTCTGAAAATACCTTTTGCTGAGCCATTAGAAAAACGGCAAACAGACAGGCAAATGCCAATACGGCATCAGGAAATGGCCAGAGAACTCATTGTTTGCAAGACGGTGTAACCATTGGATTATTTTCTATCTGAATATAAGCAACGGGGGTGACATCATCATTTTATAGTCATCCCCCGTTGTGTATCTGCTGTATCAGTTCAGTCGGGCAAATGCTTTTTCAGCTGCCTTCAGTGTGGCCTCCAGCTCTGCCTGACCATGGGCAATGGAGATGAATCCTGCCTCAAATGCTGAGGGCGCCAAGTATACGCCATTATCCAGCATACCATGGAAGAATTTGGCATAACGATCAGTATCACAGGCCATTACTTTGGCAAAACAGTCAACATTCTTCTGATCAGTGAAGAATAGACCAAACATGCCGCCTACCTGCGAGGTCGTGAAAGGTATACCCGCCATTTCAGCTTTTTCCTCCAGACCTTTCAACAGTTGGGCTGTTTTTTCTGTGAGCGCTTCATGGAAGCCATGGGTGGAGAGGTTTTCCAGCGTTGCCAGACCTGCAGCCATGGCCAGAGGGTTACCGGAGAGTGTACCGGCCTGGTAGACAGGCCCCAGTGGTGCCAGATGTTCCATAATATCTTTACGACCACCAAAAGCGCCCACAGGCAGGCCCCCACCAATAATCTTACCCAGTGTTGTCAGGTCTGGTTTCACACCGTAATAGGCCTGGGCTCCACCAAGAGCAACACGGAATCCGGTCATTACTTCATCGAATATAAGTACTGTGTTGTATTTATCGCAGAGTGCACGCAGCCCTTCCAAAAAGCCGGGGGCAGGTGGAATACAGTTCATGTTGCCAGCAACAGGCTCAATGATAATGCAGGCAATCTCATTACCCACCTGCTTAAAGGTCTCTTCAGCTTCAGCCAGATTGTTGTATGCAAGCGTAATGGTCTTTTCCGCAAGAGCTGCAGGAACTCCCGGAGAATTTGGGACACCCAGGGTCAGTGCTCCGGAACCTGCTTTTACCAGCAGAGAGTCAGAGTGACCGTGGTAACAACCTTCGAATTTCACAATGCGGTCACGGCCGGTAAAACCACGAGCCAGACGAATGGCGCTCATGGTCGCTTCGGTGCCAGAGTTGACCATGCGCAGAAGCTCCATGGAGGGAACCATCTCCCGTACCATTTTAGCCAGTCGGGTTTCCAGTTCAGTTGGTGCACCAAAACTCAAACCTGCCAGAGCCTGATCACGCACAGCGGCGATGACATCCGGATGATTGTGGCCGAGAATCATCGGGCCCCAGGAACCGATGTAATCAATGTATTCCTTACCATCTACATCATAGAGATGCGCGCCACGGGCTTTTTTGAAAAAGATGGGCTTGCCGCCAACACCTTTAAATGCCCGAACCGGTGAGTTTACCCCCCCCGGAATAACCGTTTGGGCATCTTCAAAAAGTTCTTCAGAACGAGACATGGTGGCAATTCCTTAATGTATGCTGTGCAGATTTATAGCAGCAATAATTTATTTTGCGATTGCAGATGAGTTTTATACGGCTTCACGGCGCTTGTTAAGCTCAGGGCTCTTTTATGAGCTCAGGGCTGTCGTTAAACAGTGTCATAAAGTTCTGGGAACGCTCCCGAATATTCTGTGCCGCAAACAGGTTGTTGACCACGGCTACCATATCTGCGCCGACGGTAATCACGTCGGATGCATTTTCCACTGTGATGCCACCGATGGCGATTATAGGGAGGTCAAACATTTGTCTGGCTTCTGACAGAACCGAGAGCTCGGCATTTTTGGCATCTGGCTTGGTGCGGGAAGGGAAGAATTTACCAAAAGCAATGTAGTTGGCACCCAGCTCAACGGCCGCTTTTGCTTTCTCCAGGGAGTTTTCACAGCTGATACCGATAATGGCGTAATCACCCAGCCGCTCTCTGGCATAGGCAAGGCTCTCATCCTGTTGGCCAAGGTGGACGCCGTCTGCTTCCACATCCAGAGCCAGCTCAATATCATCATTGATGATCAGCATGGCCTGATATTGATGGCAGAGGACCTTAAGTGCTCCAGCCTGTCGTAGCCTTTTGCCGTTATCCAGACTCTTATCACGGTACTGAAGTACTTTCATTCCACCGATCAAAGCCTGTTCTACCGTTTCAATCAGAATTCTGTCATCAGGCTGAAGCTGACTATCGGTAACACCGTACAGGCCGTGTAATCTATGCATGCTCCATACCCAATTATTAAATAACTGGCAGAGTATACCAGTTTATTGTCCTTGTCTTTAAGAGCCTGTTAACGACCTTTTTTGAGCTGAAAGCGCCGATTAAGTCTTGAGCCACAAAGATGCGAGTGCATAAGGGATAGCAGAATGCTTCGGTGCCTTCGCTACTCTTGAACACCCCCTAGCACAAGTCAGGCTTGCCTTGTAAGGCTACAGAGTCAATGCTTCCTTCGTCTTGTGACAAGTTGTCTTCAACTTCTTCTGGTGATGTTTCCCCAACAGAGCAGAGGATACCAGCAACGGTATTACCGACCACATTGGTGACGGTACAGCCAGCGTCTGTAATACGGTCGGTGGCGAGAATAATGGCCATGGCCTCTATGGGAAGACCCATGGTGTGCAGCAATACGCCGGTAGATACCGCTGCACCGCCAGGTATACCGCCGGTTGCAACCGCCAGAAGAAAGGTCGTGAATCCCATAGTGCCAAGCTCCAGCAAGGTCAGATCCACATGCCAGGCGTTGGCAACAAAAATAGCGGCCACGGTCATGTAAATGGCAGAGCCAGACATATTAATGGTGGCTCCCAGGGGAACAGTGAAACCGGCAATATGCGCAGGGACTTTGAATTTTTGGATCAGTGTCTGGTAAGTGATAGGGATAGAGGCATTGGAGCTGGCAGTGGAGAGTGCAAACATCACCTGTTCACGGGTATGGCGAATAAACACCATCGGGGAACGCTTGATCACCAGCCCAATAAGAATTGGATAAATGACAAATAACCAGAGACACATAATAAGAAGGCAGGTCACAACATAGGACAGCACACTCAAAATGCTACTGCCGTTCAGTGTAGCGGCCAGTTTGGCGGTCAGGAAAAATACACCATAGGGAGCGAGGCTCATGACCATGCTAATCAGTTTCATCATGACACTGTTCGCCAGTGAGAAGGCATTGCTGACACTGTGGGTTTCGTGATTTTCCAGCTTTTTGATCGCAATGCCGGTAATGATTGCCATAAAGAGAATTTGCAGGATATTGCCTTCGACTACGGCCTGAAAAGGGTTCACTGGAACCACGTTAATAATCATGCCCAGCAATGAGGGAAGCTCTGACTGGCCAGACCGGACTAACTGATCAACATGACCCAGGTTTGCTCCGGTGCCTGGTGCAATCACAAGCGTAATCACAATGGCTGAAATGATGGCAAACAGCGTGTTGCCAAGATAGATGCCAAAGGTTTTGACGCCAAGGCGACCAACCTGGGTAATATCATTAAGGCTGCATACAGCGTGGACAATGGAGACAAAAATCAGGGGGACAACCAGCATTTTTATCATCGCCACAAACATCACGCCGGCGGCGTGAAAGAGGCCACTGACCAAGTATTCCTGAATGATACCTTCGGGGGAGGACGCTAGCTGGATTGTGATACCAGTGACCATTCCCAAAATCAGGGCTATCAGTATCTGGGGGGCAATACTTTTCTGCATCATACGCTCTGCTCTCCACTCAAGTTAAAGTGAAATGGCTCTGCTGACTAATGCCCCCATTACTTACTTGGAACGTTTTATCAGGAATAAGTTCCCGCTCAGGATTAAAAAAATGGTGTTTTTTTACGCTAAAGCATTATTTTAGATGAAATTTGTCGGATTTCCTGAATATGTTCTGGAGTCAAAGTGAGGGTATATTTCAAGGAAGCCTGAAGGGCTTACCGCAACGGAGCAGAGAGACGAAGAAGGTTCCCTGATGGCTATTGTTTTTAGTAGTTATTGCCTGTTTAGTGCCAAGAAGATAGAAACAGTGATTCAGGCAAATTACCGGAGGATATAGAAGTTCAAAGCGAAGACTTCTGTGGCTTTTTGGTTCAAAACACAGACTTTTCAGACGCTGAAAAGGCATTGCAGAAATCATTCACTACGCTTGTTGTCGAATCATACTTTTGGAGACTTGCCATGCTGTCACAATGCCTTGATATCAGCCCTGAAGTTTCGAAAGCCCTGGCCAGGGGCCAGCCAGTTGTCGCTCTGGAATCAACTATTCTGAGTCACGGCATGCCGTGGCCTGAAAATGTGGAAACCGCTCATGCAGTGGAGAAAATCATCCGGGGTGCGGGTGCTGTACCTGCGACGACAGCCATTCTGAATGGACGCTTGAAAGCCGGTCTTACTGACGCTGAGATTGACTATATCGGAAGCCACAGTCAGGCGATGCATAAAGCCAGCCGAAGGGATTTACCCTGGCTGATGGCCAGGGGGGAGAGTGGTACGACCACCGTTGCCTCTACCATGATCATTGCAGCAAAAGCGGGGGTTCGCATTTTTGCGACAGGGGGGATTGGTGGTGTTCACCGGGGTGCCCAGGAAACCTTTGATATATCTGCAGACCTTCAGGAGCTGGCCAGAACGCCGGTAGCCGTGGTTTGTTCGGGCCCTAAAATCATTCTGGACCTCGGGCTGACGCTGGAGTATCTGGAAACGATGGGCGTGACTGTTGTTGGTTACGGTACTGACAAACTGCCCGGCTTCTACGTCAGAGAAACGCAGTGGAATGTGGATTGTCGTGCTGACAGCCCTGTGGATATAGCCAATATTCTTCGTTCCCGCTGGTATCTTGGGCTGGATGGTGGCGTTTTAATTACCAACCCGGTCGATAAGTCACTGTCACTCACTTTAGAAGAAGTGGAGAGAATACTGGAACACTCTTTTCAGGAAATGGCGGTTGAAGGCGTTTCTGGCAAAGCCATTACTCCCTGGCTGATTAAACGATTGCATGAGGCTACTAAAGGTCGATCATTGACAACCAATATTGAGTTACTGAAAAGTAATGTTCGGCTGGCGGCCCAAGTTGCCTGTGATTATTGTTAGGAGCCTGTCGGACTTTTTCTCACTACGGTCGGTTAAGTCCGACAGGCTCCTGGAGAAAAAAGGCAGCCTGCTGGGTACTCTTGACCGGTGATTACCAGATTTCAGGCTTATTCATCGCCTCGACACATTGTGGTTTACCATCGATTGGCTCAATCTCCTTACGAACCAGCGACTGGCCTAACCAACCTTCCGGATGAGACAGTGGCAGTGGTGCTTTAATCACGGTTTCACTGACAGGTGCAAATCCTGTGCGCGAATAATAGTTGGGATCACCGTAAGTGAATACCAATTCTGTGCCATTGTCTTTTAATGTGCTCAGACCAAAATTGATCAACGCCTGACCTGTGCCTTTACCCTGGTAATTGGTGCTGACAGTAACTGGAGACAGCAGAAAGGCATCGATACCGCTGTCAAAGGTTAACCGGGAAAAGATAATGCAGCCTGCAATCTGCTCTCCATGGTGCCGACTATGATCCCGGGCAACAAAAACGAAGAGGTCATTGTTGTCCGTTGTATTCATTACTTCATAGGCCAGGCTACCGACCATGCTTCCTTCCGCTTCGCTTTCTGAGTCAGTAAATGTCCTGGTAAATAGATTTCTGATCTCGTCAATTTCGCCTGGGTTATAAACTGAAAACTCCACGTTTCCATACCTCCAAATCAATTACATGTTTTCTGAACGCTGTAGCACAAACATTTGATAGCCATACTGCCCAAGGTAGTTGTGGTAAATGTTCAGCTCGGTCTGTATATCTCTCAATGCGGCGGAGTCAGCCATTTCTGCTTTCAACTCATTGACCCGCATCTCAAGAGGGCCGTAGTAGGCTTGCCAGGCCTGATTGCTTAAGGCAAAGCTGTCAATGACCCGATAACCTGCTGACGTTGCCTGTTGTAAACGTTCTTCTGCCGTTACCAGGTCCGGATACTCTTTTTCCCAGAAAGCCCTGGCATCTTCATTTGGCGTCTGGGTTTGCCAGACAAGGTCACTGATGACCAGCACCCCTTCTTGTTTCAGCAGGTTGCGCCACTGCTTAAGTGCATTAGTGCTCCCCATAACATAGGCACAGCTCTCGGCCCAGATAAGGTCAAAACTCTCTGGTTCAAAAGGCAGGTCCGTCATGCTGGCACAACGGGTAGTGATGCATTCGGCCACACCAGCGTCATTGGCCCGTTCCATCAGGCGGGTTAATGCCGGTTCATCATTATCAACGGCAGTGATATGCGCACCGCAGTTCTGCGCCAGTACTGTTGTGGCAATACCTCTACCACAGCCCAGTTCAAGAATGGCTTTCGGGGAAATGGGTACTTGTGCCAAGGCTTTCAGGGTTTCTGCTTCTGAGCCAGGCCCCCATCGGTCCAGCGTGTCAAACACACGCATGAAATCGGCCATATACTCTTGATGACTGTTCATATCTTTTGATAACCACTTCAACCGCAGGGCATTTTTCTCATCAAAGCCCTGCTTAATTAACCAATCCAAATGGGCGTCAGGTGCAATTTTATCGACCTGCTCATGCCATGCAGTAAGCTCGCCTTCACCCAGCAGGGCAGCCAGTAACTGTCGCGACTGCTGCTTTTGGGCAATCTCTTCATCGAGCTGATGGAGTCGGTTGAACAGTACTTGTCGTTCAACTTTGGCATCGAGGCAGGCCTGACACTCTTTCAGAGTTAATCCGCCCGCCTGTAACTGTTGGATCAGGTGGAGCCGCTGGACATCTCGATCACTGTATATGCGATAGCCATTAGCCTGCCGCCTGCCTTTTATCAGTCCAATCTTCTCGTAATAGATCAGCGTGGCTCTGGACAGGCCAACTTTCGAGGCCAGCTCGGATATGTGATACATCACATTACACCTGACTTATTCTGGATGGCAGGCAAGATAAACTATGAAGCTATAGTCAGGTCAATAGAATCAGAAAAAATTGAGCAATTTTATTCAAGTTTTCTATATCTTTTCTTTCTATTGTTTGTCTAAGTCACAGATCACAGCAGAGAGGGTGGTAACGTGGATTCTGGCAATTGCTTTCATTTCGTCAACAGTACACACCTTGAAGGTGTGTCTGTGATGGATGCAAACATGCGCGATTTCACTTATGACAAGCATGCCCATGAGGAGTTCTCTATTGGTGTAACCCTTCAGGGCCGACAGGACTTCTTTTGTCGAGGGGCTTATCATAAAAGCCCTCCTGGGGGCGTATTGTTGTTTAATCCTGAAGATGTTCATGATGGCTGCTCTGGCGGAGAGCAAGATCTCGAGTATCTGATGCTCTACGTGCATCCGGATAGTATTGAACCCCAGTTCAAGGCGTTAGGTGTCCGCAGTCCACAAAACCTTCGTGTCGGAGGCTGTCTCCTTGATGACGTTAGACTGCGGAATCAGGCGCTTATCCTCTCTCAGCTGATCAAAGATCAAAAAAACAGCCGTATTGAGCAGGAGTCAGCTTTGTTTCAGCTCTCGCATGTCATGGTTGCCCGTGCCGGGTTACTGGGAAGAGTTAATGCCATTGCGCAGACAGGAAACCCTTCTTGTAAGAGCAAAAGACTTCATTCTGGATAACCTGAATAAGGATCTTTCCATTGATGACATCGCTGGTGCGGCCAGTATGTCGAAATCCCACTTTATCCGACGGTTTCGCTCTCAGTTCGGTATTACCCCGCATCAATATGTTTTGAATTGTCGCATTAATAGTGCGCGCAAAGTTCTGGAGCTCGGAACACCTGCCAGTGAGGTGGCCCAGGCTTTTGGTTTTGCGGATGGCAGCCACTTCAATCGCCGGTTCAAACGTGTTTATGGCATGACTCCAAAACAATACCAGCTTCAAATCTCCCGGTCTTAAGAGGTAAATACCACGATGTTAGAAGTATGGGCCTATGCATTTGGCATTATGTACTCACCGGGCCCTGTCAATTTACTGGGGCTGTACGGCGGGGTGCATGGAAAAACAAGGCAGAATATAGGCTACTTTGCCGGTGTTGGCGTTGCCATGTTTATTCTGTTTCTGGCGATGGGCCTAATGGGGGGAGCATTGGTTGATAAAAAGTCTTTGCCTTTCATCAGTATTCTGGGGTGTGGATATATTCTCTATATCTCCGGTAAGTTGATCGTCGCGAGGATTTCGGTAGACAGTCAGGACAAAAAGACTGAAGTGTTAGCCTTTCGTGATGGGTTGCTATTGCAGTTAATTAATCCGAAAGGGATTATCGCTACGCTGCCTATTGTGACGATCCAGTTTCCTGCTGCGGGAGTCAGTGGTATCAGAAGCCTTTTATGGATCACCTTATTGGCTATTGCTGCATCTGGTGCGCCATCATCTTACTCTCTGATAGGAGGTCTGCTGGGTAGGCGAATTGAAAACCCGGTGTATTTCCGGGTACTCAATATTGTCATGTCAATGCTGCTGTTCTACGTTGCACTGGACATTGGCTTTAAGCATATCTACAGACCCTGGTTTCAGTAGTAATATGATCTTCCAGTTGCAACAATAACATTAAGTAATTCAGTACAGCACCAAAGAGCCAGCAATAATCAGCATTGTGAGACCCACTATAAATTCAAGCACCTTCCAGGCTTTTGGATTTCTGAACAGTGGGCTCAGTAATCTTGCGCCATATCCCAAGCTGAAGAAAAAGGTAAACGATGCGGTGATGGCTCCAAGGGTAAATTCAAATTGTTGTCCTTCGTACTGGGTCGATATGGAGCCCAGAAGAACAACGGTATCCAGGTAGACATGTGGGTTCAGCCAGGTAAAGGCCAAACAGACAGCCATGGTCTTCCATATTGATCGTGGAACACTGGCATTTTCATCAAGGGCATGGGTCTCGGTAAAAGCAGAGCGAAAACTGAGCAGGGCATAGACAACAAGAAAGGCTGCGCCACCATAGCGGGCAAATACCTCAATTTCCGGGAATTGCTCAACGACCACGCCAAAGCCAGCCACACCCAGAGAGATCAGCAGTGCGTCAGAAAATGCACAGAGCAGGCAGACCAGAAAGACATAGTGCTTTTTGATACCCTGTTTTAAAACGAAGGCATTTTGAGAACCAATCGCCAGGATTAATGACAAACTGAGAGAGAATCCGGAAAGATATGCAGACAACGTAACAACCTGTTAGTGATTATTATTGAACCAGTGAACGTATTATCGCAGGCAAGCATACCAGACTGTATGCAGATGGCTGAAATGAAATACTGTGACTATTCTTGAGCCTTTCTCAGTGAGAGAGGGGTTGTCATGCGATTTGATAATAAAGTTGCAATTGTTACTGGTGGCTCTTCGGGGATTGGTTTTGAAACAGGGCAAAGGCTGTCCAGTGAGGGAGCCAGAGTTTATAACCTGGATATAGCTGAGTCAGAAGTCCCGGGTTCTGAGTTTATTCACTGTGATGTGTCCAGTTTTGATCAGGTTCAGAATGCCGTCGACAGTGTAATGACTGCTGAAGGAAAAGTTGACGTGCTCTTTGCCAATGCCGGTATTCATAAATTTGGTACGATTGAAGATACTGCCATTGAAGATATGCAGAAAGTCATAGCCATTAACTGTTTCGGAACTTTCTATCTTTTAAAAGCAGTACTTCCTGTTATGCGAAAACAGGAATACGGAGCGATTTTACTGATGGGGTCTGATCAGTCCTTTATTGGTAAGGGAAGCAGCGCGGCCTATGGTATGAGTAAGGGAGCCGTTGCTCAGCTCACTAAAAGTACCGCTATTGATTATGCGCCATTCAATATCAGGGTGAATTGTATTTGCCCAGGTACGTGTGAAACAGGAATTTTGAAAAAGGCGGTTGGGGAGTTCAATCAATCAATTGACTGGTGTAAGCGAGCTTGAAATTCTCCAAATGTTGGAAAATGCTCAGCCAATTAAAAAAATTGCCCAGCCATCGGAAATTGCCAGCCTGGTTTGTTATCTGCTGTCTTCAGAAAACAGCTTTATGACTGGCGCACTGGTTCCTGTCGATGGGGGGTATACTTGTCAGTAGAGTCGTTTTGATCAAGTATCATGGCATAGCGGGAGATCGGGATACCACTCAGTTCCCGCTTCTCTCGGTTGCTCAGAGGTATAATAATCTCTGCCCAGCTGCTGAATAGACAGTCGGTATATATTCCATAGGCTTCCCAGATCATCGGTCTGGAAGGGGCGTAATTGATATTCCATTCACTACAGAACCAATGGTGGTAAATCAGTGATCTTATCGGGTGTACCTGTTCCAGTCACCAGCAAAGTATTACATGATTTTCTATTGACCCGTCTAAAAGTACAGGGTGCATGATGCTTTTTCATTAGCCTGTCTGGCAGGCCGAAGACTGTGTGATAGGGGATAAGGGTGAAACATCAAATTTCAGCAGATGATCAGCGATTTAAAAAGTGTGTTGAAGAGTGCAGCATTCCGGTTTCAGAGTTTGATCATCGATCGCATGTAAGGCTGGCCTACATTTATTTGGCTGAAAGCAATGTTGATGAGGCCCGGCAGGTATTTGTTGAGCCTGACCTTGAATCAATAAAGTACTTTAGTACTAAAACTTTCACATCCTGATCTGAAAACATACACTGTCTTTTGACTGGCTATGGCTCCATCGCGCAACGATATGATCGATGAGTTCCATGCGGCCGCATAATAATAAAAACAAAATATAGCCGCAATGGTTATGAGTGGGATGTTGGGGTTCACTATGTGGGTGATGTGGGGAACCCGAAAACCATGGCGGGGACACTGTTTGGCTACCTGACGGACGGGGAGCTTGAGTGGGCGCCGATGGCAGACAATTACGATCGTTTCTATTTTGGCGATGCACAGTACGATCTGATTCGTGGAAAAGATGCCTTCAGAAAACAGATGGCCCATTACTTTCCGGATGAAGCTCAGGCTATTGATCAATATCTTGACCTGCTCAAGCAGGTATCCAGTTCGATGCTGGCCTTTTCTGCAGGCAAACTGCTGTCGGGTTGGATAAATAAAGCAATATGAAAGATGGCACAGAAATACGCGCACAGCGGGTCATCAGTAATGCGGGTGTCTTTAATACCTTTGAAAGCTTGTTACCAGAGGCAACGGCAAAAGCGACGGGCTATCTTGATAAACTGAATCAGGTCAAACCGTCCATGACCCATCTGGGTATGTATATTGGTATTGCTTACACTGCTGAAAGCCTCGATTTACCAAAGACCAATTTCTGGATCTATCAGGATGAAAATCACGGGCAGAATGTAGATAACTTCCTGAAAGACAGCAGTCAGCCATTCCCTGTTGTTAATGTCTCTTTTCCATCAGCCAAAGATCCCGGTTGGGATAAGCGTTATCCCAATCGCGCGACCATCGAAATTGTGGCACCGGCAAAGTATGAATGGTTTGAGCAGTGGAAAGATGAAACCTGGGGGAAACGGGGTGAGGATTACGATGCTCTGAAAGCGGATTTTTCTGAGCGACTGCTTGAAGTGCTCTATGAAAAGCTACCACAGCTGCGTGGCAAGATTGATTACTATGAACTCTCCACACCACTCTCCACTGACTTCTTCTGTTTCTATAAAAAAGGAAAAATCTATGGGCTGAGTCACGATCCAGATCGATTTGCCCAGGACTGGCTGAAACCGAAAACCGATATCCCCGGACTTTATCTGACCGGGCAGGGTGTGATGACCGCTGGAGTGGTGGGGGCCGCGATGTCAGGGTTGATGACTGCCGGTTCTGTATTGGGGCTGGTGGGTGGTTGGACGATGTTGAAGCAGCTGCGGAGCTGGAAGCCTGAGCCACAAAGGCAGCCAATGGATGTTCCGGGAAATAGCGAAGAAGAAGTCGGGGTTACTATTTAAGGTTTGGGAAGTCGCAGCCATAGAAAGTTTCCATTTACCGCAGAGACGCAAAGTCACGGAGAAGGGCTTTTCTTTGTGCCTCTGTGGTGAAAAATGGATTTGTTGAATATTGAAAAGGCTGCTTTTCCGGATACAGGTTCAGTATTTGCTCGTCTCTACAAAAAGAGCCTGTCTTGGTAATCCTTTCAGATTCTCCCCAAAAATTTCTTTTAAGTCCCCGGCCATTTCACGGATGACTTTGTTGTGGTCAATGCCCCTTTCCTGGAGCTCGTAAAAAAAAGGCGTGCCCGTAATAAAGCTGGATGCTGCATCACGGGCTGAGCACTCTGCTGCCAGCTTTTTCACGACAGTGATGTTGATGTCCTCAAAGTTGGCCGACTCAAGTTCGGTTTACAGAGCTTGAAAGGCTGACAGAAAAAACAAAGGTAGCAGATTGTATGGAGTTTGCTCTTTCGCTGTTTATTGCATCAGGCTTGACTGAATAGTGTCAGGCGTAACCTGGTAGTAATTGCGTTCAATAAGCGTGTTGTAGCTTTTGTACAGGAACCCACACTTTTCCAGAACACGGATGGATGCCTGGTTATCCGGGCGGGCAAATGCTCCGATAGCGTCAAGATTTAATTGCTCAAAGCCATAGGTAACGGATGCGTTAACCAGCTCTGTGGCCAATCCTTTTCCCCAGTGTTCCCTGCTGAAAAAATAGGCGACCTCAGGGCCATAGCCCGGGTCGAAAGGGTCTTCCATCAGGCCTCCCCAGCCGATGATAGTATTGTCTTCCTTCAGGCAAACTGTCCAGGGGGCGAAGCCGACAATCTCACGTTGCCTCGCATGGGTTATCAGGTGATGCTCGGACTCACTTATGTGCTCTACATTAAATGTGAACTTCATTGCCTCCTGGTCTCGCTGGATATTGAACAGAGGCTCGATATCGCTCTCTCGAAAGGGACGAAGTTGCAATTGCTGAGTTATCAGTTCCATATAAAGCGTTATCTTAGTGGTGTTTGTAAAATGAGGGCAGTGTTCAGTTGAACAATCCTAATCCCTTGCTACAGCTGGTGGATATAATACTATGAGTAATAAAAAAACCGATCATTATCCAATGGATCAACAGGAGCAAGCTTGATCGTCAACTTACTGGATAAACTCATTTTTGCAGGCTTGCTGTTAATCGCTTTTCAAGTACCGGTGCTTTCAGACCACTATGTACAATATTTGAGTGGTTACTATGAAGCGACAAAACACCAGGTTGAGGGTTTCAGAAGCAATGCTGTCAGACATGGATACCCGGATGAGTACGCCATGATTAATGATCTGTTGCAGAACCCGAATGCAGTGATAAAAGACGATGCCCGGCAGAAGCAGCTGACATTACGTGAGTTTGATGAGCTTACACAGACACTCACCACATTAATAAATGGCAACTACTTTGAGCGGGCCTGGTTTATCAGCTCGCCAAAACAATGGAAAACGCTGGATAAAGTACTGGTTAATTTTAAGCCGGGTATTCCACTCTCAATAAATGATCTGGTGTACAGTGTATTGATTGCATTGTTGCTGAGTACCCTGCTGACACTTCCCTTAAGGGTTGCATTTATCAGCAGGGCCAGAGCCTGATCCTGCCCCCTGGGGTTTACCGGGTTGCAAGCATAAAGTGGTTGCTTCCGGGTTTATTCTTTATCGTCTGATCCAGGATCATGATCATTGGTTGAACAGTACGCCCAAGGCTGTCTGTCAGATTTAATCTGTAAGCATTTGCGAGAGAGTGTATGCCCAGTTGAGGTTTTCCTTTTTTATCCACAGCAAGTAGAGTATTACCGAACCGATCAATTACCATCATAGGCCTTTCGATAACCTGCGCTGCAAAGGAAATATCATCAACATTAGCGAAATGGCCTTCCTTACTAATATCTTGCAATTCATTAGCCTGCTGTTCCATAAGGTATTCCTGATTGCTTTGTTGCAGCGCTTTAGCCAGGGAACAGTTACCTGAATTGAGGATTGCTGCTTGAGGTGCTTGTCTGGCATTTTCAGCCTGCAGTGTTTTTTGGCTCGCCTTAATGGCAATAGCAATATCCCGTTGCAGCTGCGGGTTCTGTGCATCTGCTCTGGCCTGAGCCTCGGCGGCCCGTTTTCTCTCTTCGTGCTCGTGAGTTCTTATACTTTCCTGTCACGCAGGTAGTTAACTGATTTCTTACTCTCTATTATTCACTTAACTGCTGTCTTTTAAATTAGACATTAGTACGATTAGTTATTGGTCTTGATTATATTAAATGAATAGAAAACAGTGGGTTATGTCTATTTTGTGGTGTAATGAGAAGAGGGGAAGAAGGTTGGGACTTTCATATTGGATAGAAGCAGAGCTGAAGACCTGCTCCGGGCTATAGGGTTTCTATACCCGGTAAAATGTGAAGTTGCTACCTGCTGGCAGGTGCTGCCAGCAAAGTAGAAGCTTCAAAGTCTAAGAAGGTACTAACCGTTCATAAAACGACTAAGACGGCGTTTAAGGTGATGATTCTCTTTTCGCAGCAGCTCCAGTTTGTCCAGCAACTCGATGGCCAGCGCGATTCCGGGCCAGTCCACATCAAGATCATGGTGCAGGCGCACCGCTTTCCTGGTCAGAAGCAGCATCGCGGGGCTAAACCGCCACTCACCGGGTGACGTGCCAATCGGTTCCACAATACCCTGCTCAATAATTTCGATTACCGTTTCTTCCGCTACGCCGGTTTGCAGGCAGACCTCGGTGAAACTTAAGTAGGTTGTTTGTGTATCGTTCATGAGGCTTCACTCCACTCGGCCCGGGGATCGAAGGGGGCGAGTTCTGCCAATTGCTGCCATTGATCTTTAATCGACTCGTTGGTTGTCGGCATCACCACTTTTAACACCGCATAGAGGTCTCCCTGCACCTGTTTGCCAGGCAACCCCTTGCCTTTTACCCGCAGGCGCTGCCCACTCTGGCTATTAGCCGGAATCGTTAAGTGAATCCTGCCCGACAGGGTTGGCAGAATAACCCTGGCTCCGAGAGCAGCCTCCCAGGGGGCGATGGGGAGGGTAATAATCAGATTATGTCCTTCCACATCAAACAGTGGATGGGGGACCAGTCGAATTCGTAAATACAAATCGCCACTGGCACCGCCTCCGATTCCGGGTGCTCCCTGACCCTTCAGCCGGATAAGTTCACCATCGGTTACCCCTGGGGGGATTTTTACTTTAAGGGTTTTATTCACCTCGGTGACGTGTCCATGATCATCATAGTGGGGCAGGTTATAGGAGATGGTCTTGGACTCTTCAGAGAGCGTATCTTCAAGAAAAACAGGCATCTCTGTTTCAATATCCTGGCCTCGCTGGCTAAAAGACTGACGCCGTCCAAAATCACTGGCGCGAGAGCCACCGGCACTGCCGAAAATAGACGAAAAGAAGTCCGAAAAATCGCCCTGGAAATCGCTTCCCCCTTCGCTCCATGAACCGGAGGGTTGCCAGCCAGGTGGTGGACGAAACCCCTGTTGACCACCTCCGTACTGACGAATTTCGTCATACTCGGCACGCTTGGCTTCATCTTTCAGTACTTCATACGCTTCGGCGACCTCCTTGAACTGATTTTCAGCATCATGGTGGTCACTGACATCCGGGTGGTATTTCCTGGCCAGTTTTCGGTAGGCGGTCTTTATCGTCTTTTTATCAGCATCAGGGTCAACACCCAGAATCTTGTAGTAGTCTTTGAATTCCATAATGCATCCAGTATTGCTACATCTCGACAAGCAGAATTGGAACGTCTGTGAGCCTACTATAGACCAAAGGGATACTGGCTATGGTGGAGGAGGAGTATAAGTGTCTATCGTCGTGTAATCGGAGGGTTTTATGTATGTCGATAATGTCCCTTTCATTGAATGCATAAAATGCAGAGGGAGAAAGGGACAGGCCTTTTATTTTTCAGAGCAAAGCACGAGACCAGAATTTATGTGAAAAATATTATGTATTGAGCTGTTTTTTTAACTCGCTGCTCTTTTTCATCAGCTTAAAGGACTGAAATGCACAGAAAATGGCCACAGGAATGGCAACAGCCAGCGCTGAGTCAACAATAAGTGAATTGCCCAGCCACGGGTGAAGCGTTTCCGGGGTCTGTCCGAACTTGGCAAACATACCCAACCCGATAACAATCATGGCAGGTGCATCCGCCAGCTGCATCAGTATCATTCTTTTCTCAACCGCTTTTAGCTGGTCTTTGATGTGTGTTTTTTCAAAGTCCATTAAAAATGTTCCTGAGTGCTTTTTTAATTTAAAGAAGGAAAGGTTACAGAGTTTCTATCGACTGATGCAAGGTATGTCCGGCACTTTGCCGAGCATTGCAGGTTGTACTTGTTAAGGTTTGTCTTTCCCTGATGTTTTAAATGCTTTCATGAATTCAGAGAGATGGGGAGCCAACGTTGAAAACGGTTGGATTTACGGTGCTCCAGCAGAATGCCTCCAAACAGTTTTATACCCAGCGCTAACTGGGCGGCGATCTCCGGTTCAATATCCGGCCTGTTTTTCAGCTTTTCTATAATGCCCAGTATTTCGTCGTGGCTGGCAACATCAAACTCCACAGGCTGATCATCCGGTGTTGAGCCGTCAGGGTTGCTGGTGTGTTCAACGCGGATGTTGTAGTGATGACCTTTCTTCATGGTAATTTCTCAGAACGATTTAAGTCTAACGTCAAATTCAGGGGCTGCCGCAGGCTGATCAGACTGTCCAGCCACGAAGTGGCGATGGTTGATCGCCTTGTTGATATGACTCCCTGACCTATGTGATATATATTACCCTTTTTACAGGCTTGATAACTGTCTGATAAATTTGACGTTTCACAAAATTCTCCGATATCTCGGAGTTATACCGGCTATGAGTCTTTTGTTCCTGTCAGAAAATTAGAGTTCCAGTTTCGATCATAGTTGGCAGACAGACTCATGTTATTATTCAGCCAGTACTGCACACCCAGACCTGCCTGGTAGTTGGTCTGCTCCGGCTTGGCACCGGTGGTGACAAAGCTGTTGCCAGCACCATTCAGGAAGCGGGCAGCGGTATCACCCCGGTCGGCGGCAAAGTCGTGCCAGGCCATCAGGCTCACTTCCGGAATCAACAGGCCACGTTTGGTATCAATCGCGGACATGGCCCGCAGGCCAGCACCCAGTTCGATCGTTTCAATACGCTGATCCTGAATTTCCATATTCAACGGTTGCAGGGTGTAGCTGTTGGCATCCACACGGCTGTAGTTAAAGGCCACCTGAGGCTCAACAATGGTGTCATTGTCGTTAAAGGCAAAGGTGCGACCGGTTACCAGGCGCAGGGCCACCTGCTCGGCATCACTGTCGGCGGTGGACTTCACGTTGGCCGTGTACTGCTCAATGTCGGAACGGCTGACACCGAAGGCGATACTGCTGTCCATAAAGTAGTCCTGCTGACGCCAGCTGCCGTACGCGGTAAGCAGGTAGCTGTCGGTCTCACTGCGGTTCGAGCTGCCTTCCACATCGGACTTGGTCACACCATAAGTGACTGCAAGGCCGGCGGTCAGGGTATCGCTCAGGTCGGCATCGGCACCAATGGTAAAGCCCCGGGTGCGGTAGCTGTAACCGTCGAAGTCGTTGCCCTGGTACTGAACGGCATCCTGGTCACCATCGGAGGCAAGGGCCTGCATCCAGAGTGAGCCGGGTTCAATGGTGTCACCGGAGCTGACCCCGCTGACACTGCTGCGGGAACTAAAACCCTCACAGGTTGCCTAATAAAGCCCGTATATTCGCGTATACGTATATTCGTTCCGCTAAAAGAGGCAGGCTGATCAATATGAATAATCCCGTTAGTGCTCACCACCAAGGTTTATTCCCCAGTGGCTATCAAATTGTTTTTACCACTACAAACCCTCAGAAAACGGAAATTGGCAAGGATATCATTGTCGATTATTTTGGTTCTGACTATTCTGGTTCTGTCAATGTAGTTACGATCAAGCCCCGCCTAGATCAACTGAAAACACCTAGCCAACCGGTGGGTGATGATATTAAGTACGGTGCCATAAGCCGTCTTGACGTGGTCAAACCTACCCTTGCCCAGCGCAATCCATCCACGCGAATTCTGGTCAGCTTTGAAAACGGCCTGCGGGTTGACCACCAATCGAAGAACAGAGATTCTTCCGATGTAGCCTCCGCTTGCGTTGAAATTAATGGGCGGCGCTATTACGCTGAGTCCGTTGAAGTACCGGTGCAAATCAATGGCGAACGGGTAGGCCTGCTCACCGAAGATATTCTTGACTTCCTCGAAAACAACCTGGCCGGATACAACTTTCACCACCCGTTATGAACTATTGTCCCCCGAACAAAAACGAGTGTACAACGTGGCAATTTATGGCCATGAAAATGGCACTGACGACAAAGATGACGTCCCCGCCCCCCAGGTGGCTGGTTTTCGCCAACGGGTTATTGAACCGCTGGCGGTAAAAGCTGCTGTCGATTACTGGAACGTATATACCGATGGCAGACTGACCCGGGGTCAGGGTTTATCCCAGGCGCTCAAGTCAGCCATTAGCGAGTTCATTAACAGTCAGAGCGGCGAGGAAAAACTGGCCCTGGCCGAAACACTGAAGCAGACTCTGATCAGTCTGGGCTTGCCCGCCTCTCTGGGTGGGCGTTACGGATCAACGGTATGGATGCGCGACTTTGGCATTATGATCTACACTCTGAACCATCAGGACGTTGCCAGTCCCGAGGCTTTTTCTACCCTGGTGAAATCGCTGGCCGCCATTGCCTGCGAACAAAAAGACAACGGACTTATACCTCAGGTAGTGATTCCAGACCCGCTGCTGAAAAAGTTTGTCTATGAGCGGATACTCGGCGGCGACTACGGTGGGGGCTGGTATGCCGAGCTGCAATGTTTTTTGGGGCAAGCACTACCCAGAAGAGGCCAAGCAGTTACCACAATTAAGCGCCGAAGACCTGAGAACCTTGTCGCAGCGTGTAATGAAAAAATCGGTCGATGCACTCAAAAAAATCGATCAGGAAATATCAGAAAAGGCTAAGAAAGATGGTTTTATCATGCCCAATCCAGGCCATACCCTGGGGGGATTTTTGACCAATCGACTAGCCACCCTGACGCCTGGCACCACCGACAGCGAAATTCACTTCATTCGCTCGTTTACCAAGTTACTCGACCTCGCCACCAGCGATGAGCATATCAAACAGCTCCAGCTGTTGATCCCCAATCTTGCCAAAGCCATTGCCTACATGGAAAAAAACGTGTTTGACCCGCATACCGGTCTACCCCAGGGCGGTGATAACCGTGACATGCTCGATAAGTACCTGCTGAAAAAACTGCTGTGCAGCAACGCCTGCTTTCTGTATCAAGGCCTCAGCGGATTGGTACGTCACTATGACAAAAATTGGCTCTGAATTAGCCGTCGAGTTAAACAAACATTTCACGGTCGATCAAAAGCTAAAATCCGGAGTTATCGCTGGCCTGTGTGGTAATGATAAGGATCCAGCAACAGCTCTTAAAGAGCTCCACCAAGCTCTTGGAAAGCTCCACCAACAAATCAAGAACACCTTTATCTACCCAGAAGGAACCTTTTGCCCCGCTGGATTTTGTCGATTCTGACCACGAGGTGCATCGTCAGCCAGAATCAACCCCGGATTACATCCCCCCCCTGGTAGAGCAAAATACGGATTTCTTGGAGGGACGAGAGGTGAATCTGCAAGGTCTGGCGCTGGCCATTGAGCTTGGGCTGGTTGACCAGGACGATCACCCGGAGGCAGTAGGATTGATTAACAAACAGCTGACCACTGCCGGACTGAAAGCCTTCTCGCCAATTAATATGGTCACCGATCACGAACGTACCCTTTTGCAGAATAGCCTGGGTTTTCTGGTCTGGCCACAGATTGAGCACCGGGTTATCCATGTGATGAAAAATTATATGGAAAAAACATCAAAGATCACTGAACTACTGTCTGAACTGGAAACCATCCACCAACAGCGGCCCGGTTTTCGTGAGTGGTATAACACTGATGACACGGCAGGAGAATGCAAAAATTTATGCTGGAGGAGCCGAAAAACCAGGGCTGGCACATTACCAACCTAACCTGGTAAGGCCTGATGCCATCGTGCTTTCTGACGCCCGTGATGGGCATGAAGGCTTGTGCCTAAAGCAGCTAACAATAAAATATTCCACCCACTATATCATCCAGCAGCAGAGGGACTTCTGGATCTCCATCGCTAATGGTATAGTGCCGCTGTTGATGACACTGCCCTCAACCACAGAAGGGCCGAGAATCCACGCTTCAGGCAATCCGTCATCGGGTACGGAGTTGGTGACCCGAAGGCCAAACATGCCGCCCTGATAATAGTCTTCGCCATCGTTACGAATATCTTCACCAACCGATGAGGTTTCAACGAAGATTGCATCGTAAACCGGATTTTTCATCGCTGCCTATTTCACCGCTTTCACTGTTGACCAGGTCTCCGCCGATATCGACGTTGTTCACCTGAAAAAAGGTCGTGGTTCCTTCATTAATGACATCACCATTGACGGTCAGAATATCGTCAGGGCCACCCACATAAAATGAAGGTAACTCTTTGCTGATCCCATA
>CBDHDM010000054.1:0-25276 GCA_965261315.1 Endozoicomonas sp. | reverse complement strand
CCAGAAGAATAATGATTCCGAAGGCAGACGGCGGTGAACGTCCAATCAGTGTATTCTGTCTGGAAGATAAGATAGTCCAGCAGGCAGTAGTCAAGATATTAGAGGGGATTTACGAGAATGATTTTCTGGGTTTTTCATATGGTTATCGAACCATGAAAAGCCAATACGATGCGTTGGACGCTCTGACAGTGGGAATCAAACGTAATCCAGTGAACTGGGTGCTGGATCTGGGCTTTTGATCTAAATGAAGAGCGAAAGTTCTTCGAACAGGTCGAACATGATTGGCTGATCATGTTTTTAGAGCATCGGGTGAGGGACAAGCGCATTATCCGCTTGATAAGACAGTGGATACAAGTAGGGCACTACGACGAGGATGGTCGGCGTGTTCGAAGCGTAAGGGGGATGCCACACGACTGCATGGATGCAGGAGGAAGTAGAGCAATGCAGGAGCAATTGCCGAGGGATCGGTGATATCGCCTCTATTATCCAATATTTATTTGCACAACGTGTTTTGACCTTTGGGTTGACCAATGGCGAAAGCGGAAAGCTTCTGGACGAATCATCGTGGTTCGTTTTGCGGATGACAGTGTGTTGGGCTTTCAGAGAGAGCAGGATGCAAAGGTCTTCCTGAGTGAGCTTGGTAAAAGACTGGGGCAGTTTGGGTTTGTCCTTGCATGAGGATAAAACCCGATTGATACGCTTTGGTCGCTTTGCCAGAGACAACGCAAAGAAAAGGGATCAGGGAAAGCCGGCGACCTTTACGTTTCTTGGATTTACTCACATCTGTGGTGTCAGTCGAAACAATGGTAGTTTTAACATTGTCAGACGAACCAGCAAAGAGCGAATGCGAGCGACATTGCGTAAGATCAAAGGCTATCTCCTGAAACACAGGCATGACCCCGTGCCGGAACAGCTGAAGTGGTTGAAACGTGTACTGCAAGGTCACATGAACTACTTTTCAGTACCCGGCAATGGGTTAAGAATAATTGCCTTCAGAACAGCAGTGCAAAAGATTTGGTACAAAGCCTTGAAGCGGCGCAGTCAGAGAAGCCGACTGAACTGGAAGAAGTTCGGTGCTTTCATCAACACTGTGTTGCCTAAGGTAAAAGTTCTTCATCCATGGCCGGAGCAACGGTTTGACGTCAAATACTCGAGGTAGGAGCCGTATGCGGCTAGCAGTGCATGTACGGATCTGGTGTGCCACGAGAGCAGAGTCGGTCTGCTCGTAACTGCAATTGAGATGGAGGAGGGGCCCTCCGGTGTGTGGCTTCTGGAAGCGACCACCAAACCACTGTGAGCTGCGCTGATTAAGAGTCAGGGTGGTGAGCGTCACAGAAAAGGCGCAACAAGATTGTGTCAGGTATGAAATCTGAAGATGAACGCAAGTGAACCAATAATGACGTGTCGTAAGCGTGTACATCGACATCAAAAGTGGAGGGCAGATCCACTCCATGATGAGCTCAGGGGAAATCCGGTTATTGCCTGAGTGGTGTCCGGCATATTCAAAAAGGCTTGTCTGGCAAGCTTGGCAGAGAGTGAAGGCGAACAAGGGAGCTGCCGGTATTGACGGTCAGTCGCTGGCTGATTTTGAGGTCAATCTGGGCGGAAACCTGTACAAGTTATGGAACAGGATGTCATCGGGAAGCTACTTTCCTCCCCCCGTCATGCGTGTGGACATCGACAAGAAGGATGGAGGCACGAGACCGCTGGGAGTGCCGACAGTAGCAGACCGCATAGCCCAAACCGTGGTGAAGATGACTGTTGAGCCATTAGTGGAAGCAGTCTTTCATGAAAACTCCTAGGGATATCGCCCCAACCGAAATGCTCATCAGGCAATAGCAAATTGGCTGGAAAAGCACATTCCGGATATCTGGTTTGAGCGCTATGCTGATGATCGCGCTAATCCACTGTCGTACAAAGCAGGAGGCTGAATCTTTGTTGGAGAGGGTCAGAAAACGGTTGAAAGACTGTGGTCTGACACTACATCCTATAAAGACAAAGTTGGTTTACTGCAAGGATGATGATCGGCCGGGAAAGCATGAAAATACGTCGTTTGACTTTCTTAGCTACACCTTTTCGCCCACGGATGGCCAGAAGCCGGAATGGGAGATATTTTGTCAGTTTCCTAGCCCGCTATAAGTAAGGCTTCGGCCCAGTCTATTCGGGATGAAATCATGGGAACTTAAAATACCCACCAAAAGATCACTTTACTCGCTCGAAGAGTTAGCAAAGCTGATTAATCCCATGGTTCAAGGGTGGATCAATTATTATGGGAGATTCTACCCGTCAGAATTGAAGAAAGCTTTGAACTATGTGGAAGCAACGCTGGTGCGCTGGGCAATGGGCAAATTTAAGAAATTGAGGGGTCGAAAATGGCGAGCTTCCCGCTGTTTGGGAAGAGTGACCAAAAGGGCTCCGTTGTTAATGGCACACTGGCGTATTGGTTGTGTGTCAGCGGTTGGATGAGAAGAGCCGTATGAGCTGAGAGGTTCAAGTACGGTTCTGTGAGCACCTGAAGGGGAGGTTCCTTTGGGTGACTCGACCGCAGGGGGTGGCGGCGGTGACCGCCATTCCTACTGTGACCGTTTGGAGATATTGATCAGTTGAGTGAATTATTAGGGCGTATTGTACTACTCACCTCGCCAGTGACTTCAGCAATAAATGGAGAATTGTCACATTGTCTGGGCAAGGTACAAGTAAAAAAGGGAAAAGCCTATATGACGACTGTAATAAAAAGACCCGTGAGTGTTATTAATGAAAACACCATTTAATCAGGGCGACAAAGTAACAACGGGTTTCTTTCCAAAAGATAAAAACAAAATCAGAACCGTTACCCGTTGCTACCCATCCATAATGACAGAATCAGGCTGGCTGGTTGATACCCAGGACAACAACGGCAAGATCCTGAAAGCCCTCGATCCCAGCTGGTACAAACCCGCAAAACCCGCAAAACCCGCCTGAAATCCCCCCTCTTTTTTTCACAACAAAAAAGTCTGTAACCCTTGAAAACAAAGGGCTACAGACTTCTATATCGGGACACAATACAGGACATAACAGCCCGAAATACCCGCTTATTCGCTAAATACACACAAGAGAAATACAGACAAACAAAAAAAATCTAACAAACCATGACTTTTTTTGAGTTGAAAAGCAGAAAAGAAAGGAATAGAGAGAATTTTGATGAGACTATTTCATCTACAGAGAAAGGGACACAACCAGCAGTTCTAAGCAGTCATGCTCCCTACATGTCCCAAGCACCACCTGAGTTAATAGCCGCTAACGCTGCAACTACTGTATAATCTGGTAGTCGGTACTGGACTTGAACCAGCGACCCCCACCATGTCAAAGCGGGGCTTTACAACTTGAAAACATCTAACTGTATGATTTTCATAGCATTTTAACCGGTTCGACTGATTGTTTTTTATACACAAAATATATAATGTGTATTCATCCCAGGCCTGTTTAAGTCTCAATTGGTGATCAATATTTAACCGAATTTTGATGAAATTATATCATCTTACATGCTTCAGATAACTGACTTGAAAGCCAAAAATGATGGTTAATCCAGGCTATTATCTCTCGCATTATGCCCCGTATTTTTAAGGAATTATCAGTTACAATAGATTTGTCTATTATGCAAGGCTAATTTACTTTTTGTTTACCACTTGGTAAATCATTAGTTAAGTGTGATAGACTGCCCCCTGTCCATACCTGACGCTGTTAGCTACAGTCATAAGGTAGGGGGCAACTCCTCTTGATTAGGTAGGACTCGACGTAAGGCCGGGTATCCTACTGAATAGAAAACTCGTTGGGAAATAGGTAGGAGACTGCCTTATGGGGTCTAGCTAAATACCCGGCACCGGGTGTAATTAAAAGTGTTCTTGCACTAACTATCCAGAACACTCCCAGTACTGATTCCAGTCTCCATTAGCACGTAAAGTTCTTAAGCAAAGCATCGCACCAGCATTGGAAGGCTTCCACCAGGCACCCGGAATTTTTAACCGCATCTGAACGATTGCACTGTTTGAGCTTTCAATTTCGCCAGAGCCAATCGGAAGGTTGGCAGCTTTCGCCGCGGCATAATCGAACTGCCCCCGGACGATTTCTGATATATCGATGACACGCCCTCTGACTTATTAGCTGCCTTGCCTTTCTTTCCATTTCTATGCTGATCCAGTTCAGTCAGAACAGCGTCAATATCTCCTGATTTCATGCGGTCCTGCTGCATATGTCGCCACTCTACTCGCGCCCTCCTTTTTAGGACCTGCACACTCTTCTGCGGCATCTGCAAAGTGTTCAGAAAGGTGATAATAATCGACCAGGAAGCTCCCTTGCTCCCCAAATACTCTATTGGCCTGATTCGCAATCCATGTTGCACCGTCACTGACACAGTGAATAGATGATTTCTGATTAAACCCCTGGACTACCGCACAACTCAGCCACTGGTCACCAGCTTCATCAGGACCTCCCATAGTGGCCTGATGACGTTTATCGATACTTCCAAGCTTATAAACTTGGCAAAGCTTGGCTTCCTGCCATTCATTTCTACGGGTTTTTACGTTTGTCTCCTTCTGCATCCTCATCGACGAGCACTATCGGAATCATGCTCCCATCCATTTCCCCTATAAACCAAGCATCTTCGCCAGTACAGGTTTGACAAACTTCTACTGAAGCCATGGACTCCTTTTGCATACAGTTCGCATGCCCAAGCGTAATGGCTCGAATAGTCGACTCTGGAACCTCTATACCGTAATGTTCCTGCATCTTTTTCGCGGCACTACGAAAAGAGCAGTCGGCTGAAAAATCAATAATTTTCCGTTGGATTGTACGAGTGTATTCACGACAGTGTATCTGAGCAGAATGACTGAAAGGTCTGACCCGGTGCTCATCGATAGTTGGACAACGTTCAATGACGTCTATCTTTCCGTAGGTGCTGAACCAATAAGTGTTTTTTTTTCGAGCTTTAGCCCCAGTCTGCTTCAGACAAGCTTCAGAAAACTTCTGGTCTTCTTTGCAGGCACTCCAGTCAGTAAGGAGTTCATTCCCCATAAGACGAAGGTTTTCTATAACAGCCTGTTCAGCATCATCAGCACGATCAAGGAGACCGGATTCGGCTTCAACAATATCCAGTAGCGCTGAAACTCTGCGTTTGAGTTCAGGATGGGGCGGCGAGTCTATCAGCAAGGGAAATGGGTGAGGACATATTTATATTGATGCGAGTATTGGGAATATTCACACAGTATTGTCTAACTTTAAGATTCTTGTGGTGAAATTCGCTTGGTGAACACTTTTAATTGCACCCCCCGGCACCTACTTTTTTTCCTTTCGTTCTATCGACATTACTTTTGCCTTTATCCTTTTATTCTCTTGCAGCTCAATAGTAGAGCTGACTTCAAACATCAGTTTTGCAGTAATGCTACGCTTTTCTGAATTTTCCCAGTCTTCTCCGGAAATTAAGGATTCGCCAGTAATCCGATTGATCCACTTGGCTTCTGAAAGATTAAAAAAACTTTTATCATCATCGTATTTGTCATCAGTCATGACAATTACCTTTGTTACTATATTGAATTGTCTGAATCATCAGACCATTTAATAATATCTAATTAAACTAAACGTACATAAAAATATTTAAGACACTATCGTTCAATTTTTTGCCGCTTCAATTAAATCTGCCTTCTTATCATATTCAGTATTTTTCGCTTCATACTGCTGCCGGTACTGCTCTATCTGGCCTGTAGTAATCCGGCCTTCGCCATAATCCTTTTCATGTTTGGCAATCCACTTACTCAAACCCTCCCGTTTTTTGTTCAGTTCATACAGCTTACTGTCGGCAAACTGCTCAATCCTTACCGGACGTCGTTTAATGCCCAATGCACCATAAATAGCATCGCGAAAAAGTATTTCATTCTCGCGCCGATCCAGCCCGGTAAACTGTCCGGCCCCTAATGTTTCGGCGGTGGCATTGGCCATATCAACCATACCCTCCAGCAGAAAATTAGGTTGCTCCCCTTCCTGTTCTGCCAGTCTCACTTCATTAGCAGCACCTTCAATAATTTTCTGTTGGGAGTAACTGCCCGGAAATAACGGATTGCTTGGGGTAACATTCTGATAAACGTAGTTCAGGCTCTTACGTACTTTTTCTGCATTGCTGGGGCTATCCGGGTTATATATTTGAGCATCGCGCCAATCCCTGTTTCTGGCCAGATCAAACATCAGCCGCATTATCGGATTTGAACCGGCAGGATCTGGCCCCCAGAAACTTAATGCAGCAGGCCAGGCGCCTTCCCGCTCGGCATTGCCAATAAATGGATTACCAGCAGGAAGCATATTGGCAATGCCCTGTTTGTAACTGTCCGAAAAAGGAATGGTTATATTATTCAGTCCACCAAACAGACTGCGCCCTTTCATCCAGCTGGGCAGTACCTCTTCATCTTGTGCCATCTGATCCCAATAACCCTGATCCTGCAGTTCGCCATTTATGGCCATCCCGGCATAGTTTATACCCTCCAGGAATGCAGCAAAGGCAAACAGCTTTTCCGGTTTTTCCACAGCGGTTCTGGCCAGTGCTGGCACAGCATAATATGTATAACTAATAAATGGACTACCAAAAGGCGAATCGCGCATAACCTGAAAAGCCGTTGGCATTTCACTGTAATCAAAGAAATATTTATTAGCGGCCCTTACAGCATCAAAAGGCTTGGTTCCCTTTTGCCGCTCCGCCATATAGACCGCCATTTTGAAAAACTCATCTTCCAGCTGATAGGCTTTCTGCATGAAATTGGCGGCAGCATTGATGGGCTTTTTCGCGGTATTCACCATAGGATTACCAATGGCAGCGGCCAGTTCCAGCCCGGTCTGCCAAGGGCCATTAGCCCCGGCAACGGCGTTTTTACTTTCAATAAACCACTGTTTGATACTCATCAGGGTATCCAGGGTTTCATTCAGGTCCGGCACTTCTGCCTGATTCCGCAATTTTTCCAGCAGTTCATCCAGTTTTTTCTGCCCGGTTTCCATATTCAACGTGGTGGTAAAGTCAGTACCAAACAAGCCATTATCCCGGGCTTCCCGGTAGAGGGCTGAGTTCTCCCCCTGGTAGAGTTCCTTAATGGCAGAGCCTAAATATTTCGGGCTGTAATCGCTCATGTAATACATGCCCAGATTCCCGACAGTGTTGTTCATATGGGAAACCGGGTTATAAACGGTTTTATAGGCTTTCCATTTACCCAGCAGATTCAGGTAGTTTTTAACCGCCGGGTGATTATTGGTCCAGTTCAGCAACGGGTTCCGTCCATGATGTTTTATGGCGGCCCAGACTTCAGGGGTAACATACTTTCCGGCCAGCGCCCCGTATTTTTTCAATCGGCTTTTGGTTCCTATTTTGGTATCGGGGACTTGGTACCAACCCTCAATATTTGAATCAGAAACCTTGGTTCCCTGAAAACGGTCAACCACCTGTTTATAGAAAATGCCAAGGCTCAAATCGTGGGCGACTTCCGCCTGCCCTCTTACCATCCGATAGGCAGCGTCTTCTATTTCTCCCCAGCTTTGCCGCTCCGCTTTGGTCCAGTCCCGGTGAAGAATTCCACCTTGTTCCCCCTGTTTACCGTCAAGGGTCCAGCGCCGGTCTGTTAATGCCAGCTGTCCGGTATTACCGATAGTGCGCGGTTGTTCCATGCCCTCCAGGGTTCCCTGCCGTATAGGTTCTGGCAGGCCGGTTCTGCCTCCGGATTGCAAGCCTGGTATAACTGGTACTTCGTCAGGGTGCAGAAAGAAACTTTTCAGCTTACCGTTTTCTATGGCGGTGTATTCCCTGAATTCGATAGATTGCAGATCTTTCAGGCGGGCATTGATTTCATCTATTCGCCCCTGGGTATCGGCGCCTACCAGATCCCCTGACTGTTTTTTTAATCCATTCCGCTCAACAATCAGATCCTGTACTTCGTCCAGAGTATTCCGCATAGACTGGGACATATAGCGCCGGTCAAAAACCTCCTGAGTTCCCCGGCGTCGGCTCCAACTGCCGCTCATGGTTTTTACCGCCGGGCGTCAGTCCTCGCATTAAACCGCTAATGCCAAGGTCTTTGGCATAGTATCGGTGCAGGTATCCCCCGGGTTCGATGGTGTCATCCAGCATACCCAGATCCTGCATTTTCTTTGCGGTATAAGCGATAAAATCATCCAGCTCTTGCGCCTGGCGGTGCAGCAGGTTTCCTTCGGCAATAATGCCCCGCTGTTCAATCAGGTCAGCCATGGCGGCCCGTTCGCTGGGAGTAAAATTATCCAGCAAATACTGGCCCGCTTTTTCGGCTTGCCGTTCTATCAGAGCCTTCAATAACTTTTGTTGTTTTTTCATGGGGACAATATCTTTATCCCCTACGCCAAAGCCCGGTATCTTGCCGATCTTATCCCCCATGTATTTAAGGGATTGACTGCCCCAACTGTCTTGACCAAACAGGGTTTTCCCTTTGATCTTTGCGCCCTTGGCTGCAGAGAAACCGGCAGCCCCGGCCACCGCGCCCCCAGCCGCCCCAAAAACAGAATCCAGCCACCATTGCGGGCTGTAGCGTTCCGCCTCGCTGGCATCCCCGGCGGCAATACCGCCATAGACTGCACCACCAACGGCGCCCCCCGGGTTCAGGTGCAGCATATTGGCTACCTGGCGGGCAGCGGGGATAATGGGGTTACTGTAAAGGCTGGTTCCCAGCGGGGTGCTGGGTGGTTCTTTCGGGGGCTGGGCTTCCGCTTGTAAAATATCTTGCTGGGCTTTCTGTGCGATCGTTGTTTTCGTTGTATCTGTATTGCTTTTATTACCTTCAGTCGATAATCTTGTTCCTGCTGTTCCGGCTCCATCGCCCTGGTGTGCTATCTCTGATAGCCGGGGCTCCAGGTTACGATGAGAGTGTGGCCCTGAACGACGCTCACCCGGAATAGCCTCTTTCTTGATTGCATGATCGTAATAATATTTCCCGTCGCTTCTCTCTAGTACAGTTGCCCTTACATCAAACCGTTTACCGTTAATTTCTACCGGTAATTCGAAATAATGTATGCTCTTAACTCCCGACTTTCCTCTGGTATCAGTTGTTGACTCTACAAGTTTACCTTCGGCCAATATTTGCGGCGTATAGGGAATGGTTTCAATCAAGTCCTTGCCAACCACTCCGCTAGTTGTGTGCTTGACGCCTTTCATAGAGAGCACAATATCAAAACCAGAATCAGTATTTTTTATGGTATTACCTGCGAAATGACTCCGTGCATACTCTTTAGCTCGTTTGACCAGCTCAGATATGGTTGCCCCTGGGCTGGTGAGTATTCCCACTTCAATATGTAAAGGATTAACTCTGTTTATCTCATCAGATTTCAAGCTGGGCTGCGTGTGGTGGGGTTCCTCAGCTCTGCCTAATCCCAGCATATCTCCCTGCTTAGCCGAAACATCCTTACCACTGCCCTGAATACCCAGCTCAAAATCATTAACCTCAGCATCGGCTTTAGCCTTGGCCTCCAGTTCAGCCTGCGCCTGCTGCTCTTTAGCAATGGCGGCCTGTTGGACCTTGTCTCTGGCTTCTAGCTCTTTGGCTGTGGGCTGGGTCAAATCAAAGTCATCAAAAAACCCGCCCTGATTCTCCGGCACTTCCGGCGCCGTGGGGGCTTCAGGTTCCGGTTCGGGTTCTGCTGATTTCACAGAGGGGGATAACCCAAGATCTGAACGCAACTCTGCAACCAGCTCCGGGTTGGTGTGCCAATTCTTCCAGGCTTCTTTCTGGTCTTCGAGTTCTGCTATACGTCGTTTCAGGGCATCAGGGTCATGGATATCAACGCCCTCTTTTGCCGCCAGGGTGGGATTTTTGGAAGCGCCTTTTACGGCAGAAAGGGTTTTCTGAATCTCATCCTGTTTGCGCCCGGCCTGCCGGGCCAACTGTTCAGCCTCTTTAATGGCGCTGTCATCAAAGCCGAACATATCCAGTGAACTGGTAGGGCCGGTGTCGTCCGACATGGAGCGCACCGCCTTTACCATGTTTTCTGCTACGGTAATCGGTTTACCGTCTTCTATCGCTTTAATGCCTACGGATTGGAGTCGTTCGTTTCCGGGGGCAGCGTGGGCGATTCTTGCGGCGCCTTCGTCGGTAAGTCGATCATTCCGATGGGCGGTAATAAGCGTTTCCGTTCCTTCAGTTGCGATGGTGTAAGCCCGTTGGCCCATTGCTCGGTCCAGAATTCCTTCTGCGATTGCGTCTTCTTCGGTGAGTCGGGTTCCCTGGATGTAATCGACATAATCTTTAACTTTTCCTTTTTCATCTCGGATATTCAAAAGAGCATCAAGAATAGCAGCATCCTGCTTAGTAAAGCCCTCACTTTCATAATAATACTGTGCCGGAATAGTTTCTTCACCGGTTCTTCTGGCCAAATCAAGGCGATGCCTGCCACTGATTACTTCCTTGCGGCCGTCATTTCTTACCCACACTTGAATTGCGCCAACGCCCCTACGGTCAAAGGCTCCCCCAAGAGGTTCAACAACACCCGATTCATTGGCGCCGGATTTAAACTGCGGTACGTCCTGGCTTAAAGTCAGTTCGGATAGCGGGGTTTCGATAACTGGCAGCTCTTTAAAATCAGTCCTGGCTGTTTCTACAGCGGATTCGGTACGCCCCGGAACAACCGGTTCAGCCTGGCCCGCTGCAGGTCGTCCAGCCCCCGGGCCTCCCTCAATACCAGCCGGGGCTGTGTCCGGTTCGGGAATTGTCGGCGCTGCCGGTTCCGGAATAGCGGAACCACCTTGTTCTGTGTCTGGCTTGAGTAAAGGGAATTGGGTTTCATCTGATCGGTCCTGTGCAGCTCTGGAGATGGGAGGTTCAGCAGGAGTAACGGGGGGAGATCCGGGAACATGAGTAGCCTCCTCTGGGTTCAGCCGTTTCAGCAAATCACCGGCCCGGGCCTGGTCCGCTTCAGAAAGACCATTCAGAATATCCGGCTTCAGGCGGATACGGGAGCCGGTTTCATCGGTGACAATTTCAGTTGCCGCATCGGCAAACTCATCAAAATCTTTGTAGCCCAGTTCGCGGGCGGTTTTATCCAGGCCTCTTTTCTGTTGGGTTTTTACGACTGAATTTACCGCGCCAGATACCTTTCCGCCGGTCCATTGAACGCCCCGGGCTAATAGTGGAATGCCTTTGGTAAGCCCCATATCTGCAATCGGTCCGAGCGCCAGGCCAAAACCCGCCTGTCGGGTTCTGGCCTGCAGGTTCTCTTTCAGGGTCATGTTTTCCGCACCGATGGGGCGGCTGGCCAGATCATAGGGCAAACCAACGGAAACCCCTTCTGCAACAATACCCGTATTGGTGGCGGGCGCTCCGCCCCGGGCGACCATGGCAGCGGTAGCCTGTGTTGGCGGTCCGGCTTTCAGGGCATTGGCCATACGAACATTTCTCAATGCACCAATACCACCACCAATCGGCAACATCGCCCCCAGCATATTGCCCGCCATGCTGGATATGGGATATTTGCTCTGCTCGTTCAGGTAAAAATTCCGTTTAGCCCGTTCATCGGCGGCGATATCCGCATCAGAGGAATTAAGCCGGTCTTCATCGGGGGTAAAGGCGTACTGAAATGTAACCCCTCTGGCAAAGCCCCTTAGCTGCTCTTCCTGTTGCGGGGTGGATGCCTGCCGGTATGCCTCCCAATTCAAGCCCGATAACCCGGCCTCCGATTTTAACCGCTGCTGCTCTGCCATTTGAGCATCGTAATTTGCCTGTAGCTGCTGATACTTATCCTTGGATAACCGGGCAATCTGCAAATCCCGGCGGGCGCCAGAATCAAGGGCCGGTTCAATATTGGCGGTAATCTTCGCTTCCTGCTCAGGAGTCATCTGTCCGGTTTCCAGCAGGTTCAGCATATTGGAAAACTCGCTACCCCGTAGCTGGTGAATGCCCCGGTTCCAGTCCTGCTCTATCTGATCCAGTGGGCGGGCTGGCGGTACGGGTTCTTCCCCTTTGGGTTCCTGTTGCGGATAGCCCAGTCCTGGCAGGGGTGTTACCCGGTTCCAATCGGCCAACTGCTGTTTATACTGCTGATCTTCCTTGGCCATCACCAGCTTCCGGATACCGCCGTTAGCCGCCAGTTTAACCAGTGGATTTTCTGGCGGTGGCTGATTGGCCAGCTGTTCAGCCTTGGCTTTTAACAGGGCCTGCAGCTGGCCAGACTGGCTCATGGCAACCAGCGGGTTATTGCTGACGGGCAGGGCGCCAGCCTCTTGAGGGGTAGCGGGTGCAGGGGCTGGCATGGCATTGACCGGCGGCAGGCTACCGTCAGGAGCCGGGCGGTTCTGCAGCTGGGCAATCACAGAAAGATCGGCGGCGGGGTACGTGGGTTGTTGCTGTTTTTTTCGGATGGGTTCAAACAGACCGGCAGGGTCTGGCTGGGTCATGTTCATATACTGCTCCGTTATCCGCTGCCCGCTGTCCGCTTCCCGTAAAAGCGAGGGTTAAGCCGGTGGGGTCCACTGGATGCCCAGCAACTGGAGTAGCTGCTGAATTTCTACCGGATTTTCACCACGATTTACGGCATCTATCGCCATGGCGGACATATTTTCTGGCGATACATCGAAACCCTGTTTTTTCAGGGCGGCATTGATTTCTGCCGGGCCGTTGTTGTTCAGAATGGTTTCAGTAATCACCTGAAAGTCCGGTATTTCAGGCTGCTCTGGAATTGTGACTGGTGCTGCCGGTTGGGGTACGGACATATCCGGGACGGGCATATCAGGCAGCTGCAGGCCGGGTTGCTGCTGAAATTGTATGTTGTCTAGGTTCCAGAGTGGCTTTTGGGTAGCTGGGCCTCTGTTGGTTATGGCGGTTTCTGGTGGCCCTGTACCAGTCGCTGCTTGGGGTACAATGGGTGGCTGGGTTGTCTGTTGTCCTGTCAGCCCCATTTCAAACACTTTGAAGTTATAATCCTCTATCTGTTGAATCAGTGCTTCTTTCTCCGCTGGTTTCATGGTGGTCGAGCGGTTAACTTCATCAATGAAATGAGTAGGGAAGCTGGAGCCATAACGGGCGCGAACAAAATCATCAAAGGTCGCGGTAAGAATTTTCTTATCCGAATTGCGATTACCATAGGGGCCTTGGGCATTAGCAATTAAACGGGATTCCAGGAAGGTATCGTCACTTTTGGTTTTACCGTACACCGCCAGCTCCAGTCCTTCTGCTTCGCTTTCAACAACGCCATGTTCTTTCAATGCCCTGGCCAGTCTGATTTCTCTTAACTCATCCCCTCCAGCGGCCTCCGGCGGAATCACCAACGGGTTTCCGCTTGCGGTATCCGCTAAAACCTGTGGCCGATATTTGCCGCTGCTGTCCTGGCTGGCAAGAACAATATTGGATTCTCCGTTTTCACCTTCAATAACCACCTCAACCGGTTTACCCAGCTCCTTTTTGTTAAAGGCATTCATTCTCATAACGGAATCAGAAATATTATTCATCATCCTTAGTCGTTGTTCTTGTTCATCCGCTTCTGATTTTGCCTTGCGTGTTTCAGCCTGATTCTTTGCCGTTGTTCCAAGGAGATAATCATTCGTATCGTATTGATTGATAAAATTCCCATCAACCAACTTAACCGGGGTGTACTCGTGACCCATCCCGATATTGACCAGAGCCGCGTCATTGGTGATATTGGCCAGTCCCCGCCGAAAGGCGTCAGCGGCCAGTTCTGCCTGCTGAGCTTCAGCAATTTTTTCCGGGTCTAGCCCCGCCTGCCCATACTGCTGATAAAGCCTTAACTGATCAGTTTTACCAAATTCCGGTATCGGTCCATGCAACCCCTCAGCCTCTGGCTTATTGTCATAATCTTTCTGCCAGTCTGCCGACAGCTCTTTTTGCCGTTCCAATTCTACCACTTGATCAAAAGCGATCTGTTGCCGGGCAAGCTGTTCATCCAGTTGTCTTTTCTCTTTCGCCAGTTGCAATTCTATGGTTTTTTCCATCAAAGGCGATTTGATCCCCATTGGCAGTTGGCCAATGATGCGCCCAAAGGATTCCAGAAAACTGCTTTCTTGCTGGCCAGCCATTTACTTTAACCCCATTTTTCTCATGGCATTTTCCCCCATTGACTTAACCGCCTGATTGTAATTGCCATACATCGTACTTAACTGGTTTTGATACTTTTGCTGATTGGTATCCAGAGCCTGTTGCATGGGAGAAAATAAGCCGGTGTAAAAATCATTAACGCCTTGGCCTACCGGTGTTTGCAAAAACCAGTCCTGCCCCTGTTTTTTCAGTTGATCAGCGTATTGCTGCGGATTTTCCCCCAGTACATTACCAAACCACTGGTTCGCCTTATCCTGCGTTTGCTGGGCAAACTGACCCACAGCACTATCCTGATACCATTGCGGGAGTTCCTTTTTCTGTTTTTCCTGATTCTGATAAAAGATCAAAAAAACTGCTCATTAACTCAATCCTATATTCGCATTCCACCCACTACTACTGGATGATCCGGTTGAATACTGCCCCTTCCCACCAAAATAAATCTGGCTCAACAACGCCAAATCCTTGGAAGTCAGCCCCGCATTAGCCAGGTTAGCCTGATACGCCCGCAACGACTCCTGGCTGGCAAGCCCGGTCATCGCCGCCTCCACCTCCTTATTAATGGCGTCTTTCTGGGTCAGGGCGGTTTCATAGGCTTTCTGGTTGGCCTGCTGCTGTTGGGCATAGGTCAGGGCCGTATTGGAGGCTATCTTGTCCTGCTGGTCTGCCAGTGCCAGGTCTATTTCCGCCTGCCGGGTAGAGCCCGCCCCGCCGATAGCTTCCAGCTGTGCCTGGCTCAACGGGTTATACTGGGTCTGCGCCGTTCCGGTGGTTGCCCAGCCTCCCAGCTTACCGCCAGAGAGCTGATTCAAATTGTTAAAAAAGCCCTGCAGCTCTTCCGGCGTGGAAGGTCTGCTTTCCTGTTTGCTGGAGGATTCATTGCTGCCGCCGCCAAGACTCATACTGCCGCCTCCCGTAACTGTGACCGGTGAAAATTCGGCTTACTAAACCATCGCCAATGCAATTCCCCGCCGGGCCGGTTACACAAATGGGCATTCATGGTTTCAGCCCCCCGGTTCTGCTGGCAAGCCAGGTTCCATAACAACCGGAAAGTTCCTTTCGGCTGGCCATCCTTAACCACCACATTACTGATATAACAATGGGGTCCGGTCTGCAGGGGGATCTTGTTTTGATAACAGCCGGGCAGTCCATAAATTTTCACCTCCTGCAAACTGTCTGCATCCAGGTTATACCAGCTGATCCAGCCGGTAATCTCGCCGGTTTCAAGGTTGCGGGTTCCGGCCCAGCGGCCTGAATCAAACTCGTATTGGATAAACGCCCGCAATACCTCATCGGAAATATGACGATGGCCATAGCCGCTGTGGTGGCGTATCAGGTCGTACACTGCCGATGCTGAGTTTTCCATAAAAGAACGCCTCCCGCTGCCCGCCTCCCGCTGCCCGTAAAAGCCCGCTTGTTTCTTTTGCGGGTAGCGGGCAGCGGGAGGCGGGTAGCGGTCTACTAACGCCAGGGCTCGATCAAATAGCCCACAAAGTTGATAACAATCCGCCCCTGCTTCGGGAGTTCATTGTGGAACTTCAGCCAGGCCCGCTTGCGGCCCATAAAGGTTCCGGCCTGCACTTTCTCTGCCTGCAGGGCTTCACCATTCTTGCCCCGGCTGACTTGTCGGCATTGCCCCGGCACTAAAAACGAATCCAGACTGACGGGCTCTTCAGGATAATCCGCCAGCACTTCAAGGCAAATTTCACTGTCTGCCTCGCTGATCATGTGGACATCCACACGTTCAAACACAAAGTTCTCACAAAGACTACCCAGCAAGCCGATCTGCCCGGGTTCCAGCGCCAGCCGATTCAAGTCAAAATAAAAATTGCCGGTCCGGTTTGGCGGATTACCCGGCCAGAGCCCGTTAACTGTTCGGGTCAGATCCGCCGGTTGCAGGTTATCGCTTAATACGCCCGGCGCAACATAGGGGGCGTCTAACTGATTCGGGTCAATATAATCCGTCAGCGAGTCGTCCCGATCCGGGGGTTGATCAATGGCTTCAACCGTTACCGACTGATCAACACCAGGATCTTTTCTTTCTGCTTTTTTCATAACAGCACCAGATTAATCTCTGCATCCTGATCCGCCGTAAGCTCAATACTCTTGCTATCCATAACGCCACTACGCCAGACATTCACCAACCGGTTACTGTCAATCACCAGCCAGCCAGCCGGAACTCTGCCCAGCTCATGCTGAATCATAAACTTCTGGTTTGCGATGGTCTGTACCGGAATCGGCCTTGAGCGGATACCGGGGGTCAATTCAAGTTCTTCGCTCATGCGATGCGCCTCCAAATGTAAACGCAATAATAGGGTTGCATAATACTGTGGGGCTGATCACCCCCGGCATTTTCCGAGGTCATAAACTTGCTATTATGGGAATCACTGGTGGCGCGGTGGCGATGGTAGTTATCGCCTTTTTCAATTTTCTCGTAAAACTGCCGGATGTTATGGTTATGGGCTGGCATCTCGGCAATCGTCAACCTGTGTGTTTTACTGCCGCCCATCTGCCCGGCAATCTGAAAATCCTGGTCCCCGGGTTCCCCATCATCAATACCCACCATGCAGCGGCCCTGACTGATTAAAAGCCATTCGCCATAACCCAGCTTATCCGCCGGGTTCAGGTCACTTTCGGTAATATGCACATCACCAACAGCGTACTGACACTCAGCCCGCAATTCATCCATACCGGTCTGCAGGTCATTTTTGGTCGCCAGGTTTTCATAACCTTCAATATTTTCAATGGCAATAGAGCCACCCTGCAAAGCGACAACCGCCTCATTCAACCGCTGAAAATTCCGCTCTGCCGCCTCAATACTGGTGAAGGGCTCAAGAATGACACCGCTCATTTCCGCCGCTCCGTATAGAAGTAAACCGGATCAAACTTATGATACCGGACATACCCGGTAGAACTTAGCTGATGTTCAAATTGCGGCCCGCTCACCTCCAGCGGTGCTTCCAGGTAAACCCGCTGGCTTTGTTCGCTATGGATCACCTGTAAGGGTTCCTGACGTACCAAAATCTCCCGGGGCGTAGTACGCCAGTTTTTAAAACCGTGGCTGGCCTGCTTCGGCTGGTTCTCATCCGGGTAAACCGAGTAATCGGTACTGCCCTGGTAAATGCCCTCAACGGAAACATACATCCTGTTCAGGCTGGTATTCCCGTAAGCGTTGGGTTGCACTGGCCAGGTTCGCAGTGTGCTGGCAACCGTTTTACGCTGTCCCCATTCCAACAGCCCTTTTGGCTTCCAGGTATCCGGGGTATAGCGGGAGCCCATCAGCCATAAACCATTTTCGCCATAAATGCCCACCTGCCCGCCGATCAGCACCAGCCCTTTAATGGCGTATTCGCCGGGGACCGGGTGCAGAATTTCTCCCCAGCCGCCAGCCCGGGTGTTCAGAACAAACAACCGGCCCTGAATCAGCAAATACAAATATTCCCCTTCAGCATCCAGTAGAATCTGCCCGCCGTAATCCGGGGTATAAAACGCCTCAGCAATAGGCTCGCTCAATGGGTCAGTCTGGCCTAATTGATAAACCCCATGCCAATCCAGATAAAACAGCCGCTGGCCATCGGTGGCCATGGCCCGGTCATTAACCGCGCCCTGGCCATGGACGACAGTTTGAAACTCCCAGTTATAGGGCGAATCCCCGACGATCTGCCAAAGACTCTCCGGGGTAGAAACCATCAACTTATTACCAAACGGGCAAAGCCCGGTAACGCCGGACTGCTGGCCGCCCTGAATAGCGATGGCATCCAGCGGTTCCCAGTGGTGGGCTGATCATTCTGGCAGTGATAAATAATATGGGTCCCGTCGCCTGCCCATAACCGGCTGCGCCAGGTGGCCATAAATTAGCCTGTGGCAAGGCATAGGGCTTGTCTTCGGCATCCAGAAACTCGTTATCAAAGAAAATCGCTTCGTAGAATTGAGCAGTTGGCGGGGTTCGGGGGCTGGCGATTTTCTGGTTTTGGGTTACGGGTTGTGGGTTATGGGGCTTAGTACTGATGCTTTGCAACTCATCACTTAATACTATTTTTACCCGGCATTGCGCTTCAAAATGGCCCTTGCGGGTCCGGCAGCGGATAACGGTTTCCCCTTCTTTCAGGCCGGTAACGGCTCCCCACTCTTTTACCGAACAAACATCAGTATCATCAATTAGCCAGTAAATATCGGTATCGCTGGCTCCTTCCGGCTCAACCTGCCAGCTTAACATTACCTCCTGTTCAATGGTCAGGGTCAGGTCCGCCGGTTCCAGGGTAATACCCGTGGTGGCTATATAGGGCGTTACCGTCAGAGTACAGGTATCGGTTAAACCGCCATCCTCAGTGGTGGCGGTAATCATGGCATCGCCCGGCTTAACTCCGGTTGCTACACCGTTGGTATTCACAGATACAATGCCATTATCCGAACTGGTCCAGGTGACTTTTTTATTCATCGCCCAGGGCGGTTCGATAATGGCACTTAGCTGGTAAGTGGTATTGATCAGAAAGCGATGGGTTTTCGGGGTCAGCTCAATAGAGGAAACATTGCCCCCGGCAATTACTTTACGGTGCAGGTAATAAAGGGTTTTGCCATTGCCTACATAGATCCGCTCTTCCCGGTTGCCAAAGCTCTGCAAGCCCTGAAAACGGGTTCCGCTGAACTGCAGGTTAGCGGATACGGGCTTTCCGGTGCTGTCTTTAATCGCTTCAAAAATATTGCCATGCCAGGCATAAACGCCGCCGAAAATCTCCATTATGCAGGCATCGTTCCAGCCGATGGCCCGGTTGATATTGTCACTGACCACCTGAAAAAAACCGGGGCGGGATTCATACAGACCATTGCTGACCGGCTGCAGGTTTTCGGCAACCCGGTACGCGTCCGAGGTATAGGTCAGGGTGAACATTATCAGCCCTGGTCAAGATTCGGCAGGATGTTATCAAAGGGCTTTGCGGCCAGTGCTGTTTTCAGCTGGTTTAACGCACTTCGGAAACCTCCCTGATCGCCAGCCGGTACGCCCACTTCAGCAATCATCTGTTCCTCACTCATTAATGTGACCGATTCTGCAGCGCGGGTAATCTTGGCCAGCCCCTGTTGCAGATGGTTGACGCCTTCAGCGGCAAGCTGGCCCATGGGCAGGCTGGCGTTGTATACAAATCGTGCCATGGTGACTACCTCATACTGGTTAGTGCGGCGACCTGTTGTTTCAGTTTCTGTAATTCGGCTTTGGCCTGTTGCTGTTGTTCGCGCTCTAAGCGTTGCTGTCGGGCCTGGCCGTTTATCTGATAAATAAATGAAATATCTTGTGGTTGTTCATAAAGAGCATTGTCAGGCGGCATTTCACCAATAACATCAATCTTGTGCTTGCTGCCATCGGGGAGCCAGTATTCTGTCCCCCGGTAATCGGGTTTTACCGTCCAGCTTTTGCTGTCGGGCTGGAAAACGGTGGCCTCATGGTCTCCGGCGTTGGGTGGTTCCATCTCTGTGGCAGAAGGCGGAATCAGAAACTCCCCCGGTCTGGCCGGATTGGGCTGGCAGATGACGGGGTGCTCATATTCCAGGGTTTCAGGGTTGTAACGATACCATTCCATCTCAGAGCACTCCGTGATAGATGCAGACCAGTTCGGTGAGGGATTTGGGGCGGTTTTCGGGGGCGGTTGGTACTACTCTGGATATATCTAAATCAAATGATCCATTCGGGTCAAATGTTACTCCATCAGTCCATGAATATTTAAAATTTATTCCCGTCTGTCTGAATACACCACTTGCTGTGGTTTCTCTTTTTGTTCCAATGTAAAATTTCCCAGTGAAATTCCTAATCGCATCCCCTTCAAAACTCCCCACACTCCTCCCAGAACTCCCTTTCCCCCGTCCAAAATCCACCGAATCAGCCAGAATCAAATCAATCCCGCTGATGGTAATAAACCGACTGCCACTATTCGCCAGGGCAACAAAATCATTTTTTCCGTTGGGTATCGTTGAACCGTCCAGGGCAAAAAAACCGGGCGGCGGTGTATCAAAAGAAAACCGGGCTAATTCGCCGACAATTCGACTTGACGCATTAATTGCCCGATTCGCCGCTGCTTCAGAACGATCCGCCTCACTCTCAGACCTATCTGCCTGTTGTGTCGCAGTACCCGCCGATCCAGCCGCTGAATTTTTACTGTCCAGAGCACTGTCAGAAGCACCAACCGCTGCCGTTTCGCTGTTTTTAGCCGCCGCCGCAGAATCCGCCGCCTTTTGCTCACTAACCCCGCTAGCCTCTTTCGACTTGCCCGCCTCCGTAGCCGCCTGTTGCGCCTGAACTTTGGACATATTGGCATTGATTTCAGAATTAGAAGCATTCCGCATAGCCTGCTGGGCAAGCATGGATTGCTCCCGGGAAAGCTCCGCATTGCCGGAACTGGCATCAGCATACTCAGAACTTTTGCTGGCATAGTGCAGGCTTGAATATTGCTCGCCATCAACCAAAGCATCTTCAGGATTCGCGGCCCATGCCTTGGCCATTGTCGCCTGTGCCGTTGCCATGGTGGCGGATTGGGATGAGGATACTTTATTGGCGTCTACCTGCTGCTGCCAGCTATCAATCTGGCCATACCAGACTTCAATCTGGTTATGATTGGCACTGATGGTATTAGCCAGCTCCTGATTATGCCCGGTCAGCTCCTGAACCGTGTTATACCAACTCTCTATTTCATTAACATTGTCAAAATTAAAATAAAGCCCGGTAATCAGAGTATGCCAGGTTTCCGAGCGTGGGACCTTGCCGCTGTCAAATTCCGTCAGCAACTCTTCAATCGGCGGTAATGCCTCTTTCAGAGCGCTGCCCGAGGCCCGCTGCCCCGCCGCCCGTAAAAGCGGTTTTGTCTTTTTCGGGGAGCGGGGAGCGGGGAGCGGGCAGCGTTCTTTTCATGGCTGCTTATCCCCCCCAATCTGCATAATCGGTACGCCCCGACTATTCACCGTTGATTCCCCTTCATTAGCCAGGATCTGCACCTCACCCGCCGGGGCCAAGTAAGCCGGTTTGATAATGGCATTGTCATAATCAGTAACATTGGTTTCGGTATACGCACCAAACAACGTTTCAGCCATCTTGCGCGGATTACTGTTATCCCGCCGGTTAGTAGGCTCACTGTCAAAATGCACCGCCCGGGTAGATTTAATGCCCTCCCAGAAAGCCGCCTCAAACCCGGCGGCCTCTTCCAGCAAACCCGAGCTGTCAAAATGGCGGCCATACAATCCAATAACGCCATCCACGAGGTAACTTTCCCACTCCTGCGGAATAATCGCTGGCGTTAACGGAATGCTATAGGTCAAACAAAACATCAATTCACTATCCGGCGCGGGCCATAAATGCAGCCTGCCGCCATGAATGGCGTAATAAGCCGGAATACCGCTATTGGCCTGATGGTAATAATCCGCCTCCGCCCGGTGCTGAATAATGCTATCCATCGGTGCAGCCCGCAGCCTGCCCGGGCAGAAAATGGTAATCAACCGATCCAGCTGGCCCTGCAAATCAAAAACATCCTGCCCTTCATACACCTTGCAGGCAAACAACCGCCGGGCAAACCACCAGGGCTGGCGGTTAAAGCGCTGTGCTTTGGTCAGGGTAAACGACAACCAGCGCCTTACTTTAGCCTTGATAATGTCATCGTCCCGCAGCTTCATCAGGTCGATAACATCCTGAACAATCCGGTCCCGCCGTGTCGGGTCCGGAGTCGGATAGAGCGGTTCAATAATCGCGGGCATCATTCACCCTATAGCAAAAAATGATGAATTGTCCCTGCGCTGGCTAAAGAATGACTTATCGAGAGGATACGACAGTACTCATATAATCATTGCAGGAACAATTCAAACCGGTAAACATCAGGAAAACTCTAAAATGCCATTCAGGTTGCGCTTACGACAGACGACACTGGTATACAACAAACAGTGCCGGTGCTTGCTCTGGATCTTGCCGCCGGTGTTCTCCCAGGGTTGGAAGCTGAAGTTAGTGTCTTTATGAATCCGCAACTCAACCGCCCGGTTCTTAAAGTTCAGAGCCCATACAGTTTTGGCAGGCAGGTTTTTCTCATACATATAAAACCGGCCATTATCCACCATCATTTCAAAGCCAGCGAATTTAGCCGCTTGCTCGGCAGATAGCTGAATGGTGGTTTTATCTTCGACAAACTTGCAGTGTTCATCCCAGGCATCCTCGCCCATAAAATAAACGTCAGGTGACATATTATTCATGGTGCAATCCCGGCGCAGTTTCCGCATTGCTAACCGGTAATCGGTGGCCAGTGCGTATTTAGCGCCTGCTCCATCTTTACTGGGAGTTTGCGGGTTCCAATAGCCAAACCCGGTATCCGTTGGAGTAATGCCGCCACACTTGGCATCTTTTTTCAGAATCAGGCCGATGCCCATAAAAGCACGACCGTCACAATCTTGCTCACCAATCAGCTTTTTACCAAAATGATTATTGATACTCTCTTTCAGCTGAATAGTTTTGGTTTCCACCAGGTCCAGCAATTTATAGCGCCCGGAGTTTTTAACCATTTCTTCCCGGTTATACATCTGGGTCCCGGCAATATGCCCCCACAGATATTTAGCTTCACTGGTGGCATCTTGCGGGGTCAGATCCGCATCATCATAGGCGGTAAAATCTTTTACCGTGGAATTGGCTTTATCCAGAAGGGGGATAGTAATATCGGTACTGATATCGTTCTGATACTTAATCAGATTCTTATCTTGCAAATACTCCCAAAGCGGATGATCCACTTTCAGTTCATTAACCAGCTCTTTATCCAGCTCGGTCATACTGGCCAGAAACAGATCTTCAGTATCTTCAGTCCCTGCAAACAGGGGTAAATCATAGCGTCGTGGGTGTCCCGCTACTGCTGCCATTGTTGTTCACCAGATTTACTGGCTAAAGCGTTCAACGCCCAAGCAACTGCTCAGCCCGTTTCATAGCCGCCTCATAAGGATCAAGCCCATTAGCATTAACCCGCTGGCTGCGCCCATCGGCGCGGCCCGGTGGCATGGTGGCCAGCTTCTGCAGTTTTTCCAGTTCGGCTTTGGTTTTATTCAGCTCTGCCAGGGTAGACTGGCCATTGTGCGCCAGTTTGCTCAGCCCTTCATAGGTAGCCAGCCGATAAGCCATTTCAACGGGCAGATTAAACCCGCTGATGTATTTGATAATGGCGTCCTGATGGTCGGCCAGATCCGGGTGCGACCGGTAAGCCTCGGAAAACTCAGCGTCCAGCTGCTGTTTAACCGCTGCCTGATGTTGCTGCTGGCGCAAACTTTTTGCCTCGTTGGCGGCAGCCTGCCGGGCTTCCTGCTGGCTCTGGGTACGCAGCCATTTTACCAGGTCTTCCTGGCTGTCAAAGCTGGGGATCTGCTCGCTTTCTTCTTTAAAGAAAACGTCAATGCCCGCCTCGTCTGCCAGTTGGCTGATTACGGCAACCGGATCTTGCTGAAAGGTTTTGGCCCGGTCCGTTAACTGTTTAAGCTGGTCAGTATCAAAACCGTACTGGTCCTGTAGCGTTTTGCGCTCATCGGCCAGTTTATTAAAACTCTGTTTTAAGCCGCTCTCCATATCCCGGTAAATGGACATGAGTAACGACTTGCCTGTGTCGGGCAAAGTATCAAATTCTTTGCGCCGCTCTTTAGGCCAGCTGTCCGGTGGGGTTAACGACTGCTGATCAGACGCATCAGCGGGGGGAGTGCTGTCACCAGTGTTTTGGCCGCTTGTTCCGTCGTGTTCTCCAGTGGCGGGGGTATCATGGGTATCCGTGGTGGGAGTGCTGGCACTATCGGAGATAGCCGCTTGTTCCGTGGATAGGGAAGAATCCCCGCTGGCAGGCTTGCCAGTGTTTGACTTTAATTCCTGCTCGGCCCGTTCAAAGGCCAATTCAATCATGCTTTTCGGAGTCGTAACCGGTTCCGGTGTTTCAGAAAAAGCATCCCCGGCGGTATTGGAAATATCCGGGGATGTTTCATCATCTGGGTTACTGCGGTCTTCCATGAAAAAAGGTCCAAAATCACTATGCGAAAAAAAAGCCTGTATGTTGCGATACATACAGGTATACAGAGTAGTAAACAGAAATAAACTGTCAATGAAAAGTGGCTATTTTAAGCCTGAAAACCACTGATTTTTATAGATTTGTTGGGTACGAGTTGTATTTTTCAAGAAAAAAAACGGACTCTACCGTGGGGTGCGTCCGTTAACTAAATCGTAATAAAGCCTCGTGCATATCCGTCTTTGTTAAAAGACTATTGCAGTATAGCTACTATTGAGCGAATAGCGATCAAACCACCTGAGACTGATGGGTTTCCGGCGACCACAACACCAAGCGTACCCCATTACGAACATCAAAATGAAACCACTCTACGTCAACTTCAAGAAATGTGATATAGGGATACAGTGCCTTATGTTCGATCACCTGTTGTCTGACCAGATCGGCGCTGACTTCTTTAAACTTGCAGTCCATGGCCCGTCCAAAGGTGTGCTGACTTGTTGGGCTGAACTCGGGGGCATCGGGAGTACGCAAACCGGACTGTTCAAAATGACCGCCCCAGTACCAGTCGTTAATGGTGCAGAGTCCAAAGGTATTCCGCAGGGTATCCAGGGTAATCAGTACCCGCTCATCAATCAGTTCAAAACACTTGTCTTTACGGCTCGCGAAAATATCCGGCGGGACCAATTCATAGGGTTGAAAATATTGGGGCTGGTACATTAGTTTTCTTCAATATCAATAGTTTCAGTCAGTATACGCAGAATCGGCATATTGGCCCGTCTGCGAACCGTAACAGCATGGTTGATTTCATTACGCAGGGGAATACAGCGAATGGCCATAATGGATTTATCCGCCCGCTGATAGGCCATAACGCCCAGCTGGTTTTGACGACAGTTGTCTATAGCCGCCCGCATATCGGCGGCTTTCATATCGCCCAGATGGCCGGTACAGGCGGTGATATAAAGATGGAGTAACACGAAAATGATACTGGTTAACAGGAGTTTCAAACGGTATCTGGTAATACGGGTCATTTAAACATTCACTCCGGTTCAACCTGATCTATATGATCTATAGTTTAGCGCTTACGCTTTGTAGCCTGATGAATCTTATGTAGGGAGTGAATGAATGAAACTATCGGAGCGAATATCTATAAACACTTGCAGCAAAATCATAAGAGTGTGTTATGGGGGACAACATGGAAAACAAGTCTATTTTTCCATA
>CBDHDM010000053.1:0-96667 GCA_965261315.1 Endozoicomonas sp. | reverse complement strand
TCAGCCACTCGATCTCGACAGGATTTGTTGCGTCACTTGTGGCATTTGTCGGGCTGGTTGTTTTGTTCAGAAGGCTTTCGGAAAAATCCCGCTCATTGACAGCATCTGCTGAGTATCTGGCCAAGTAATAAAGCTGCACTATCCTTAACTAGAAGCAGGGAAGCCTTTCCAAACTCATTTTGATCAGGGACATGGATGCTATGACCTTTGAGAATCTGATGAATGCTTATGCCGCTCGTCAGCAGATGCAACCACTCGAATATGAAAATAATAAGTTTAAATTAACGGTTGACGACCGAATAGAGGTTGCCTGTTTCCAGGCAAATGGTCGATTCTATGCCTATAGCACGATCACTAAGCTAACTGACGATAATAGTAAGCGAGAACAGCTTCTGATGATGCTTCTGGAGAAAAATCTTGCTCTGCTTGCGACTGAACGGGTCTCACTCTGTATTGATCCTGATGAAAATGCTCTGGCAATTTATATTTCGGCACCACTTAAGAATTTGAGTATTGGTGGTATCGAAGAATCTATTGCTGCATTGGCTAATAATTATGAGCACTTTCTAAAATGGGCGGGGCAGAGTGCTCCACCTCCTCCAGCTCCCTCCATGATGCTGATGCCCTAATAGAACCTCCTGCAAGTTCGATATATAAGGTATGTCAATGATCAGAGTTATTCGATATGCCTTCGAAAAAGCAGCAATCGGCTCGTTCCTCAGTATTTGGTTGCCTGGTTGCCAGCACAGAGGCAGCATATTTCAACGGTCTTCGGCGTGCGAATGATGGTTTTCTAAAGGCGATTATTCGCTACAGCAGATTCAAAGAGATACATATTTTTGCTCCTCAAACGTTGCTGCCAGACTTAAAGTCAGGTTGGGAGTATTTCCTTCAGCATTATGGCAGTGACAAATCCATCCATTTTTTACCGGCTCATGAGTTGAGTAAATATTTTTCCAAGATTAAGTACGAGGTTTTCCATCAGGGGGATCCCTGGATTGGCCGTCTGGCTGCACTTCGGGATGCATACTGTCAGGAGCCATTCCCAGTTACGGGTCGAGCGCATACATTGAGTACTGACTCGAATATGTCGAACACGCGGGATCTTTTACTGTCACCATTGAAGAGTTGTGATGCTATTTTGTGCAGCAGTAAGGCGCAGAAAAAGGTCATGATGCGGCTGTTGTCTGCTGCCAGTTCAAGTATTTCAGATCATATTGGGGTGGCGATACCATATAAGGGTAGTATCGTAAAGCTGCCTCTCGGTATTGAGCCTGACGAATGCTTCACAGGGAGTAAGGAAGAGGCTCGGGGGTTGCTGGATGTTAAGCAGGATCAGTTTGTTATTCTAACCTTGGGTCGAGTGTCTCCTGCGTACAAGATGGATTTAAACCCCGTATTGTTGGTAATGAATGACCTTGTCGAAGGGTATGGATACCGAAATATAAAGTGGGTTGTTGCCGGAGCAGGAGATGCAGCCAGTCCCGCTGTTCAGTCTCTACTGAAACAAGCTTATGATTTAAACCTTGAGGGCTGTATTCGCTTTGAGCTGGATATTGATGATGACCGTAAAAATCAATGGTTATCAGCCTGTGATATGGTTCTGACGCTCTCGGACAATATTCAGGAAAGTTTTGGTTTGGTTCCTCTGGAGGCAATGGTTAATGGGAAAGCAGTAGTTCTATCTGACTGGAATGGCTATTCAGAGCTGGTTGAGGATGGCGTCAGTGGCTGTTTGATTGAAACGATGTCTACAGATATGGATCACCTGGCTCGCCCTCTGGGATCCTTGCTGACTGATCATGCCCATTTGTTGCAGTCGCAGGGAACTGCTGTCAATTTGAGCCAGTGTTCGGAAAAGATCCATCAACTTATTCAGAATCCTCAGCTTCTGTTAAACATTGGGGAACAAGGAAGGCGGAGAGTATTTAAGTGTTATCAATGGGAGTCCGTTGTTGATGAATATCATCAACTAGTGAATGGGCTTAATAAAGATGCTGCCCAGATTTCCAGGTTAAATAACCGACCAGTTGGGCTCCCTTACCATCAGATATTTGAACATTATCCTGCTTATCAATTGGAAGAAAGTGAGTGTCTAAAAACGACAGATCGAGGTATTCGAATGTTGTTAAGGGCTGAGCAGTATTATCACTATACTGAAATGGAGTCATTCTTAAAGCCAGAGTTGATTGATCAAATAGCGCAGCTCTGTTTATCTGGTTGCAATGTTGCGGATTTAAAAGCCAGATTTCCTCAGGAATCAACACTGCTATTAAATATTATTTGGATGTGTAAATACCAGTTATTGGTACATGACGATAATCAACCATTGAGGCAGACTTATAATCAAAATAGATGGTGGCCTGAGGAGCAAAGGTTGCCAATTGGCATTATGCTTCATCTTGATTATGCTGAACTGCATCGATTCAGGCTCCTTGAGCCTTTACTTTGCTGGTTGGATACACAGCTGATTGGCTACCATAAGCAGCCGGAAAATTTAGAGCTCAGGTCCAGCCTGTTAACGTTTTTTGTTTCCAAAATGGATGAGCAATTGCTTCAGGCTATTGGCTGGGTTGGTGAGATGAATAACACCCGGCAGTATGCGGATATACTGGACTATGTTTTTGAGCAGGGTGGGTTGTTATTCCTGAGCGCAAAATTTCCTTTGTGGTATCGCTTGAATCGCTTACGGGTTGTTCATGCCCTTAAAGATTTCAAAAAATTATTTTCCCGATTTCACAGGGATCTTAACGACATAAACCAGTTGTTTTCTGGTGACTGGCAGAAGCCGGTACAGGGTATTACTCGTCTGGATTTTCCATTAAGTACGTCTTCTTGCATGATTGCAATAATTGGCTGTGATAATGGGGAGAAGCTGGTTTATAAAAACAGAGACTTGGGTATTGAGCATCAGATTATTGGATTTACTGAAGAAAATAGTAATATCGCAGGTAAGCTTAACCAATGGCTGGAGGGGCAGCCCGGATTGGCTACCATACGGCTATTGCCTGGTTCTTTTGATGGCTCTTATGGCTTTTGCGAGTTTATTGATAACAGCAATCATGAAATATTGGATGATCAACAGGCTGCTGTTTATTACCAGCGTTTGGGTGTTATTGCTGGCCTTTCAATCCTGTTAGGGTTGGGTGATGTGCATAACCGGAATGTTGTATCCAGAAACGGTGTCCCTTTTATTGTCGATGTTAAGGCTGCTTTCTGCCCAGATGTAATAAAAGCATTCGAGTCTGAATTGAATGACCCTCAAAGGGCATTCTGTGGAGCTGATAACAGCTTCCAGAAAACATCCATTCCCAGTGTTTTGGAGTTGTTTCACTTTAATAGTTATAAGGAGTGCTTATTTCAGTTGATCAATGGCGAGTTGATCGAGATGCCTCCGGTTGAAGAAAACCTGGTGACCAATAACTGGATCAGGAATAGTGACAGCCATTCTCTATCAAAGAGCAAACCTTTTCTGTGTAGTCAATATGCCAGTGCTTTTGAAAAAGGCCTTGCTTCAGTGTTCAGAGCTGTCGTAGTTCATTGCGACGAGTGGTGTTTACTTTTACAAAAATGCAAAGGGATGTCGGTCTGTCACTTGCAACAATATAACCGACAATTTTTCTGGCGACAGAAAGTGAATTTATGGACATTTCATGGGTTTCAGGCGTTTTCCGGGTATCGCCTCAGGGCCTATTTCAGCAGGGTGATGAACAGGTTGTGCCAAGGTGAAGAAGAAGTTCAACGCTGGGTCGAACCTGAGTGGTTTGAACCTGCGGCACACTTGTCGGATGAGTTGGTAAGAAGCATGCTTTCTGGCTCTATTTCAGAGTTCAGGCGAGAAATAGGAGGGAAGGAGGTATTTAGTGAGTCGTCCCATCGAGGAAGTTATAGAAGAGTTATATCGGATACCTATTTTCCAGTTGATACTTTAAGCAAGTCTATCCAACTGGTGGAATATATGGCTGAAAACTCGCAGAAAATGGAGCGTTTTTTAACTTTTCTGACTGCGATCGTAAAGCAGTGGATGCTTGAAAATGTGACTCCGGGGAAAGAGCTTCCGGAAGCTCTAAGAGAAAAGCTTCCGGATTAATCTATTGGCCGTGAATATTTGAGAGAAGCTCTTTGGCCATGGCAGCGGGTTCGGTCTCTTTTGAGGACAGAAGCGGTTTCAGGTAGTCCTCACTTTCCTTGTTACGACCTTCGAACATTAAGGCTAACCCCAAAAAGGCCTTGATCGAAGGATCATCAGGGTGCTTTGCAAGACCTTCCTTGTGTAGCAGGTCAATAGCTTCCTGATGGCGCTTTCGATTCATGAACTCAAGGGCAAAGCCAATGGTGCTGAGTGGGGTGTCTGGCCTTGCTGCTTCAATGCCATTAAAAATACCAAAGGCATGTTTTGGAAGACCAGTACTGCTGGCCATAAAGCCAATGTCTGCCAGAACTTTCAAAAGTTTATCATCAATCATTGCCCGCTATCTCCATCCATGGAATTCATTTAGAGTTTCTGAATAATACTCTGTATCGTGTCTTTAATAGACTTGACGATACTGGAGCGAAGGCCTTCAACAATCATGTACTTGTTGAACTCAACCTGAAACTCAACCATGTCCTTTGTGCTGTTGGGGTCCATATTGGCAACACGAGTTTTTAGTGCCGCATCAAGAGCTTCCGCCTGGCTGCCAAAAGTTTCAGAGACTTTATCAAAGCTGAAACTGGAGCTCCCTGGCTGGTTGTAATTCGGGTTATAGGTATCCTGGAATGCCATGGCTGAGTTCCCTCTCAGGCTTTAGATTGACCGTGATGCTGTTTCCAGCTCTTATCGATAACCTCCATAGCTGCTACTACGGCAGTCAGAAGGCTATCAATCTTTGAAAAATCCTCTGGAGGAGCGCCTTGGTCTTTTAAGCCTTTAAGGCGTGTAGCTTCAGAAAATAATTGGCTAAGCAGTTGATCCCGATAGGTACCATCTTTATCTTCTATCAGTTGCTCTTCGATTGTTGAAAGATGAATATTTTCATCATTTTTTGATTTTTCCGTCACGGTTCCCTCCAAGACGGTATTTGATTCTGTCAGTTCCGTTAGTTAATAAAAGATACTCAAGGTTAATATCTTCAATTATATACCCATTAGAGAGTTTTGCTCCGATCAGGTATTTGGAACCATCTATCAGTATCACATAAGGCACCCTGCCCATACTGATACCACGAATATTTAAGGATAAAGGTGACTGACTATCGGTTAGGGTACCTCCTGCATACTTGGTTGCTAGTTCAATGGATGGTTTATTGGCGTATTTTTTCTGAAACTTGGTGACAACTGTCTGCAGGTCATAAGCCTGACCTTCATCGAGAAGGTGTCCTTTCAGAATAACGGTCTGATCGCGAACGACGACGTGTATTCTGGGGATTAGCCCCTTTTCGCGCAGCATGGATTTGAGTGTGTTGACTCTGCCAACCTGGTTTTCAACCTGATCGACGACATCGATCAATCCATATATCTCCTGCTTGAGCATTGTAATTATATTGTTGAGCTCGTCGGAGGTTGGGACGTAACCAGTGACCACCAGTGATCCGGGTGTATTATCCAGCTCAAGTTCAAGCTTGTCGTAACCACGATCTCTCAGAAGCATTTCTGCATTATCACGCATCTCATTCATAACAATGATTTGCGAATTGAAAGGAATGTTTTGTTTTCTGAGAAGTTTCTGTAGTTCAAGTTTGTCCTGAAGTGTTTGTGTATATCCTGAAACCAGTAGTGATTTATCCGGTAATTGTTTGAACTTTACTTCTTTCAACCCCAGTTTGTCTTTGGTTTTTGCAGAGATTTCAAGGACCCCTGGAATGTGTGTGACTTTTTGCACTCGGGTATCTGTATTCGAGATGATCAGGCTTACAATGGCTATGACCAGTACCAGAGCGACAGGAATTGCAGCAAGCCATTTTTTATCAATACTGGCTATAAATGAGGGCTCTTCAAACTCATCCTCATCATCCTCTTCGTCATCAGATATCTCCTGATCAAAGTCTGATGCAGATAGTTCTGGCTCATCAGTCCCGGGACGTTGGTGTTCTTCCTCGTTGATGGTCAGGTCTTGAGTCGGTGGAGGGGTGACATTCGGCAGTGCCAGAGATGGCCACTCTGCATCAACAGGGCCTATCGCTATGAACAGGCTGCTGGATGTAACAATATCGAAATGGTTGTACTGAATAGTCGAACCGGCGGGTTCTCCATTCAAATATAAAGGCGTGTCTGCAGTGCTTGATTGAAGTTTTACTTGACCATTATAAAAGATTTCAATAATGAGCTCAATATCACTCAGGTTGTCATCAGTTAATACCAGATCGCAACCGTCATCTCTGCCTAAAGAATACCTGCCTGGCTCAAGGGGGATCTCAGCACCAATGTGATTGCCGGAAAGTATTTTTAGATAAAATTCAGTCATATATAGCCTCCTGCCAGTTTATGGCAGAAAGTGGTCTGACTGGGTTCGTAAACGGTAATATGGTCAACATCCTGTTGATTCTTTCCGTAGTTGTTACTGGAGCCTCTGACTACCAGCGAAAATTCAGCCCTAAAAATAGATTAAAGTAAAAAAAATGTCATTGCCAGAGATTACATGATAATTATTCGGCAAATTCGTCACTTATTAGATGCCTATCGATAAAATGTTGGGTAGAATCAATTAAAAAGGCAAAATAGCCCTGATAACAATAACCATAAAATAAGAGGCGCAGTGCTATGGATGCATCATTCTGGAATGGTAAGAGACCCGCAGGTGTTGGTAATACAATCAATCCTGATGAATATTCCAGTGCATTATCAGTGATCAATGCTTTTTTAAATGAGAATAGCTCGCGCCCGGCATTTACAGGTATTGGCCATACACTTACCTACGCCGAAATTGATGCCTATAGTCGACAGTTTGCGGCTTATATTCAGAGAAGTACCGATCTGAAATCAGGTGATCGAATTGCTATTCAGATGCCCAATCTTCTGCAATACCCGATAGCCGTGTATGGCGCGTTGAGAGCCGGGTTGGTTATTGTGAATACCAATCCACTTTATACTGCAAGGGAAATGCTACACCAATTCAAGGACTCTGGTGCAAAGGCGCTGGTGTTTCTTGAAAATTTTGGTCACCTTGTTGAAGAGGTGGTTGGTCAGACTGAAATAAAGCACCTATTTGTTACTCGTCTTGCTGATATGGTACCGGCACCAAAACGGCAGGTCGTTAATTTTCTGGTAAAGCATGTTAAGAAAATGGTGCCAAGGTATTCTTTACCCGAGGCGATTCCATTTCTTGATGTTTTGAAGTATGGAAATGCCTCTGGCTATCTACCTGTTGCTGAAGGAACGCTTTCGGATCCGGTGGTCCTGCAATATACAGGTGGCACTACAGGGGTTGCCAAGGGCGCTATTCTGACCAACAGAAATTTGATAGCCAATATGCTTCAGTCCAAAGAGATGCTCTCTCAAGTGGATGAACAGGGGCAGAGAATATTAAAAACAGGGCAGGAAATTCTTATTGCACCTCTGCCTCTTTACCACATTTATGCCTTTACAGTGCATTTATTGTGTATGCCATTTATGGGTAATCACAATATTTTGATTGCAAACCCGAGGGATACAAATACATTTATCAAATTTATTAAGCCATGGCGTTTTACTGCGTTTATTGGTCTTAATACTTTATTTGCCAGTTTGCTTAATCACCCCCGCTTTAAAGAGTGTGATCTTTCAGATCTTAAGTTGACTCTGTCTGGTGGTACAGCACTTCAGGAAGCAATAGCTCAAAGGTGGCATAAAGAAACGGGATGTATTATTTCAGAAGCCTATGGTCTAACAGAGTGCTCACCTGCGGTTTGCATGAATCCAGCGGGAGACTTGTCTCAACCGGGTACTGCCGGGTTGCCAATACCGTCTACAGAGCTGAAAACGGTTGATGATAGTGGCGTGGAAACTGCTATTGGTGAGCCTGGAGAGTTGTGTGTTCGTGGGCCACAGGTGATGCCCGGTTACTGGCAGCGGGAAGAGGCGACGGCAGAGGTTTTGGACTCTGATGGTTGGCTGAAAACTGGGGATGTAGCAGTGATTCAGGAGGATGGCTTTGTTCGGATTGTTGATCGAATCAAGGATATGATCCTGGTTTCTGGTTTTAATGTATACCCAAATGAAATTGAAGATGTTGTTTCCGGTCATCCAAAGGTCGCTAATTGCGCGGCTATCGGTATACCTGATGAAAGCTCAGGGGAAAAGGTAAAATTATTTGTAATAAAGGCTGATGAAAGTCTTACGTCGGATGAGTTGTTAAACTGGTGTCGTGATTATTTGACAGCCTATAAGGTACCAAAAGTCTGTGAGTTTCGTGATGATCTGCCAATGACACCTGTCGGTAAAATATTACGGAAAGATCTCCGTCTGGCAGAGGGTGTGGCTTAGTCTTTGAAAAAGTCCAAGGGAGCAGTCAGTTATGCTGACTGCTGGTCATGGTTTGAAAAGTAGCGGTGTAAAATCTCAGGATCGTCCTTAAGGGCATTAAATGCCTCTTTTGAATCTGTTGGGGTAATGCTGGTGCGATTCAGTTTCATACGATGTATGCCGGCATCAAACCAGAACCAATGTTTATCTTCAGTAAGGCACAGTGCCCTGACGGAATAACTGGTTGAAGGGATGAGTGGTAGTGGCATGCCGCTGGTTATCTGCTTCCTGACAACGGTAGAATTTTGGCAGGAATAGGTGGTGTTGTGATAAATCCGCTCAAACCGATTGAATTCATGACCAAACATCTTATTGGCCATAAGATCCTGTTTTTGACTTAGGTAATACAGCGCGAAAATGCTAGCCACAATCAGGATAAAGCTTTCCATTTTTTCATACCTCATGGGTTAATGCATCGGGCTTTCCTGCTGCTTCGGAAAACCCTTATATGTATTCTATACGCATTTGTACATCTATGTTCAATTAACACAGAAGATTGATGAGCAATTTGCGGGGGCTTTGTTATAAAGCCCAGTCAGCGATCATCTGTTTGGCTATCGGCCGAAAAGCGTCTTTTCCATAGAGGGCATCGATTAACTTGAAAGCAAAACTCATTGCATTGCCGGGCCCCTGAGCTGTTATAACTCGTTTCTTAACATCAACAACGATGGTGTTGCCTGGATGAGGCAGGGCACCTTCGAGTTGATCCATAAAGCTGGGGTAGCAGGTGGCATGGGTGTTATCCAGTAATCCATGATGTGACAAGACAACGGCGGGGGATGCGCAGATTGCAGCATACCATTTTCCTGCTTTTTGCTGATCATGAAGAAGGCTGATAAGGGGGGCGCAGTCTTTGAGATTCTCTGCTCCTGGTATTCCACCGGGTAGAGCGATTAAATGGAACGGCTTTCCAGTACAGGCTTCTATGTGGGTATCTGCTTTAAGCAGTGTTTTTTGTGAAGCGGTAATCGAGAGGTTGCCGTCTGGCTGGCAGCTCGCGACAGTTACCTGGGCTCCAGCTCTTCTCAGCGTATCAATAATAGTAACGACTTCAATTTCTTCAGAGCCATCGGCAATGGGGATAAGAACCTGTCTTGGCATGGTAGACCCTCAATGGGAGATAGGGCGTTGAGATAAAAGTGAATGGGCTGGCTTCAACCAGCTGAAGTCTCAATCTAGCAGATAGAGGTGATAGGAGGGGTAAATTTGATGGGGCGGTTAGAGCTGGTCTGCAACGGCGTAACCAATAGTGTACCCGTAATGGTAGTCGGAGACTAAGTGATTCCGCTGTCTTGTCCCCCGGGATGAGCTGAGGTTTTTTTCTGGAGCAACCTGGATCAGCTGCGCGATTCCATCCTGTGTCGGAATGTCTGCAAATTCTGCTGCGCGATTATAAATTTTATTCTGATTTTTGATTAACTTTGCTACAGCTGGCATTTGTCGCCTTTGCCAAGCATAAATTCGAGAACCTGTTGTCGTTTTTTTCGGAATTCCACAGGTCTTGTTCTGAGAATAACGATTTGGTTAAAGCCGTCGCTGACTGCCTTTTGTATCGGTAAGGGGTCTGAAAGGCTGCCATCCGTCAAGGCCTGACTATTAACCATAACTGGCTTTCGGTAAATCATTGGCAAAGCGCTGCTGGCCTTCAGGATGTCTGAAATGAGATCGTTCGATGTCGTACGGTCTATTTTGTTATAAACCGCTTTCCCTGTTTTAATGCATGTGCTTACGACGGTGAAGTGATCGCTGGCCAGTTTATTTTTAAAACGGATGAAGTTTAGCGTGTTCTTCTGGCTGATTTTTTGAAAGAACCAGTCCAGATCAAACAGATTTCCACCTTTGAGATGTCGTAAGAAGCTTATGAATTCAGGGTTCAGGCAAAGATTGGTGTAAAGCTCCAGATTCCGGCCGCGCTGACCAGCAATGAAGGAGCTAAGGTTTAATGCGCCTGAAGAGACACCGTAGTAACCGGTTAAATCCTTGACTCGTTTGTCAATAAACGCATCTAACACGCCAGCAGTAAAAACTCCGCGCATGCCACCACCTTCAACAACAAGCGCTCTTTTAACAGGGGAGGAGTTGTTCGAAGACTGCATTATAGAATTGCTTAGGGGGATGATTTTGAATGGAAAGTGGTTGCGGGAGCCGGATTCGAACCAACGACCTTCGGGTTATGAGCCCGACGAGCTACCAGACTGCTCCATCCCGCGACAAAACGGTTCAGCTGATCTTTTTAAAAAAGAACATCAGCTGCTTTAAAAGTGGTTGCGGGAGCCGGATTCGAACCAACGACCTTCGGGTTATGAGCCCGACGAGCTACCAGACTGCTCCATCCCGCGACAAAACGGTTCAGCTGATCTTTTTAAAAAAGAACATCAGCTGCTTTAAAAGTGGTTGCGGGAGCCGGATTCGAACCAACGACCTTCGGGTTATGAGCCCGACGAGCTACCAGACTGCTCCATCCCGCGACAAAACGGTTCAGCTGATCTTTTTAAAAAAGAAGATTAGCTGCTTTAAAGTGGTAGCGGGGACCGGATTCGAACCGATGACCTTCGGGTTATGAGCCCGACGAGCTACCAGGCTGCTCCACCCCGCATCAAAAGAGAAGCGAATTATAGGGACGCTGGTTACAATGTCAAGAGCTAGCGGTTGAAAGGTATACGTAAAGATAAGTTTGTACGGTATTCTTATTCTTTGAATACCGTACGACGATCGGCAATTATTAACTGGCTACAGCCTTATTGGCGATCAGTTGGTTCACCACATCAGGATCTGCCAATGTGGAGGTGTCGCCGAGGTTTTCGTATTCATCGGCAGCGATCTTGCGAAGGATTCTTCTCATAATCTTGCCTGAGCGGGTTTTTGGGAGTCCCGGAGCCCACTGAATAATATCGGGAGTAGCGATAGGCCCTATCTCTTTTCTTACCCAATCCTTCAGGCTCGTTTTCAGTTCCTCACTGGTATCTGTGCCACTGTTCAGAGTGACGTAAACATAGATTCCCTGACCTTTTATGTTATGGGGGAATCCAACAACGGCTGCTTCTGCTACTTGATGGTGGGCGACCATCGCTGATTCTATTTCGGCTGTACCCATTCGATGGCCCGAAACGTTAATTACGTCATCAACACGCCCGGTTATCCAGTAATAACCATCATTATCTCTTCTGGCGCCATCGCCGGTTGTGTACATACCTTTGAAGGATGAAAAGTAAGTTTGGACAAACCGTTCATGATCGCCATAAACGGTTCTGGCCTGTCCCGGCCAGCTATCAAGAATGACTAAATTGCCTTCCCCGGGGCCATGGATAAGACGGCCCATATTGTCGACCAGTGCGGGCTGCACACCAAAGAAGGGGCGTGTTGCTGATCCAGGCTTTAGATCTGTCGCTCCAGGCAGAGGTGTCAGCATCGCGGCTCCGGTTTCTGTTTGCCACCAGGTGTCAACAATAGGGCACCGCTCTTCACCAATAGTTGAGTAGTACCAATTCCAGGCTTCCGGATTGATGGGCTCACCCACAGAGCCTAGAAGTCTCAGTGAGCTGCGATGGGTATCTTGAACGGCAGCATCACCTTCAGCCATCAGAGCGCGAATAGCCGTCGGTGCAATATAGAGAATATTAACATTGTGCTTATCGATAATTTTACTGATGCGGTTGGTTTCAGGGTAATTGGGAAGCCCTTCATGCATAACGATAGTGGCACCATTCAGCAGCGGACCGTATGTGACATAAGAGTGACCGGTAATCCAGCCAACATCCGCATTACACCAGAACACTTCGCCAGGCTTATAGTCAAATACATACTGGTGGGTCATTGATGCATAGACCAGGTAACCCCCTGTTGTATGCATTACGCCTTTTGGTTTTCCTGTTGAACCGGATGTGTAGAGAATAAAGAGAGGGTCTTCAGCATTCATTTCCCGTGCTTCGCAGTGTGGCGAAGTCAATGCTGTCAATTCCTGCCACCAGACATCACGATGACGGTGCCAGGCGATGTCAGCACCGGTGTGTTTGTAGACAATGACTTTTTCGATGGTGTGCGTGTCCGGGTGGGTCAGAGCTTCGTCTACGTTGTCCTTAAGTGAGACTTTACGACCACCGCGGACACCTTCATCGGCGGTAACGACAATTTTTGCCCTGGAGTCAATGATGCGACCAGCAAGTGCTTCGGGTGAGAAACCGCCAAAAACAACGGAATGAATGGCACCAATACGGCTGCATGCCAGCATGGCGACGGTAGCCTCAATCACCATGGGCATGTATATCGCTACTACATCACCTTTGCGGACGCCCTGGCTTTTCAGGGCATTGGCAAAGCGGCAGACTTGTTCATAGAGTTCTCGGTAAGTGACTTTTCGGGCTTCACCTTCGTCGTCTGGTTCCCAGATGATGGCTAACTGATCACCTTTATCTTCCAGATGCCGGTCAAGGCAATTGTAGGAAGCATTGGTAGTTCCATCATAAAACCAGTTGATGCTGACAAAGTGGTCATCAAAAGAAACTTTCCTGACCTTCGAGAAGGGTTTGAACCACTCAATACGCTGGCCATGCTCACGCCAGAACCCTTCCGGGTTAATGATGGACTGCTGATACATTTCCAGATACTGGTCGTTATCAACCAGGGTATTCTCCAGAACAGCGGGTTTAACCGGGTAAACAGACGGGGGTAAAGGGGTATCGGACATGTCACTTCCCTTGGTTTTGTTATTGTTATTTAGTTCAAAATGACCGAAGACGGCTGTATTTATTATTTTTCAGGCTTATTGATTAAAGAATAAGACGACTATTGACGCATTTATAAAGTGTCTTCAGTTTAGAATTTATGAAAAATTCTAGTATTAGACTTTGGTATTAACCTCGGGCTAAATGTGTATTTTCATAATCCTGTAGTGTACAAACGATAACCATACCTTCATTTAATCACGGATCGACAGCCTGCTGGTCTACGTCATTGGTGAAAGGCGACAAAAGAAGGCGACAGGTGTATATTTCGCAGGAGTGCGTCACATCAAGAACGAATGTTTCTTTGTTGGTGTCGCCTTCTGGGTCATGTGGTGAATAAATAGAATAATAACTATGTCTGGATGGATGCTCGCTCTGATTGCAACGGGGTATGTCGCGTGCCTTTTTGCTGCTGCATGGTTTGGTGATTACCGGGGAGCCGCCTTCAGAAAACGTTGGCAACCATTGATTTACAGCCTTTCCCTGGCGGTTTATTGCACGTCCTGGACTTTCTTCGGTGCTGTTGGACAGGCCAGTGAAAATCTCTGGTCATTTATTCCTATCTATCTCGGGCCAATTCTGGTTTTTGTTCTGTTCTGGAAGCTTCTGGTCAAGCTGATAACCGTCAGCAAGCAGGAAAACATTACCTCCATTGCAGACTTTATCGCCTCGCGCCATGGGCGTTCTCATTTTATGGCCATCATGGTGACCTTGATTCTGGTGATTGGGGTACTTCCCTATATTGCGCTTCAGTTAAAAGCCATTGTCATGGGGTTTGGTCAGTTAACACATGATAGCCTGGGATCAGACAGATGGTCCCGGGAAGACCTGGCGTTGGCAATTACATTAACACTGGCCGTGTTTGTCATTATGTTTGGTACTCGAAAGCTGGACGCAACTGAGCACCAGAATGGCATTATGACCGCTATTGCCTTTGAGTCTCTGGTTAAACTTTCGATCTTCTTGTTAGTCGGTGGCTGGGTGTCCTGGATGGCGATGGATCATGTTAAACTGGATGATGCTTTTCAGAGAGTGAGCAAAGATACAACGGTAGACTGGTTTGGCAATATCCTGATGCCAACAGTGATGGCCATGACTGCTATCTTGTGCCTGCCTCGACAGTTTCATGTCACTGTCGTTGAAAACAACAGTATTGAGGATTTCTATAAGGCTCGCTGGCTTTTCCCTGCCTATTTATTTTTATTAGCCCTTTTTGTTATTCCATTGGCTCTGATTGGAAATGAACTAATGGGTAGTGCGGTTTCTGGTGATGCGTATTTGATTGAGCTGCCAAAACGGATGGGCAGTTTGCCCATGGCGGTGCTGGCTTTTCTGGGTGGTGTATCAGCTGCCATTAGCATGGTGATTGTGTCAACGCTTGCCCTGACCACAATGGTTTCCAATGAAATATTAATGCCGCTTTTGCTTCGAAGAAACAAATACAGCTACAGGGACAGTAATGATTTTTATCGTTTTAGCGGGCTTTTGCTAACCGTTAGGCGAACGACTATTGTCGTTTTATTGATGATGTCGTGGGTTGTGTATCGGCTGCTTGGAGATTCCGGGTCGCTGGCATCTATTGGGCAGATGTCATTCTCTGCTGTGGCCCAACTTGCACCTGTGCTGCTGGGTAGTCTTTATATTCGGGAAAGTAATGCCAAAGCTGCGATAGGAGGGGTTTTAGCCGGTTCCATTGTCTGGTTCTTCTGTCTTGTTGTCCCTGTGTTTGGCAATGTTTCATGGTTAGATTCTGGCATTCTGCAGGATGGCTTGTTTGGTTATGAATGGCTTAAACCAGGTAACCTTTTCGGTCTGCAAATGACTGAAACAGTGACAGGGGCTACGTTAGTGGCACTGTCACTGAATACTCTGATTTATCTGTGTGGCTGTCTGTATCTGAGGCCCGGTATTGATGAGCGAAGACAAGCTCGAAAGTTTGTGGATGCACTGCTTTCTGGAGATGGTGTCTTTCTGGATGTTGCGATCACGGTAGGGGAGCTTGAACAGCTGGCTAGCCGTTTTGTCAGTAAAAACCGGGTACTTGGCGTTATTCAGAGTTTTGAATCTGATGGTAGTAATCTGCTGTTTGATTCGCTGGATAGTGATAAGCAGGCGGATCCGAAGCTGGTTGCCGCTATAGAGCGGTTGCTGGCGGGAACACTGGGAGCATCATCTGCCCGCATTGTTATGAAGTCTCTTGCTCATGGGAATGTTGGGCTGGAAGAAGTCCAGGCGATGGTGGATGAAGCCTCTGAAGTGTTTCAGTTCAACCGGGAGCTGCTTCAGGGGGCGATTGAGCATATCAGCATGGGGGTGAGTGTTGTCGATCGTGACTTGCAGTTAGTTGCGTGGAATCAGCGATACCTCGAACTATTTGACTATCCCGGTGACTTGATCAGGGTTGGACGTTCAATAGCGGATGTGATCCGGCATAACGCCTTAAATGGGCTCTGCGGACCGGGCGACATCGAACAGCATATTAATAAACGGCTTTCATATATGCAAAATGGCACTGCTCACAGGTCAGAGAGGCGGCGTCCGGATGGCAGGGTTATTCAGATTCAGGGTAATCCGATGCCTGGTGGTGGTTTTGTGATGACGTTCACAGATATCACGGAGTTTCGTCAGGTTGAGCATGCATTGAAAGAGGTGAATGAAAGCCTGGAGCAGCGAGTGCAGGAGAGGACAAAAGAGCTCTCGTTATTAAATGAGCAGTTGCTGGGTGCAAAGTCGCAGGCTGAAAAGGCAAATCATCTGCGCTCACGTTTTTTTGCAGCGGTCAGTCATGATCTTATGCAGCCAATGAATGCGGCCCGGTTATTCACCGCGTCCATGGAGCTGGAGGCGAGGGGAACTGTGCATGAAGCGTTGGCTCAAAATATTAGCAACTCATTGAGGTCTGCGGAACACCTGTTGACAGACTTGCTGGATATGTCGCGAATTGAAGCTGGCAAGATGGCAGTAAACCTTCGGGAGCTGCCTGTGATGGATGTTTTAGAACCGTTAAAGTCAGAATTTTCCCTTTTATCCAGAGAAAATAGTCTGACGTTTCGTGTGGTGAGTTCAAATAAATGGATTAAAACCGATCCGGTTCTGTTACGAAGAATTTTGCAGAATTTCCTGACCAATGCATTTCGTTATGCTGAAGGTACAAATTTAACCGGAAAGGTGCTGGTGGGTTGCCGCTTTTTGAGCAGTCAACAGCTGAAAATTGAAGTAAGAGATAATGGTCAGGGTATCCCTCTGGAAAAGCAAACGCTGATTTTTGCGGAGTTTGAGCGTTTATCGACAGCTGTGAATGGCCTTGGCCTTGGTCTTTCGATTGCAAAAGGGGTAGCCGGGATTCTTGGTGCCAGAATCTCTCTGTCATCTTCTCCAGGTAAAGGGGCTGTTTTCTCCGTTGTGATTCCTTTGGTAAATCGAAACGTTATCGATGCCACACGGACTAATCATAAGGTTAATAACAGTGATATAGGTTTGAAGGTTCTGTGTATTGATGATGAGCCGGAAATCATCAAAGGTATGAAAAGTCTGCTGACTCGCTGGGGGTGCCAGGTACATTCTGCCCAAGGCTACCGTGAGGCCATTCATTCACTTGATGAGATGGTGCCTGATTTGCTAATGGTTGATTACCAGATTGGAGGGGAAATTAACGGTATTGAGTTGGTAGAACGTGCTCGCACAATGTTGGGGTATGAGATAGGTGCTGTTCTGGTAACAGCTAACCAGCAGGATGGTTTACGGCAGAAATGTCGCGAGTTGAACATTAGCTATCTGAATAAGCCCGTAAAACCCGCCTCGATGAGGGCAATTCTTAATCGCTATGAGGCTGAAAGCAAGAGGATAGAGACCAGCTAGCTTTGGTTTTCCTGGTTTTGTGAGTCCTGACTGGGTATTTCAATCTCGAGCTCTTTGACCGCTATTACGGCCTGAGTACGGCTGCGAACACCCAGTTTTTTGAAAATTGCGGTAACGTGAGCCTTGATTGTTGCTTCCGAGATATCCAGGTCGTAGGCGATCTGCTTATTCAACAAACCTTCACTGATCATACCCAAAACCCTGAATTGTTGAGGGGTCAGGGTTGCCAGTCGAGCCTCGATATCACTCGTTTCATACGATTCGGCAGGTTGGAAGTTGTCAGGCCAGCAGTTTTCACCATCCAGAACGTTTAAAATGGCAGTTTTCAGGGCTTCCAGAGGCGTCGATTTTGGAATGAATCCATTGGCTCCATGGTTTTTGATTTTCTGTATGATCTGCAGATCATCAGAAGCTGAAACTACGACAACGGGAACATCGGGGTATTGCCCCCTCAGAAAAATCAGTCCAGACAGACCATGGGCTCCCGGCATATGCAGATCCAGCAAGATGAGATCTGGAGAGGAATTCTTTTCCAGAAGTGCCTGAAGCTCGGCAATTGAGCCGACTTCGCAGATCAGAGGTTCCTGTAGCGCATGACCAACAGAGGACTTGAGAGCTGTCCGGAACAGGGGGTGGTCATCGGCGATTATTATTGTGTAGTCCATTTTCTGAGCTTGCCATTATATGGTTGATCGGTCAATCAATTGGATCCTGTGAACCTGGTAAAAGGTTCAGGCCTTTATTCAAGTATAAGTAAATACGTTTTATATAGTGGAACTATTTTCTGGAGGTTCGGTCATATCCGTTAATTCTTTATTGAAATAAGGGTACTCCATGGCTGATTCAGTCTGTACTTCTGCACTTCCGGTTCCTGTTAATCAGGGGGAATATACTCAAGCATACCTTACTGATAAGAACCAAAAAAATCAGGATCTGGTCGAAATAAGAGAGGATCGTCAAAAGAATCCGGGATGGAACACCTTGAAGGAAGTCGTCTGGGCTCCGCTTATGTCATTTTTCCAGTTGGGGCAGGCTATTGGTAGTTTTTTGGGGCATCTGGTTGTTGCGCTGCCAGCAGCTCTTCTTGGCGGTGCTTTTGGTTTATGTATTTATGCGCCATTCATGAAGGCTGTGGATGTCATTGCGGGTAGAGAGAATACGAAGTCATTCTTTGAATATGCCATTACACCAGCTAATTTGCTGAGTAATATTGCATACAATCGCGTCACCGATTTCTTGAGTCGGTATATATTGGGGCCTGCCCTTCTGGTTACCGTTGTTGAGCCTATTTTGTTTCTTGGCGTTGCAGCAGGCGTCGCCGTTGCATTATCACCTTTCATTTATCGTGATTTTGCTAATAATAATTCTCAGAATGTTGAGTGTTTTATTGACAATCCATTAACGGCTTCGGTTAAGTGGAATACGTTCCATCATGGTTGGCAAAAGTTCGATGATTTGGCTGCGGGCAAGCCCACTTTATCGATTTATGATCGAATTGCGGTTAATGTTCCAGCAGCTGAGCTCTCAGTGGCGCCAGATGCTTATATGTGAGACTCCATGCTGTTGGCTGCTTTCATACCTGCTGCTCAGACATGAATGAGTTTTACATCAATAGCAGATTGATTTTTGAGTCGCTATGTTTTTTGTAGGCTATGTTCGCAATGGTTATGGAATTTCTTTTTGAAACATTTCGATGATACTGGGGTGAAGCATTCCGGATTCCTGCCATGAATATCAGCATAGAATGCCTGTATTTCTGAAAGGTCTTTCTCCTTATCATCGCCAGGTTCGATGACAGGGCCAAACCCTCCGGTTCTCCGTTTAAAATCAAGGAAGGCAAGTACGATAGGGACACCTGCATTTTTTGCCATGTGGTAGAAGCCTGTGTGCCATCGATCTCCACGGGCTCGGGTTCCTTCAGGACAAATGACCAGACCTAGTTTTCGATGTTGTTTGAAAGTACAAACGGCCTGTTCGACAAGACTTCCTCTACGGCAGCGACCCTTTCGATCCAGAGGGATGCCTCCCATCCAGCGCATAACCCAGTTAAATGGCCCCCAGAACAGTGTATGCTTGCCCACCCAGTAACACTGAACCCCGGTAGCAAGGCCAATCGCCATGCCATATAAAAAGTCCCAGTTACTGGTATGAGGGGCGCCTACAAGAATATACCTGGCCGAGCGAGGTGCTTTGCCTTGGACTCTCCAGCCCATAATCCTGAGGAAGAGCTTTGCCAATAAAGAAAGAGCATGACTGACAATTGGCGTATTGAAAATTGTGGTTTGCATGATGCAGTGAGTGCCTTGCTATCCTGGTTTTCAGGAAGCGGTGTTGAAAGCTATCGAAAGGGCGATTGCTTTGAGCACAGCTTCAGAGCAGATAATTAATGTCTGCAGCTTTATCAAGAATGAACTTTGTATGCTGCAAAAAAGATACTCGTCTGGGTACTGGTTTAACAGGCAAGGAAGTGCTTGCCAAAATCATTCTGTATGTATATACAGTGTTTATCTCGGAGCTATTTGGAACATGATGGACAGTAACGCCAGCCTTCAGCAAAAGGTAATTCAGAGAAAAATCATACACATCGATTTTGACGCCTTCTTTGCCAGTATTGAAATACGTGATAATCCGAGGTTGTCAGGAAAGGCTGTTGCTGTTGGGGGGGCTTCGGACCGTAGAGGTGTTATCGCCACCTGTAACTATGAAGCCCGTCGATTTGGTGTGCATTCGGCGATGTCCTCAGCCCACGCGGTGAGACTTTGTCCGGAGCTGAAAATTATACCTCCCCGGTTCTCTGTTTACCGGGAAGCGTCTTCTGAAGCTCATGCTATCTTTCGACAATATACTGATTTTATTGAACCTTTATCCTTGGATGAGGCGTATCTGGATGTCACCGGAACCCAACTCTGTCCGAGGCAGTGCCACGTTAATTGCCGAGGAAATTCGACAGAGAATTTTTCAAAAACTTAATGTGACCGTATCTGCCGGCGTTGCTCCCAATAAGTTTCTGGCCAAGATTGCCAGTGACTGGAATAAGCCCAATGGTCTTTTTGTAATCACTCCGGATCAGGTGGATGACTTTATTTTCGATCTGCCCGTGAAAAAAATTCATGGGGTGGGGCGCGTTACTGCCGAGAAACTTCATAAAAAAGGCATCAAAGCCTGTGGGCAGCTCAGGCAGTACTCCATTCTTGAGTTAAGTCGCTGGTTTGGCAGTTTTGGTGAGCGATTATGGGAGCTGTCGCGGGGACAGGACGACCGAGAGGTGCAGACCAGCCGACGCAGAAAATCACTTTCAGTCGAACATACCTATGATAAAGATCTGATGGGGCTGGAAGAGATAGCAGCACAAGTCGTGCCGTTACTGGAAGAGCTTCAAGAGCGTTTTAAGCGTATTGAAAAGAAATATGAAGTCCATAAGCACTTTGTGAAGGTTAAGTTTGCGGATTTTACCCAGACGACTCTGGAGGAGAGTCTGCCAACAACCGGTGAAACAGTTCAGGAACATTTTACCCAGCTTCTGGTAAGAGCCTGGGAGCGGGGAGGCCGACCAGTCAGGCTGCTGGGTTTAGGTGTTCGGCTTTTAGATCTCCGTGAAGAAAGAGCACTTGAACAGCTTGAGCTTTTCGAGAAGAAAATTATGGGTTTGGTTTAGCCTCCAGTTTTTTTTCTGCAAATTGTCCCATCAAGTTACTGGTAACACAATAAGCGACAAACCAGTAGAAGCCAGAGTGAAGCTCTGCATCAAATTGTATGACGGCACTTTCTACAGCTGACGAATTTGCCGCCAGAAAGGCGATCAATATACCAATGGCAAAAACGTCAGCCATAGACCATTTACTCAAAAAACTGTTTATCCAAAGTGGCTTGTTACTTTTTACCGAAACTAAGGCCAGCATCAGGCAGATGAGCTTGAAAACAGGAATTAACATGCTGAAGGTGACAATCATGAAGGCCACCAGGTGATACCCGCTTTTCCAGAGGTCATTAGCCGTGCCAAGAATCGAGCGGGTTTTATCGTATACCTTTGATGTTCCCTCAACATTAAGGCTTCCCAGAAACTGTGTAGCCAGGCTTGCCATCGCGGGATGAAGATTCTGCTGCTCGATGATTTTTTTTCCTTCATCAAGCATTGCCTGACGGTCAAGGTTTGCCTGCATGGTAATCATAGGCTGAGTCACCCCCGGAATCAGCAAACCAAGGGAAATGATCAGCATTAGAGGTAGTAGCAGTCTGGAAGTTGTCATCTTTACCCCATTTTTGTTCTTGCACTGTTCTCAAACTGAGCGTTAATAATAAATTGATTCTGAACGCTCAGTCTGGTCTAAGGATTGGGTCTTGTCAGCTTGTGAATCGCGGCCAGGGGCATGTCTTACGCCGGATCGAAGTGCTCAACCATCAGCTGAAGATTACGCTGACCTCGAAACTCATTAATATCCAGCTTATAGACGGCCTTAATTTGCCTTATATTGGGATTAGGCCACTTTCGATTGTCAATATTAAAGGCAATAGCATCCAGCCAGAGTTCACTGTCAGGTATCTTGAGCACCATCTTCAGGTGTTTTTCGCCCACCAGTTTCTGTTGAATGATTTGGAATTTGCCATCAAAGCTGGGCTCGGGAAAGCTTTGTCCCCATGGGCCTCCCTCGCGAAGGGTATATGCGGTTGCCATGCTAACCTGATCTGGCATCAGCTCACCATCAGTATGCATTTCTGCCTGAAGGTCATCAGCAGTCAGCTGCTTTCTCACCTCAAGGTCAAAGGCTTCTTTAAATGCGCCAAATAGGGATTTTTTTATAGAGAGACCGGCTGCCATAGCGTGGCCACCAAATTTAATAATAAGCTCGGGGTTATCCCTGGCAATACTATCCAATGCATCACGCATATGCAGTCCCTGAATAGATCTGGCCGAGCCCTTCAGCTCGGGCTCTCCCTCAGGGTTGTCGGCTTCAGCAAAAGCGATAACTGGACGATTAAGCTTCTCTTTTACCCGTGAAGCCAGGATACCAACGACTCCCTGATGCCAGCTCTCTTGAAATAGACTGACTCCCCATGGAAGCTCTGCTTGCAGGTTAAACTGGATTTTCTCAAGTTCTGCCATGGCCTGGCTCTGCATACTGCCCTCAATGGCTTTCCGGTCCCGGTTAAGCCCGTCCAGTTCAAAGGCGAGTTCCCGTGCCCGGTTTATATCTTCACTGAGGAGGAGTTCGATACCAATGGACATATCATCCAGACGTCCAGCGGCATTGAGTCTTGGACCAAGGGCAAACCCCAGGTCTGAAGCCACCAGTTTTTCGGCATTCCTGCCAGACACCTCGATAAGCGCTGTAATGCCTGGTCGGCAGTGTCCGGAGCGGATACGGGCAAGCCCCTGGAATACCAGTATGCGGTTATTGCTGTCCAGTTTGACCACATCAGCCACGGTACCAAGAGCAACAAGGTCAAGAAGTTCGGCCAGATTGGGCTCCGGTTTTTTCTGAAAATAACCCCGTGATCGCAGCAGCGTTCTCAAGGCGCACATCAGATAGAAAATAACGCCTACCCCGGCAGTATTTTTGCCAGGAAAAGGGCAGTCTGGCTGGTTGGGGTTAACAATTGCATCGGCTTCAGGCAGTTCACGGCCTGCAAGGTGGTGATCGGTTACCACGACTTTCATCCCTTTGTTCTTTGCAGCCTGAACACCTGTGATGCTGGAGATACCATTGTCAACGGTGATCAAAACATCCGGCTGAAAGGGCAGGGCAGCTTCAACAATTTCAGGCGTCAGTCCATAACCATATTCAAAGCGGTTGGGTACCAGAAAGTCGGCATGGCCACCCATACTTCTCAGAGCCAGAACGCCCAGCGCACTACTGGTGGCACCATCACAGTCAAAGTCTCCGACGATTAACATGCGTTGCTGCCTGGTAATGGCATCTGCCAGAATCTCAGCGGCTTTATCGATATCTTTTAGTCGTCGATAGTCGTTTAATTGTTGAAGTTGGCGCGGGAGCTCATCCTGAGTTTTAACGCCTCTTGCACTGTATATTCTTGCCAGCAGTGGATCCATGTCGGGAGTGAAGTGACAGGCTGAAAGGTCGTATGTACGGCGGATGATATTTATTGACATGAGCGGGAATACACTGAATGAGTCTCTGCCAAGACTATCACAGCTGCTAGCGATTTCATTGTTATCACTGCTTTTTCTCTGCTCAAATCGGGATGCTGGTCAGTAGATAAAGTCATATGGTAAGAAAAATGCATGTGAAAATAGTTAGCAAAATTGACGGCTTTGTTAGTGGCTGGCATTTCTGGCTTATTTATCATAGTCAGCAGTTATGGAGGATAGATTCCAAGAGGATATTATGCAGGCTATTCATTGTAGAGCGGGAAAGGAAGTTTACCAATGTTTGAGAGGGGTGCTATCGAGGAACTCTGGTCGGTTCTTGCAGAGAAATACAACGATTGCTCCTAAGCAGCATGGTAAATTTTTTCCGCAAGGAGAGGCGGGTAGCAACTCAGCCGTAGCGTCTAGGTGGCGAATGCGACAGGATTGGAAAACCATTGCAAGCATTACTGCAGCTGGTGTTTACCTCTCTTTTATCTATTATTCAAACTGTCAGGATGATTTGAAACAGAGTCAATTTCCGTATGATGGAAAGTTAAGGTTGATGGATAGCCGGAAGCTAAAGACGTATAACGGTAAATCCGGGGGGCGCTCTCAAGGTGGGTATTTGACCGATGGGATTAAAATTTTCCACGACAAAATGGTTTTTTCCGAGCATGCTGCTATCCGTGAGATGCTGGTTGGTAATTTGATTTACACTGCATATCCGGAGTTATTTCCGGAGGTATTGGCTGTCCAGACAATACAAGATGATGGAACAGCTACGTTTAAAATACTGTCAGAAGTGAAGCCTTTTGCAGTGAAAGATAGCAAAAATGAAAAGATCTCGATGAACCTGGAAGAACTCATGAATGATTCAACGGTTCCGGAAAAAATCGGTGAAAATCTGGGTGTAGCTATTGCTGCGCATGCAATTACTGGTAACAGTGATGGCAAATTGGCAAACATTGTTTACTCGAGTTCATGCTACCCGATAGATTTTGAAAGTGCAGGGAATCAGGAGTTGGTAACCTTTACTCTGGATGGGAGTTCGGCTGAAAAAATGGTTGAAAGCCTTGCGGAATATCAACCGTTTAAAGACAGGTTGTCAGGTTTATACAGTGAAGATGCCCAGGTGGAAAACTTTGATCCGCATCATCCTCTGATGGGTAATGATGAAGTTTTGACCAAGTTCAGAGACTGGCTGGTGGCATCAGTTAAGCAGGATATAGACAGTGGTCGAGTTAGTGGTTTTTACCATAAGTTGGCGGAGTTGTCCGATCAGCAGTTGGAAACGATTGTTGATGGTGTGCCTTTTATTCAGAGATCTCAAGAATTAAAAGACAGTGCCAGATCTTTGCTGGAGCACATACGTGAAAAAGCGAAACAGGCATGCAAAGACTGACATTTTACGTGCTGCCTAAAAGGCAGCACGTAACTGGAGGTAATGCTTTTTTGCACTTCAGCTTTATAAGCTGGCCTTTTTAATGTGAGCAATAACAGAGGAAAGGTCGTTTTCAAGAATGTCGTAACGCTCTTCCCGTTCAAGCAAATCAGCCATATGGACTGGTAGTGCTGGTGCATCCAGGCCGGCTGTGACAACGGCGTCAGGGAATTTCACAGGATGGGCTGTTGCCAGGGTGACCACAGGGGTTTCTCTGGTCAGTTCAAGCGCTTCAGTTGCCCGGATCCCTGTGGCGGTATGAGGGTCAGCAAGATAGCCGGTTTTTTTCTGCAGGGCTCTGATGGTTTCGCAGACCTGTTGATCATCAGAACGGCTGCTATCAAACAGCGCCTTGATTGCCTGCCAGGCTTTATCATCAACACGAATGTTACCGGTCTCCTGAAACGCTGACATCAGTTCAGCCATAGTGCCGCCATCACGGTTATGCATATCAAACAGCAACCGTTCAAAGTTGCTGGAAACCATGATGTCCATACTGGGTGAGAGTGTCTGATGCAGCGCTTCTTTACGGTAATCATTCTTCTGGAAGAAGCGGTGAAGAATGTCATTGTTGTTGGTCGCAACAATCAGTTTTTCTACCGGCAAGCCCATTCCCCGGGCGATATAGCCTGCGAAAATATCACCGAAATTTCCGGTAGGTACTGAAAAGCTGACAGGCTGATCTGGAGCTCCAAGCGACAGAGCTGCGTGGAAATAGTAGACAATCTGAGCCATGATTCTGGCCCAGTTAATGGAGTTTACGGCGACCAGTCGAGTGTTTTCTGGCAGGAATGACTGGTCAGAAAAACATTTTTTCACCATATCCTGACAGTCATCAAAATTGCCCTGAATGGCGATATTGTGAACATTGCTGTCGAGGACCGTTGTCATCTGGCGACGCTGGATTTCTGAAACCCGCTGATAAGGGTGGAGGATAAAGATTTCCAGATGGTCGCTGTGACGGCAGCCTTCTATCGCAGCAGAACCGGTATCGCCGGAGGTCGCGCCCAGTACAACGGCTTTCTCGTTGCGCTCAGTCAGAACATGGTTCAGGAGGCGGCCCAGCAGTTGAAGAGCAAAGTCTTTGAAGGCGAGGGTTGGGCCATGAAAGAGTTCCATTACCCACTGGTTGTTGCCAAGCTGCTGTAGAGGGGCGACAGCTTGATGACTGAACTCATCATAGCTTTCATCAATCATCTGTTTGAGCTTGTCATCAGCAATGGTACCGCCGACGAATGGTTGAATGATTTCGAAGGCCAGCTGATTGTAGGGGAGTCCCTTGAGGGAACGAATTTTCTCAGCGCTGAACTGTGGCAGGGTTTCTGGTACGTAAAGACCGCCATCATCTGCCAGCCCTGCCAGCAGAACATCCTGAAAGTCTTTGGTTTGTCCCTGTCCTCGGGTACTAATGTATTTCACTGGGAATTCCGTATATCTGTTTATTACTGTGCCAGATTACAGTGACTGATTGAGGTGGCAGTGCCGCCTGCTTTTAGTAGCCAGAAGGCGGCTTCAACCAGATATATCAGGCCATGGTTTCAACACGAATCCGGGTGATGGGGGATTTAATATCCTCCAGTGCTTCCAGCTCTGTAATGGCTTTGTTCATGGTGTCTTCAAGAATCCGGTGCGTCAGAATGACAATATCAGCACAGCCGTCATCTTCACGGGCCACTTTCTGGGTGATGGCATCGATGTTAATGCCGTGGCTGCTGAGTGCCTGAGTGACTGAATTCATAACGCCCGGATGGTCATCCGCATGGATACGCAGATAGAAACTGCACTCTGTCTCTGTAATGGGTAATACCGGCACAGCGTTGCTCAGGCTGTCAGCAGAAAAGCCGAGGGCGTTAACTGCTGAGTCAGGGGCTTCAATGGTTCTGGTAATGTCGATGATATCGGCGATCACAGATGAAGCGGTCGGTTCAGCGCCTGCGCCAGGACCGCTGTACATAGTTTGGCCGACAGCATCGCCCTGAACCACGACAGAGTTCATCACACCATTGATGTTGGCCAGAGGGCGGTCAGAAGGAATCAGGGTCGGATGAACCCGGAGTTCAATCCCTTTTTCTGATTGACGGGCAACGCCCAGGTGCTTGATTCTAAAACCCAGGGATGCGGCATACTGAATATCGCTTGGAGTAACGTTGCTGATGCCTTCGGTATAAGCTTTGTTGAACTGAAGGGGGATGCCAAAAGCGATTGAAGCCATAATAGTCAGTTTATGGCAGGCATCAATACCTTCAACATCAAAGGTCGGGTCAGCTTCAGCGTAACCCAGCGCCTGAGCTTCTTTCAGGACATCTTCGAAGGGACGGTTATGGTCGCCCATTTCGGTAAGGATGTAGTTACCAGTCCCATTAATAATACCGGCCAGCCAATTGATCTTGTTGGCTGATAGACCTTCCCTCAGACACTTGATGATGGGAATACCACCGGCAACCGCAGCTTCATAAGCGACGATGACATTTTTTTCCCTGGCCGCCTGAAATATCTCATTGCCATGCTCAGCGATCAGCGCCTTATTCGCGGTAACAACATGCTTTCCCTGCTCAATTGCCGTGAGAATCAGTTCCTTGGCGATATCGTAGCCACCAATGGTTTCTACAAGAATATCAATGTCGGGGTTATGGGCGACTTCAAAAATATCACGGGAAACGCGGGTGTTCCCGGTATCGCAATTCGGGTTATCCCGGCGGGCGCCTACCTGCTCAATAATAACAGGTCGACCGGCTCGGGCCGCAATACTGCTGGCGTTACGTTGAAGGACATTGAAGGTGCCACCACCAACAGTGCCAAGTCCACAGATACCTACTTTGACCGGTTTCAAACTGTTACCCCACATTCATTGTTATGTTCATTCCCGGTTTTACCGATGGGAACGGATTATAGCCTTAAATGGGGTTTTGATGCGATATGCCCGTCACCCTTCTTAAGATGATTTAGATCGACACTTCACCAGCAAGACTGACACTGAGCATAGCTTTCACTTCCTCTGTGCTCATGCCCAGAGAGTACAAGTGGTGCAGTTTGCAGAACATCGCTTCTGTTGTGGTGTCCAATCCTCCAACAATACCTGCCCTGGCCAGCGCTGACCCTGCTGCATAGCTACCCTGATGGACAGTACCACGATGGCACTGGGGTTTACAATCAATTTGCCTGCGGCAGTAGCCTTTGCAAAGGTGTCCAGAAGGGCATGATCTGCATCCGGTCCATTGCCGGTACCATAGGTACGCAGAATAAAGGCATCCATAGGCTGGCTCAGGGCTGACACCATCCACTGGGCATTAATACCCGGGAACAGCTGCAAAATTCCAACATGGGTGTCTGAATCGCATTCCAGCTGAAATTTTTCTTTCCCCTTTGGTTGCCACAGGAGGCTTTCATTGTTCTACATGGATGTCCACGACCCAGAAGGGCATGATCTGCATCCGGTCCATTGCCGGTACCATAGGTACGCAGAATAAAGGCATCCATAGGCTGGCTCAGGGCTGACACCATCCACTGGGCATTAATACCCGGGAACAGCTGCAAAATTCCAACATGGGTGTCTGAATCGCATTCCAGCTGAAATTTTTCTTTCCCCTTTGGTTGCCACAGGAGGCTTTCATTGAGTTCTACATGGATGTCCGCACGACCCAGCCATGGATAATTCGGACTATCAAAGGCATCAAACAGATAGGCGTTCAGTTTACGTGAACGGTTACCTCTCAACAGCCGGCCGTTGAAATACAGGCAAACCTCTTTAATTCGATCATCAGCAGCCATGGTCAGGGCGCCAACAAGGTTTTCCAAACCGTCAGTTCGAGCTTCGCAGAGCGGAATCTGGGAGCCGGTAAAGATGACAGGCTTTTGAAGATTTTGCAGCATAAAAGAGATCATACTGCAGGAATAAGCCATGGTATCAGTACCGTGCAGAACCACGAAACCATCGAACTGTTCATAACGGCTGGCAATATCGGAGGCGATCTGTTTCCAGTTATCCGGACGGATATTACTGGAGTCAATCAGTTGAGGGTACTCATAGAGTTCGAACTCTGGCAGGCTGGCCATCACATCAGGTGGAAGTTTCTCTTCCAGAAGGCCCATCAGATTGTCACCGGGTACATATTTTGGTACCGGATTCTGAAGGGCGCATGCCAATGGTTCCACCGGTGTAAGCAACGTAGATTTTCTTGCTCATGACTTTTCCTAATGCTTTTTATCTCAAGAAACAACCTGCTTCCTGATGTAAACGGCGATTGTCATTGGGTAATGGACTTTTATCAAGTCTATCCCCTAACCAAAATGCCTTGGCTGATCTGAGGCAGAGTCTGAAAAAAAGCCGCCCGTGTCTGAAGAACATGGGCGGCGTAGAAATTCAGTTCAGGGGAACTATCAGGCAGTGGCTAACTGGCCATCAACTGCGTGATCTTCAACTTTCTTGATGTATTTACCATCAGCTGGGCGGAATTTACCCATGTAAGCGAAGGCAATAACCAGGCCGATGCTGATAAAGCTCATCCACATGTAAGGCACGTAAGCAAAAGTAGAAACACCCAGCAGGCCAGCCATGAAGATGCCGTTGTCAGACCATGGAACCATACCGGAGGTCAGTGTTCCGCCAAACTCGGAGCTGCGGGAAAGCATGCGACGGTCAACACCCATACGGTCGTAGTTACCAGACATGATCTTCGGTGTCAGGATCAGGGATACGTACATGGCGGAACCAAATACGTTGGCCAGGAAGGCGGTAGCAACGGTGTAAGCGGTCAGGTTACCTTCGTTGGTAATGCGATTTTCAAAGGTACGGGCGATGGTTTCCAGAATACCCACTTTATCCAGCAGGCCACCAAAGCCAAGGCCGAAGATGATAACGGCAACAGAGCCCAGCATGTTGTTCATACCACCACGGTTCAGGATGTTATCCAGGAAAGCATTGCCGGAATCAACCGCCAGGGGAGCCCAGAGTGCGCTCATGGCTTCAATTGGGGTGCGATCCTGAAATAGAACAGCCCATACCATACCCAGTGCGGCACCAAACATGATGACAGGATAGGATGGGAATTTTCTGGACAGTAAAAGCAGGACGATGATAACGGGTACAAAGGCCATGATGGAGATACTGAAGTTTTCATCCATCAGGTTCATTACCTCCTGAACCTGAGCCATATCGGCGCTGCCACCAAACTGGAAGCCATAAAGAGTAAAGGCTATGGCGGTCAGAACATAGGCTGTCAGACTGATTGGCAGCATGCCCTTGATATGGTCAACAATCTCAACCTCAGACATAGAGGACGCCAGGATAACACTGTCAGACAGAGGAGACAGTTTGTCACCAAAGTAAACACCGGACAGAATTGCACCGGCAGTAACAGGCGCAGGAACACCCAGACCCTGACCAATACCCATCATGGCGATACCGGCAGTACCGGCAGCACCCCAGGACGTACCCGTAGCCAGAGCAGTCATGGAACAGATCACCATGGTTGCCAGCAGGAAGACGGATGGGTGAATGGTCATCAGACCGTAATAAATGATGGAGGGTACGATACCGCCAGCAATCCAGGTACCAACCAGGGCGCCTACCGCAATCAGAATCAGGATCGCGCCGGTACCTTTAAAGATACCTTCAGCAGCAGCCCCTTCAAGATCTTTGTATTTATGGCCCAGTTTGACGCCCAGCCCCATGGCAAGGAACCAGCCGATACAGAGCGCTAATTGAATAGGAAGGTTCAGTTTGGCGGTAAACGCAAAAGCGAGAACCAGAAAGGTACCCAATACCAGGGACACTTGTCCCATAGAAGGTAGCTTGATCTTCTGCTCCATGAATGAACTCCGAGGGTTTATTAATTTAATCAATCACTTGTGGGGGCATATCCTAACGATTTGGCAGGTATAGTTTTTGACCCATGTCAGAAAAGGACAGCGATTCCTTACAATGTCTTTAGAAAAGTCGAAAGTAATGCGCTGGGACAACTTTTGATCAAATTTGTGAAAAATATGGGTAAGAGAGCTGTCTCATTTTGACTATACAGGAAAAAAGTCTATGTTTTGAGCACACTATGTTTTGAACCCACCATGTTTTGAACACAGTCAGTCTAATAACTATGGAGGGGAGAATCCGTGAAGCTTACTGAGCATCTTGCCAAAATTAAACTGCCAGCAATGCTAATGGTCGTGCTGAGTATTCCTTTTCTTACTGAGTCCTGGGTGAGCTACGATGTCAAATCGTTTTTTTATTCCCTGAGCCTCACCATTAAGTCTCTTCTGGTTTTTGTTCTTCCCTTTATTGTTTTCAGTTTTGTGGTGACCTGCCTTGCCAGAATGGGGAACAGTGCGCTGCTGTTCACGCTTCTGCTGATTGTGATGGTGTTTACTTCCAATATCACGGCGATCTTTACCGGGTATAGCATTGGCACCGTCATGGTTCCGCTAATCTCCATGCCGATCTCTCTGGATGCTCTTGATGGTAATGGTCTGGCGGTGATGTGGATCTTTGAGCTGCCGCCACTGTTTACCAATATGAATGCCCTGATTGCCGGCTTCATTGCAGGTATGCTGGTAAACCTGATGGATATTCGACCGTTAAGGGAGATTTTTTTTAAGGCGAGTGATGTTTCCAGCTGGTTTCTCAAACATATTTTTATACCGATACTTCCTTTCTTTATCCTTGGATTTGCTTTTAAACTCCATGCTGATGGTATTCTGAGCCAGACTATCTCTGCTTACGGCCCGATTTTGCTGCTGGTAATTGTTTCACAGCTTACGTACCTTTTTATCTATTTTTTTGTGGCGGCAAGGTTTTCGTTTCGCGTTTTCATAACGTATGTGGGCAATGTTTTGCCAGCATGGCTGACGGGGTTGAGCACCGTGTCCAGCGCAGCCAGTATGCCTGTTTTGATAGAAAGTACAGAGAAAAATATTGGCAACCCGATTATGGCAAGAACCATTGTGCCTGCCACAATCAACATACATACCATTGGCAGTGCGATCGGGTTGACCATTCTTGCTTTGGTGACACTGAACACTTTCAATATGCCGATTCCGGATTTGCAGAGCTTTGCTATCTTTGGCTTTTACTATGCTCTGGCAAAATTTTCAGTAGCTGCCGTGCCTGGTGGAGTCATTCTTGTCGTGGGACCCATCCTGCAAAGTCTGATGGGCTTTTCAGACGAGATGCTCGGGCTGATTACTGCGGTGTATATGATTTTTGATCCCTTTGGCACCGCCATGAATGTCAGTGGTAATGGTGTTTTTGCCATTGTTTTTTCCAGAGTGTGTCAGTATTTTGGGTTGAACGGCGATGATGACGGTGACGAGGATAAAGATCGTGAGCCAGAGGGCAGTGTGGCTTGATTTGTAGACCAATCAATCTCTTTTTTTGGGTATAGATTCAATTTTTATTGAACAAGCCGTTGATAAAGGCCTGACTGTCTCTTGGTAGGTGATTTTGCTGCCTTAATCAGAATCTCCATCTCAGAGAAGAGTGTAAGCTTGGATTTGGCTCGGGTAATCCCAGTGTATACCAGCTCTCGAGTGATAATGGGGTTGTCTTTATCCGGTAACACCATAGCAACATCGGCAAACTCAGAGCCCTGGCTTTTGTGAATCGTCATGGCAAAGACAGTTTCATGTTCTGGTAGGCGACTGGGAAGAAATTCCCTGATCGGTTTGTCAGGTAGCTGAAACGCCACCCTGAGTCGGTTATCAGCCCCTCTGATGGTAATCCCGATATCGCCATTGTACAGACCGAGCCCGTGATCATTCCGGGTGATCAGAACCGGTCGTCCTTCATACCACTGTCCGGTGATATCAATCAGACCTTTCTGTTGCAGGGCGTTTTGTATTTCCTCATTCAAACCTGCAATACCATAAGGACCTTCACGCAGAGCGCATAGCAGCTGAAATTGGTTAAAGGCATTGAGAATGTGTTGAGGTTCTGCCTGCTGTTGAATGAGATCCAGGTAGTGCCGGTATGATTCAGCACACTGTTGAATTAACCGTTGATAGCCAGAATTCCGGGCGATGGAAAATCGTTCAATATCTTCAAAGCCTGATGTAAATACCGATTGCAGCGATAGCTGGTCACCGTTGTTCACTGCTTGTGCCAGACTTCCAATGCCGGAATGAGCATCAAAACGATAGCTCTTGCGGAGCAGGCACAGGCTGTCTGAGACTGAGCGGTCAGCATTAGTAATGTTGGAGGTATGAGCTGGCTCTGGCTCTACGTCTTGAAGGATATGGCCTGTGAGTGCTTCCAGCAGGTTGCTTTGTTCATTTGAGTAGCCAAAACTGGCCGCAGCACAGATATCTCCCAGAACACTGCCGGCTTCCACCGAAGATAGCTGATCCCTATCACCCAGCAAAATGAGTCGGGCATGATCAGGCAGTGCATCCAATAAGTGGCTCATGAGCGGAAGGTCGATCATGGACGCTTCATCCACTACCAGAATATCCAGATGCAACCGGTTGTTTTTATTGTGAATGAATCCGGTTTTTCCAGGGATGACACCCAGTAAGCGGTGAAGTGTACCGGCCTGAGCGGGTATTCTGTCCCTTACGGTTTCACTGCAGTTTATTTTTGCCAGGGCACCGCCAATGGATTCGGTTAAGCGGGCAGCTGCCTTGCCCGTGGGGGCAACCAGCTTAATATCTGGAGGCGAATTGCGTTTTAACCCCAGTTCCGTTAGAAGAGCAAGAAGCCGGGTAACGGTGGTTGTTTTACCGGTGCCCGGACCACCACTGATTACTGAAAAAGAACGGCTGGCTGCCAATGCTGCCGCAATTTTCTGCCAGTTAAGGCAGGCTGACTCTGGAATCAGCTGGTCAAGGGTGTCAGCATCCGCACTCTGGTTAATCGCTTTGAGGATGGTTTTCCAATCAAGTTGATCAGTGGATTCAATATCCAGCCATTTAATGATTTCAGCTTTCTGAGTGGCTTCCGGCTTTCCTTTACATTGGTGGATAACATAGCTGTAATCCCTCTGAAAGAGTCTCTGCAGGATACCACGGGCTTCTTCAGTATCCAGCAGTTCGACACTTCGACTTTTCAGGAAGCTGGAAACAATGCGCTCATATTGCCAATAACGGTAGAGGTAAAGGCGTTCATTATCGAGAACTAGCGGTGTTGGCTCCGAGCCGTCACCCACAATGTCAGCTCTTTTCAGTCGGGCTAGCCACTGGTCTCTTGGAATATCAAGGGTGTCTCTGTCTACAAGCCTGAAGCTTTCACTCTCTTCAAAACAAAAGTCTTCCAAACCAAAGAGCGTAAAGTCTGATGCAAGAGATATGCATACGTTACCCTGTCCCAGTTCAAAGCTGACATTTGCAGCAGCCAGGGCAAGCAGTGGATCCGGGTTCATCGAATGTATCAGTTTGGCGAATTGATAATCCAGAGGCCGAATGATTTCCTGCTGTTCCAGTATTTGCAGCTGATTTAACATGCCATCAGCGCCTCTTCGCCATTATCTTTTTCACTATTGGTGTCTTCACCGCTAAAAAGCTGGTCCAGACCATTAACCAACTCCAATGAGGGTTTATGGCTGAATATGCCGTGGTGTTCAGGATCATTCATCTGAACACCACGCAGAAACAGGTAAATGACTCCGCCAAAATGCTGGTCATAGTCATAATCAGGGATACGCTGTCTGAGTAGTCTGTGCAGAGCCAGCGAATAAAGCTGGTATTGAAGGTCATAACGGTGCTCTACCATGACTTTCTCCATGGCCTCCCTGGAATAATCACTGACTTTGTTGCCCAGCCAGTTTGACTTGTAATCCAGGACATACCAGCATCCCTGGTACTCAAAGGTGAGGTCAATAAAACCTTTCAGCATGCCTTTCATATTGTGAAACTGAAGGTCTCCTGCTCTGGCGCTCAGTGGGTCGTGTTGAGCAATCAGCCGGTTGAGCCTTTGAGGGTTAAGATGTTCGATAGGCAGGTAGAACTCCATTTCAACCCGGCGTGCGGAGTCCTGCAGATTCATGAGTTGGAGGCAACCTCCGTCCAGAGGTGCATTAAGGCAATTCAGCAACATGCCCTTAATGGCGGGTAGCCATTCTTCGCCATAGCCAGCACGGGTATGACTCTCAAGGAGAAAACTGTCGAGATAGGCATCATCATCTGCAGAGCGTAATGCGTTCATATCCAGCTCTTCAAACAGGCTGTGCATGAAGGTTCCAGGTTGCGCCCCTTTTGGAAAATTGAACAGGCTTAGTGGGTTTATGGGTTCTTCCGCCTGGGGGTTCTCCTGGGTGGCATGCTGCTCGTCGATAGCTTCAGTATCAAATCCGGGGGCTTCATTACTGGCATCTGCAACTGATTCGGAGCGATGTGGTGAAAGCCGGGAAAGGGCAGAGTAGCTGGTGGTCCACCAGTTTTTTTCAATGTTTCCTGTGAAATTTCGGGCGCTTAGAGACTCTTCTTGTGAGATTACCGGAGAATAGGGGGCTAAAGTATTTGCTGGTGGTGGGGAAATCACGACCTGCTGATGCTCGCAACGCTCAGCCAGTTGTTCCAGAAGCGTGTTGAGGTCTGGACTGAAAATTTCTTCTCCCTGATTTAGGAGATAGCCAATCGCGGTCAGGTGCAGGTCTGTCTTGCCATCTTTACTGGCTCTTCCTGATTTGTAGGGAGCCATCCCCAGGTAGCAGCAGTAAACAGAGCGGGTCAGGGCAACATAGAGCAGGCGCAGGTCTTCAGCCAGGCGTTCCTTTTCGGAAAGAGTCGAGGCTTCGTCAGAGGGTGTCAATGCCAGCCATGTTTCACTGGTTTGTGGGTCATGGTACAGGGGGGAGTCCGCTTTACGCAGATGGCATGGAAAAGGGATAAACACCACTTTGTATTCCAGCCCCTTGGACTTATGGATGGTAATGATCTTAACCAGATTTCGTTCACTCTCCAGGTGGAGCTGTTGATCATCGGCATTGTGATTGGGTCGGGTGATCTGTTCTGAAAACCAGCGAGCCAGTGCCGACTCTCCCTGTTGTTCAAGGCTGGCGGCGGCCAGCAGTTCTCCCAGATGCAGCAGGTCTGTCAGGCATCGCTCTCCATCCTGAAAGGACAGCAGTCGCTCAGCAACTTTCCTGTGAAAGATGAGCTGTCGCAACATGGGCAGGATACCTTTGCTCTGCCAGATCTCTCCATAACGGGAAAACTCTTCAACGGCACTCTCCCAGGCCTGCTCATCGACATTGAGTGCGTTTAATGTCAGGGCATTAAGATGGAAAAGAGAGGTTGCCAGTGCTGCTTTCAACAGTCGCTCATTGGTGGGGTGCAGGCATGCCTGCAGCACTTTTTCCAGGTCAGACGCTTCCCGGGAAGTAAATACAGAGTCCTGGTTGCTCAGGTAAATGCTGGCGATATTCTGTGCTGCCAATGCCTCGCGCACCTTTTGGCCGTGTCGGCCACTGCGAACCAGCACTGCAATATCTCCGGGCAGTAAGGGTGCGTGCTGGTCACCATTGTGAATCTGGCAGTTTCCCTGGTCAGCCGCAGAGAGCAGGCGATTTATCTCAGTCGCCGTTGCCTGACTCATGGTTTCCAGATAGTTGTCAGCATTGATGGTCGGCTCATCAATGGGCTGTTGAAGCCACAGGGTCATTGAGGGGAGAGGCTCTCCCTCATGATAAAGGCGTTTATCCGAAGCACCGGGTGATGGGTGGACGGGCTCAAACGGAATACTGTCGTTGTAGATAAAGGGGGTTGCTGAGTGTTGAAATACCGCATTCACTGCTGACACCATGGCGTCACTTGAACGCCAGTTGGTATCCAGCGTGTAATGGCTGTGCACATGCTGTTTCGCCTGAATATAGGTGAAGATATCCGCGCCACGAAAAGCATAGATGGCTTGTTTGGGGTCGCCAATCATAAACAGACCAACCCCGGGATCGCCGCCTTCCATATAGATTTTATTGAAAATACGGTACTGGAGAGGGTCGGTATCCTGAAACTCATCAATCATCGCAATTCGATACTGACCGCGAATGGCCTGGGCCAGCAGTTCGCCATCATTGGCATTTTCACCCATGAAAAGAGCTGTGGCCAGGTTGGTCAGCAGGTCATCAAATGAGAGCTGATAGCGGCTGGCCTTCAGCTGTGTCAGCTGGGATTTGATGTGTAGCAGTGCATCTCGGGTGATAAAGCCTTTAAGGGCATCCTCCAGAGGTATCGGTAATGACAGAAATGTATCTATTTTTTGAAATACCGGGTGAGAAGGGAGTTTTCCTGTTTTCAGAAGACTCTTTTCCAGAACTGCAGAGCCATAGATCTCCCAGCCATCCTTATCCCGTCCCAGTCGAGGAACCAGATCATCAGAGTTCAGAAATTGATCCAGCTCATTGAGACGGTTGAGAGGTTTACTGTTTTTCCGCATGCCACAGGACTGAATGAGGTCAGCCAGCTCAATACGATTCTCCAGCCAAAGCTGTTTTATCACCATTGCCGGAGCCAGGTAGGTACTGATGAACTCATCCATTGAATCTGGAACCTGATTTCCGGCCAGTTTCAAGTCTGACAGGGGAAGCCAGCTTCGCAAATGACTCAGAAGGTCATTGGGCGTTTTCCAGAGTGTGCGGACCAGCTTGACCTGCGGTTTTTCCAGAGGGTAGAAGTTTCGTCGCCAATAGTCTGCAGCACACAGTTGCAGCATTGGCTCCGTATCGGTAATCAGTTCACTGGAAAAGAGTGTGCCACTCTCAAAAGCATGCTGCTTCAGCATTCGCTGGCAGAAGCCATGGATGGTGAAGATTGCGGCTTCATCCATCTGCTGCTCTGCCGCAAGCAGCAGCGCTTGACACTGTTCGGGCTGATCCATGTCCTGAATCAGTTTCTGAATAAATGGATCACTGGATTCCCCCTCAATAAATGCATTTCGAGTTTGGTGGATTCTGGCCCGGATACGATCCCTCAGCTCGCCAGTAGCCGCTTCGGTAAAGGTCACCACCAGAATCTGGTCAACGGTCAATGGTGTTTCATGCTGGGTCTTGTCACTGCCGTGCCCGAGAAGTATTCGCAGGTAGAGATTGGCAATGGTATAGGTTTTACCTGTCCCCGCACTGGCCTCTATCAGGCGGACGCCGTGCAGGGGGAGTACATGTGGATCGAGTGTTTCCGGAAAAAGACTGGGCTGGCTCGACATAGCAGGCTGATCGTTTGCGACATTTGACAGGCTCATGGCTGTACCTCCTGCAAACAGGTAAACGCAGGGGTAAGGATCTCCTGAGTCAGGCTGGTCATCTCGGTTAACACGGGAGCAAGTTCAGGATAAACCCGTTGAATATAGTCATCACTGCACTCTCCCCTCAACCGGAAGTCATCGCCGATAAATGCTTTTTTTGCGGCTTTTTCTGCTTTCTCCGGGTTGTCAGCTGGACCTGCATTTAGCCAGCTATAGGCGGTTTCCGGGAACCAGGGGAGTGGCAGGCTCTGTCCCAGGTGGAAGTAATGAATCAGGGTAGTCAGATGTCTTTCTGCTTCTTGTCTGGGTATTACTGGTAATAAACGTTCTTTCTCTGGATCATGGATACGGGTCACTTCCGGGTTTTCAGTCATGCAAAGACAGAGGTGTTCAATCCAGTTTCTGATCAGGTCTTTGCCTTTAAAACTGGCAGGACGATAACGGAGCATGCCTGATGCACAAAAGCCTTTCAGCCAGCCAGTCAGGTGGATCTGTTTATGAGGGAACGGCTCATGGGATAGCTCAGGGGCGGGGATATGCAGGTTTACTTCCCGGTCTTTGGAAATGTTCTCCAGTTGAAGCTTTAACTTTTCTGACATTGGTTTCAGTGCTGACATCTGCTCTTCCAGCAAAAGCTGTCCAAAAGCGGAGTGGGGAAGCTCACCAGTAGATTGTAGCCGTTTGATGAGGTGCTCAGGATCTTCTCTGGCAATCAGGCTTTCAAGAAGCTCGGTTTTGAGCTGGTAGTTTTCCAGCGGCCCCATGGCGAACGTTTCGGTCTCTTCAAGGGCTTGATCCTGGACGGAGAAATAGACCTTGAGACGCCGGTTGAAGAAGTAGCGGCATGGGTTGTTATAGAACCTCAACAGTTCGGCAAGCTCCACTTCTTTGAAGTTAAAACCCTCTTCATCGGGCAAGCGCGCCTGAATAAACTGAGCCGGTTTTTCTTCATTGCGACTGGCTGCAGGTAACCACTCTTTGATGTAGCTGTAAAAAGGTTGCCTTTCCAGGTTCTGTCCCGGGTGAGGCAAGAAATTTCTGTGACTGAAAGGCTGCAGAGGGTGCTCAATAACCAGCTGTTCTGGTTTCAGGTCAAAACCCTGCTCACAGTAGTTGAGCAATTCGGTGACCAGAACGGATGGAATCCTCTCGCTATTATCTTGTATCCGCCGTCCGACAAAGCTGATGTAAAGGGTATCCTGAGCAGAGAGCAGTGCTTCCAGGAAAAGATAGCGGTCGTCTACCCTGCGAGAACGATCACCGCGTCTGCTGTGCCGGGCTATCAGGTCAAATCCGACGGGGGCAATACTGCGGGGGTATGCTCCGTCATTCATTCCCAGCAGGCAGACTACTTTAAAGGGAATGGAGCGCATGGGCATCAATGTGCAAAAATTAACCTGGCCTGCCAGAAAGCGTTGACTGCTGCGCTCCTGTGCCAGACGCTCAGTGAGATAGCTGATAAATACACTTCTTGATAATGGCTGGTTGTATCCGGATTCCTGCAGTTGCTCATAGAGGTGGGAGAGGGTTTCCCTTACCAGCCTCAGTGCAGATTCGTCCTCTTCTGATTGGGGCAGGAAAAAGTGTTCAAGCAGCTGATGGATAAACTGGATCCATTGTTCAATGGTTCGGTTTTCATCCAACTCATGGAGCAACTGTTCAGCGCTATCAATAAAACTGGCCAGATAGCCAGCCAGCACTGCACTCATTCCCTGAACAGAATCCAGGGGGAGAATATCACTGTAGACTCCGGTGTTTGCGGGCATTGCATAGCCCAGTAGCATCCTTCTGATACCAAACAGCCAGGAGTTTGCCTGTAGCTCTGGCAGATCAAACCGGGTCTGGTGGTCAGGTGTTAAGCCCCAGCGTATACCGGACACATGAGCCCACTGTCTGAGAATATCCAGATCACCTGTCGTGAGTTTGAAGCGGGATTGAATGGCGGGTATTTCCAGCAGTTCCATGAGTTCTGGGGCGGAACAGCGGCTCTTGTCCAGTTCCAGAAGTTTCAGGAAGGCAGAGAGTATGGGGTGCTCGCTTTTTGCGCTGACATCCGATATAGCGTAGGGGATACGACGTTGGTCATCAACACTGCCAAATACGGCTTGAATCCAGGGAGTGTAGCTGTCGATATCCGGCAGCATGATCACAATATCTTTAGGCGTCAACTCCGGGTTCTGCTCGAACATATCCAGCAGGTGGTCATAAAGTACCTCAACCTCTCTAAGTGGGCTGTGACAGCTGTGAAATTGCAAAGAGTGGTCACTATCCAGCGGAGTTTGCGCGCCCTGAGCTGTTCGGTCGTGCAGTTCGAAAATGTCTTTTTGCAGATTTCCCAGTAAGGTGTCTTTGTGGTCACTGACAAATACATCAATATCAAAGGCATTCAGGCCATGTAGCTGGTGAAAGTAATCCCTGCCAAGTTTGCCCATTGAGCCCAGTAGAGGGTTGCCAATAGAGTCCAGATTGCCAAAAGCGCCGAGAGAATCCAGAGAGAGACCTTCCTTGTTGAACCAGCCTTTATCACTGTTCTTTTTGTCAGGTCCTGGTTCATCCGTATTGCTCTGTTTTTGACGATCGAGCAGTTTGCGGGTTGCCAGTTTGCGTAGATACTTTGGGTCACGTTCATCGCCCCAATAATGCTGGCAAGGGTTGGCGACCATAAAATGGACATCACAGTGATTGGAGATTGCCTCAAGAGATTCTACAAAGTGTGGTGGCAGGGCAGAAATACCAAATACAAACAGCCGCTTGGGGAGTTGTGAGTGATCGCTGATGCCGGTCATTGACTGGAGAAATCGATGATGCATATTGGCTCGGTGCCAGGGGGATTGGTCTAGTTGTGCCGTTCGTGCTACCAATGCCCGCCATAATTTTGGCTGCCAGGGTTGGTCTGATGTGATTAATGCAGAGTCTTTTTCCTGTTCCCAGTCAAGAATCCAGTCGGGGCGATAAACCAGATATTGGTCAAAAATATCTGCAATCTTTTCTGATAGTTGAAATTTTCGAATGTCGTCATGATCATTGGTCAGGTATTGCGACAATGTTGAAAAATCTGGGTCTTTTTTCAACGAATCCAGAAGTTCCATCAGTTTCCAGACCATTGACTCTTTATTGAAGGCTGACCGGCGAGGTACGTCTGGCAGAACTCGGGTATATATCTGCCAGAGAAAACTGGCGGGCAGAGGAAAATTGATACCCGCTGCAATACCAAGCCCTTTCGCCAGCTCGAGTCTGAGCCACTGGGCCATGCCCGGGCTTTGCACCAGAATCTGCTCATCCTCCAATGGGTTGCCCGGCGGGTTTTGGCGTAACAGCTCGACCAGAAGGTCTTTAAGAACATCCAGATGGTTTGAATGGTATATGGTCAGCACAGGGAAACGTCGTCAGTAACCTACAGATAAGGCTACTGTCGGTGGTATCCACTAGACTGTCAACCGAGTTGGTGTAGTGTCAGGCTTGGCCTCGACGGATGATGTTATTCAGCAGCCCTGTTTTATTTTTGGAACTGCCCTGGGGACTTTTCTGCGGAGTGCCACTGTATGCAGCGGCAATCTCTTGTTCAGCTTTTTGTAAAAGCGCAAGATCAGGGTTGGTCTTTTGCAGGAAGCGCTGACCGCATCCTTCACTGAGGTGTAATTTTTTTTTCAGGATTTTCATTAAATCCATCAATGATTTAGCTTGAGCAATGGCTTTTTTGCTGGCATCAAGCTGTTTAATAGATGATTTTTCGGTTTCCATGGCGTTTACCTGATAGTTATTCTCCTGATTAATTCTAGCAAATAACCGAATTTACCCTCTCTTTAATAGGTGATTGTCATATTTCAGGGTAAGATAGGCCGGCTTCCCGGTTCCCTGACTTACTTCGAATTACTATGCCCTTCGCACTGAGCCGTTACTTTCGACCAACACTTCAATCCCTTTTATGCTTCCTGCTCTTTCTGCTAATGGTTTCAATCAGTGCAGGCCTCTTGGCAGAAACGGTTAAAAAACCGGTAAGGATTGCGTATTTTTCCGATGATGCGCCCTGGATGTTTGTCAATGACCAAGGGAAACCAGACGGTTTGGTTTATGACTTGTGGCAGCTGTGGGCGGAAAAGAACAATACTCCAGTAAAGTTTTTACCATCTTCACCGGACCAAATTAAGAATCAGCTAGACCGCTCACAAGTCGACTTACTCGCTTATGTTCCTGGCCCATTGAATCAGGAAGGACTTCTCAGAGACTTGGAAAGTGTGATCTATGAGTTTGTTCCTGTACTGCTGGTGGAAAAGAGCCATCAGATTGATAGTTTTCAGGAAGCACTTGCGAAACTCAGAATAGGGTATGTTAAAGGACATAACTGCCAACCCCATCTGAAGACATTTAATGCAGAGGCCGTCGTTGTTCCTTTTGCCTCATATTCTGCAATGGTCAGTGCTGCAACCAACCGGGAAGTGGACGCAGTACTGGGTGGGCATGCCGGTTTACTCTACTATCTGACCAATTCCGGTGTTGAAGATGAGTATCAGGTCGTTCAGGCACCACTGCATCCGGTTAAAATAACAGCGGCTGTGGCGTCTGGGCCAGCCGGTCTGGTTAGCCTTGTGGAAAAAGGGATGGCTAAAATCTCGGAACAGGAAAAGTCTGAGCTTATCGAAGACTGGTTCCATTTTACCCCTTGTAACCAGGAAAGTCTTGTCGTTGCGCTGGATGCAGGTCTTGCACCATTGTCTTTTATCAATGCGTTTGGTAAACCCTCTGGTCTCTTTGTAGATATCTGGAATTTATGGTCAGAAAAAACAGGAACGCCTGTTAAATTCAGGGTGGGTCCTATCGGGGAAAGTCTGACTGCTTTGAGAGATGGAAAAGTTGATGTTATTGCGGCAGTTTCTCCAACTATGGAACGAAGCCAGTGGATGGCACTGTCTAATCCTTATTATGGCTTGAATACACGCATTTACTTTCGCCCCTCCAGTAAGCTTAATGATCCAGGTGCTGAGCTGAATGGGAAAAAACTGGGGGTAATTATCTCTTCCAGTCAGGAAGAGTTTGTTCGGCGCTGGTTGCCTGATGCTTATCCTGTTGGGCACAACAGCGTGTCCGAACTGATTGGCAGTCTATTTGCTGGAGAACTAGATGCTTTTCTCGGTGAACCCGTAATTGTTCAGTCTGCATTAAATCGTCATGGCCTGGTGGGGGAGGTGAGCTCCAGTGAGTACTTCAACCTGAGTGAGGCGGTTGGGGCTGGTCTTTTACTGAATGATTCTGTTGATTTGCTGCCTGAGTTAAATAATGGGCTTCGGGCGATCACTCCGGATGAGTACCGGCAAATTGAAAATCGGTGGATTATCAGTACTCGAGATCGTTACTTCCATCGTAGCGGATCGGTCATTAAGCTGAATGATTCCGAGCGTCGCTGGTTGGGGGGAAACCCGGTGATCAGTGTGCTGGTTGACAATAATAAACCTCCCTTTTCTTACATCAATAGTAGAGGGCAGTGGCAGGGAATAGCGATAGATTATCTCAAGCTATTAGAAGATCGACTTGGGGTTACCTTTCAACTGCGACAGGATCGTGTTTGGACTGATGCATTGAGTCAGGCTTATCGGCACGATGTTGATGCTGTTGCGATGTTGCAGAAGACTGAAGAGCGTAGCCGATACCTGAATTTTACAAAACCATTGGTCAGTGTACCGGCAGTGGTGCTTGCCCGTGTTTCTGATAAAAGTATCCGCTCTCCATCACACTTGAAGGGGAAAAAGGTTGGCTTTACTCCGGGCTATGTAACATATGAAATTTTCCGTCAGAAATACCCGGGAATACATTTTGTCAATATTCCGGATATTGCGACTGGTTTGAATCAGGTGGCCAGTGGTGTACTGGATGCCATGATCGTTAATCTGGCCTCAGCAAGTTATGAAATAGAGCGCATGAAAATTACCAACCTGCAGGTCGTTGCGGAGGCAGGTTTTAACTATGAGCTCAGCATGGCGTCGAGAAATAATTCGTCTGAGCTGGCCTCTATTCTTGAAAAAGCCGTTGATACCATTACACCGGAAGATCGTGAAGTTCTTGAAAGCAGCTGGCTTTCAATCCAGGGAGGGATGTGGCGACCCAATAAAGAACTCTTCATTGGTCTTGTGCTCATTCTGGTGACATTGATTTTGATTGTTTACTGGAATCGTCGCTTGACCATAGAGATTGCTGATCGTGAAAAAGCAGAAGAGGGGCTCCGGGTTCGTTCGGAGCTTGATCGTCTTCTGAGTGATATTTCCAGACACTTTATGGATCAACCGGTTCATGAAGCCAACGAGTATTTTCTGAGTCAGCTGGGTAATTATCTTAATGCTGAAGCGGTTTGTATCTTTTCCTGGGAGCCGAAGGCACTCATTGAACATTACTGGACACGCAGATCGAACCCGGATCCCGTGGCCTTTGAACCTCTGTTTGATCATGATTTTACCCGTGTTTATGGGGAGGTAAAAAAGGATCAGGTCAATATTCTGGTCCGTGATGAAATATTGCAAAAGGGTGACCTTGAAGGGGCAGCCATTCTTGATGGGCTGGGTGTTTCTATCGCAGTGTATGCCCCCATGATGCTATTTGGCCGGGTAGTAGGCGGTATTGGTCTGATCAATATTCCCGAAAAGTATCATGTCTACATCAATGAAATGGACCTGTTGCACCGGATGGGAGAACTGGTTGCAGTTGCTCGTGATCGGCAAAATGCCGAAGATGCCTTAAGAGTGAGTGAAGAGCGTTATCAGTTGGCGATGGATGCGGCTTCTGATGGCCTTTGGGACTGGGATGTCCAGCGGGACTGGATGTATTTGAGTCCCCGCTATCAGACCATGCTTGGCTATCAACCGGGAGAGCTTCTTCATACTATCCGCGCCTGGCGACGGTTATTTCATCCCGAGGATAAAATCTCAACCATTCGGTTTTTTGAACACCAGCTGGCGACTTCTGATAACTCTTTCCAGTTCGTTTATCGTATCCGTAGAAAAGATGGTAGCTACGCCACGGTTCGCAGCAAAGGGAAAGTGGTGTTCAGAGATGGGCAGGGGAAACCAATGCGGGTGATTGGCACGATGGTGGATATCACCCACCAGATAGAAAGAGAGCGTGAGCTCTCCATGGCCCGTTTCTCTCTTGATAATGCGGGTGATCATATCCACTGGTTCCGAAGGGATGGATATCATAAGTACGTCAATGAATCTGCTTGTAAAGCGCTGGGGTTCTCACAGGAAGAATTAATGAAGATGTCCATTATGGACATTAACCCGGCCGTGACCCGTAATTCCTGGAAAAAACTCTGGGAACAGCTGGTTCTCAGAAAAGGGATGACCTATGAAACGCTTAGAAAGACTTCCGATGGTACTGTTTTTCCAGTCGAAGTGACTGCAAATTACATGGAGTATGAGGGAGAAGGGTATCTATTTGCTTCTGGCCGGAACATCACTGACCGTAAGCAGGCAGAGGAAACTCTGCATAAGGCGAAAGAGGTAGCGGATCAGGCAAATCAGGCGAAAAGTAACTTTCTTGCAAATATGAGTCATGAGATTCGTACCCCGATGAATGCCATCATTGGTTTGAGTCATCTGGTTCAGGAAACAGAACTTTCCCATCAGCAGAGAGACTATGTCAGTAAGATCCAGATCTCTGCACATGATCTTCTGGGAATTATTAACGATATTCTTGATTTCTCGAGAATTGAAGCCGGCAAACTCAATATGGAAAATATCGAGTTTGACCTTGGCGGTGTTTTTGACAACGTCTATAACCTCAGCAGTATCAAGGCCAGGGAGAAGGGGCTCACACTGACTTATGACATTCAGCCTGATGTTCCGCTGCAGTTGAAAGGTGATCCTCTCAGGCTTGGGCAGATACTCATTAACCTTACACACAATGCCCTTAAATTTACCAGCGAAGGTGAAGTCAATGTCTCTGTTCAGATGCTCTCCAGCCGTCAGGACGTTGTCAGGCTTCAGTTCTCGGTAACCGATACTGGCATAGGCATCAGCAAACAGCAGCAAAGCAAGCTTTTCCAATCATTTTCCCAGGTTGATGGTTCAACAACGCGAAAGTTTGGGGGGACAGGGCTGGGGTTGGCAATCTGTAAGAATCTTGTGCAGATGATGAACGGAGATATGTCTGTAGACTCTGAGCCCGGGAAGGGAAGTACTTTTCGCTTTGTGGCTGAGTTGGGTATAGCCCATCAGGCTAAGATCTCAGAGCAGTCGCTCCAAGGTATTCGTGTGCTTGTAGTGGATGATAATCCTGAAGCGAGGGCGCTTTTGATCAGTCATCTGACAATGTCTGGATGTGAAACCTGGGAAATGGGGCATGGAGATGAAGCCCTGGCCTTGCTTAAGCAAAAGAACTCCAGTAAACAGGAGGCTATCTCGCTCGTTCTTCTCGACTGGAGGATGCCTGATATTGATGGTATCGAGTTGGCTGAGAGTATTCATAAACTCAATCTTGCTGTTGAGCCGAAGCTGATCATGGTTTCTGCCTATGGAAGGGAAGAGGTGATGGCAAGAGCTTCCGGAGAAGTAGATGCCTTTCTGATTAAACCGGTTAATCGTTCCGTGTTGATAGAAACCATTCTGCGGATGTTGAAGTGTCGGAGTACTCAGAAAACTGAAATTATCGAAGAGGCTCGATTCTGCGAGATTATGCCCAAAGGGCGGATACTGCTGGCTGAAGACAATGAAATTAACCGTCAGGTTGCCCGTGAGCTGCTGGAAGGTATGGGGCTTGATGTGGTGATGGTCACTAATGGGGCCGAAGCCGTTGAGCGGATTAAAAAGGAAGATTTTGACCTGGTGTTTATGGATATTCAGATGCCTGAGATGGATGGTTATCAGGCAACCCGCATGATCAGGAGAAAGCTTGGCAAGGACAAACTGGTCATTATCGCCATGACAGCCCATGCCATGACTGGGGACCGCGAGCGTTGTCTGCAGGCTGGAATGAATGATCACATTTCCAAACCGTTAAGCCCTGATGCACTTAAGCAGATGGTTCGTCACTGGTTACAGGTAGGAGAAACCGACGTACTTCATACAGTGGCCCTGGCGCAGGATATTGAACGTGGTTCCTGCCTGGGATTGCCGGGAATTGATGTGGATGAAGGCCTGAATAGGCTTCAGGGGAATCAGCCACTCTATGAGAAACTTCTGGCTGATTTCTACAAAGGTCAGAAGGAAGACCAGATTCAATTACAGGCACTTCTGGAAACCGGTGATTGGCATGAAGCTTGTCAGTTGGTGCATGCTTTAAAAGGCGTTGCCGGTAATTTGGGAGCAAACCGGTTGCATGAACTGGCTTCGCAGCTTGAGAATAGTTTACGAAGCCAGTATGAGATGCCAGACAGTGCCTTGATGGACGCTTTTGTGCTGGCTTTTGAGCAGGTGATGGAAGGGCTCGAGCAGTTGCCACCGGTGAAAGAAGATCTGGAGCCTGCAGGGGAAGGGGCTATTGAAGTTGGTGAGTTGAATGACTTTCTCCATGAGATGGAACAGAAGCTGAGTGAAGGTGATGTGGATGTTGTGTCGCTGCTGCCAACGCTTATTCAGGGGTTGAAAGATCAGATTGATCAGAAAGAACTGAAAACTTTTCAGGATGCTGTGATCAGCTATGACTTTGATGAAGCTTATACGATGCTGGGAAGTATAAAGCAGAGACTCAGCTGAAAACGTTACTGTTAATCCGGAGCCAGTGGCTGGCTCCGGCGATATCAGGCGGGTGATGTCTACTTTTGAAGTTCAGCTTTTGGGTCGATTGAATAAGGAAGTTCATGAACCTTCAAGTGTTGGTTTTTTTCCGGTGCCAGGAACACATCATTCGCTTCAGCGGCATCAATCCGGATCACAGCCAGTAATTCAATGTTACTGGTTTCGATATTGCGGGCAGTCTGTATGATTTCGCCGATAGGTTTGCTATCACCGTTATACAGGCGAGTGTTAATAGCCGGTTCTTCAGGGCTTTCAAGGCTTAGCCAATAGCACCGGCTTTTCTGTTGCCCCAGGTTTTGCATCCGGGTGACAATTTCCTGTCCGGTATAACATCCCTTTCTGAAACTGACTCCATTAAGTGATGGCTGGTTCAGGTGCTGGGGGATATATTTGTCGATGGTTTCTTTGCGAAGCTCCGGGGTGACAGATTCTATATTCAGTAATTGCCAGAATTCTTCAGTTGCCGGTGTCAGTTTTTTTGTCAGTTCAGGCCACCATTGAGGAAGGTGATTCTGGTTAAGCCAGAATTCATACCGTGTTCTGCTGCCGGGAATCTTTAAAAGGTAGCCGCTGCTGCCAACTTTGATGACTTCATCGTGTTCCGGAAGTAATGAGTCAGGGAAAATAGTCTTTAAAATAGTGTCAATACTCTCACCAGACAGACCCAGGACGACATAATCTGGTTCACGTACAAGATCAACCTTAAAAAAAACAGCGTATTTTTTCAGCGTCTCTATCGTGGTTTCAGTAAGACCTGAATTCATAGTCAGCAGGTAGCGCTCGCCATTATCCATAATCCTGAAATTTGTGTACATGCGTCCTTTAGGAGAACACGCTACCCCAGTGCTGTGATGAAGAGCACCAAGCTGCATCATATGAGTTGAAATCTGTCCCTGTAAAAATTTCTGACGACCCGTTCCATCGACACTGATCAGGCTATGGCCGGATAATAAAGAGACTGTGTTGGTGCTGAGCTTTGGTGGCGTTTTGGAAAAGCCCTTCAACTGCTCTCCTTCATAAACAGCGCCCTGAGTTATTAAGTAGGTCTTCCAGTCAGTGGCCATCTGATTACCTTGTTATCTGGTTGCCGCAATTTGATAAGGCGGGACATTGATGCCCGGCAAACATGAAGTAAAGATAGATTGCCGAGCTGTCATTGTGTTTGCCCTAATGGGGAAAATATTAAATAAGCGATGGCATAATAGAGGATTATTGCTTCAAATTTAAAGGTATAATGACCAGCAAAATCCATAATTGGGGTTATTCTAAAATGCTGGGCGAAAATGAATTAAAATGCCTTCAGTGGCGAAGTCGTCGTGGGATGCTTGAGCTGGATGTTCTTTTGGAACCTTTTACCAGAGAAGCGTTGGCTGACTTGAGTGAGACTGATCAGCAGACTTATGTTCGCCTGTTGGAGTGTGAAGACCCGGATCTCTTCAGTTGGTTTATGAGCGGTGCAAGGCCTGAAGACCGGGCGCTGAGCCGTATGATTGATATGGTATTGGAGCGTGGGCGTTACAAGGGTGAGTCTTTGTGAGATTAACTTAAGGCGTTCTCGTTACTGCCTTATTTTAATTGCTCTCAGCCACTTTGCAGCCTTGTTGGCATTGTGGCTATCTTCAGTCTGGCTGATAGCCAAGTTTGTTCTGGCTGTTGTTCTGGTTTTTCATTATTACCGATACTACCTCCGATTTATTACGCACAAACATTGTTCGAGTATTCGCAGTATTCGATTGTTTAATGATCAATGGAGAGTCCAGCTTGATGGTAAATGGCTTCGCGCCTGGCCTGAAGGCGAGATTGTAGTTACCTCTGCGTTGATCTGTTTCAAATTGAGAGTTGAGGATAAGCACGGTCCTTCATATCTAATCCTGTTTCCAGACAGTGCTGATCCTGTTGGATTGCATGCTTTCAGGCTAAGACTGATTCTTGAGTCTTCCTTTCTTTTTGCTGGAGAGGCTCGTAGCTCTCAGGAACCAGAATAGTGTCTTCCGGGTGATCTGCCGGATTGGGAAAGTCCAGCGTGTAATGTAAGCCGCGAGACTCTTTCCTTGACATGGCACACCGAATAATTAACTCGGATACCTGGGCAAGGTTTCGAAGCTCAATGAGGTCATTACTGACTTTGAAGTTACTGTAAAACTCATTGATTTCAGATTGCAGCAGCTCAACACGATTCATGGCCCTTTGCAGGCGTTTTGTTGTCCGAACAATCCCAACATAATCCCACATAAAACGACGCAGCTCATCCCAGTTGTGAGAGATGACGACATTTTCATCGGAATCTGTTACCTGGCTTTCATCCCAATCGGGTAGAGATGGTGGTTCCGGGTATTGATGAATAGTATCGCTAATAACTTGAGCACAGCTTTTTGCGGACACAAGGCACTCAAGTAACGAATTGCTGGCAAGTCTATTAGCGCCATGCAGCCCTGTAAAGCTGCACTCTCCAACTGCGAAAAGTCCTTTTGCATCTGTTTGGCCATATTTATCGACAAAAATTCCCCCGCAAGTATAGTGGGCCGCTGGAACAATAGGGATGGGATCCTTGGTGATATCGATATCGTAGCTCAGGCATCGCTCATAAATCGTTGGAAAGTGTGAGCGAATGAATTCGGCAGGCTTATGACTGATATCCAGGTAAAGGCAGTCTGACCCCAGTCGCTTCATCTCATGGTCAATTGCCCGGGCAACAATATCTCTGGGTGCCAGTTCCTCCCGATGGTCATACTCTTTCATGAATCTGGAGCCATCCGGGCGTTTTAGAAGGCCGCCTTCTCCCCGTACGGCTTCAGAAATGAGAAATGACTTGGCGTTGGGGTGATAGAGGCAAGTTGGGTGGAACTGATTAAACTCCATATTGGCAACCCGGCAGCCTGTCCGCCATGCCATTGCAATGGCATCACCGGACGCGCCATCGGTGTTGCTGGTATAAAGATAGGCTTTGCTGGCTCCACCAGAGGCAAGTACGGTGCATCGGCTTCTGAATACATTGATCTGGTCAGTCTTCAGGTCCAGGATGTAAGCACCAACGCAACGATGTTCATTGTTATCAGTGATGTTATTAGAAAAGCAGCCCAGTTTACTGGTGTTAATAAGGTCGATCGCCAGGTGATGGTCAAACAGGTTGATATTTGGTTTTGATTTTGCCTGCTCCAATAGCGTATCTGAAATAGCTCTGCCGGTGGCATCTGCAGCGTGAATGATTCGTCGGGCGCTGTGTCCGCCTTCCCTCGTAAGGTGGAAATCAAAAGGTCTGTCTACTGCATTATCCGGTGTGAATGGAACTCCCTGTCTGATCAGCCATTCGATACTGTCCCTGCCATTCTCAACAATGTGCCGAACAGCATACTCATTACAGAGTCCTGCCCCGGCAACCAGTGTATCCTGAACATGCTGATCGATATTGTCCCCAGCCTGATCCAATACTGCAGCTATTCCACCTTGTGCCCAGTATGTTGATCCAGCACTCAAAGAGTCTTTGCTGAAAATAGCGATGCGGGCAGTACTGGGCAATTGAAGCGCGGTAGTAAGGCCAGCGGCCCCAGAGCCAATGATGATTACATCGTAATTAAAGGGCTGTTGCATAGGAGTCCCCTGTCATCAGATCACTCTGACGTAATTTATCCTTCATATAATCCATAAGAAAATGAATGCAGTGTGGATTAATGTGCTAGCCTGTGGAACTGTAACTGTCCGGTACGAGACACTATTAAGCTCTCTCATGAGCGGCTTGGCCATCTGTAAGTATGATTAATTACAGTTACTTGAGTGTATTTCAGGCTAAAGTGGCTATTTTTCAGGTCGATGTTAAGAATGCGGTTGATCTAAATCAACAAGCCCTGAGTTTAAAGCAATTGACCTGTCTGTTTTGGTTAGCCCGGCCAATAATACAGTAGCGCGTAATGGTTCGGGCCATTATATAGAATGTTTTGGCGGTACTATAGCGCTATGCAACGCTAAAGATAACTGGACGGTTTTTCAATATAATTACAGAGCTCAGAAAAACTGGGTGTGGTGGACAAATACCTTTTATAGTAAAAAATTGAAAATATCAGGAACTTTTCTTCATTTTGATGGTCTATATAGTTGCGGTTGAGTTGAATCCTATGTTGCACGATAGTGCTGTTTATGGTGTTCCTGCCATGCGTGGGTGGAGATGCCTGAATGGTCGATAGTCCGGACTCTGATCAGCAGCTGGTTGATCGTGTTAAACAGGGTGATAAAAAAGCTTATGATGTGCTGGTTATCAAGTATCAGCACCGTATTCTTGGACTGGTTGGGGGTTATGTCAGTGACTTTCAGGAAGTTCAGGATGTAACGCAGGAAGCTTTTATAAAAGCGTATCGTGCGCTGGATAAGTTTCGCGGGGACAGCTCATTCTATACGTGGTTGTATCGTATTGCGGTCAACACGGCCAAGAATCATTTGGTATCGAAAGGCCGTAGGCTGCCAGAGTCTGATATTGATGTTCATGATGCAGACTTTCTGGAAACGGCGACGACACTTAGAGTCGTTGATACACCGGAGCGTAACCTGTACTGTGATGAGATTGAGCAGGTTATTCACGATGTTATCCAGCGTTTACCCGATGAGCTCAGAACTGCTGTGATGTTAAGGGAGTTCGATGGGCTCAGTTATGAAGAAATAGCCGATGTTATGGATTGTCCGGTTGGAACTGTGCGTTCCAGGATTTTCAGGGCGAGAGAGGCTATCGATCGTGAAATCAGGCCGTTATTAGGGCAGGGTGGTTGACAGGTTTGACTAACGCATGGCAGCAGTCAGGTCTGCGTGGATACCAGAGGTTTGTCTATGAGTGAAAAAAGTCCTCAAATCAGTGCCAGAGAACGGCTGAAAGAATCTCTGTCGGTTTCTCTGGATGGTCACTCGACTGAGCTTGAGTTGCGCAGAGTGCTTGATGGTATTAGTAAAGATGATGAGCTTCGTTCATTGGCGGGTCGTTACCAGCTTATTGGTGATGCGGTTCGTGGTGAGGTTAACCAGTTTGCCAGCGTTGATATTTCCAGAGGTGTCATGGCTGCGATTGAACAGGATGATGTAGATACTACTCTCGATCAGGAATTTCCCAGTACATCGGGCTCTTCTGTAAATGGCTCTAGTGATAATTCAAAATCGAGTAATGTTGTTGAAGGGCTTTGGGCATCATTGGGTAAAGTTGCCATGGCAGCCTCTGTTGCGGTGGCTATAGTTGTGGGGGTGCGAAACAGCAATCCATCTCCTGATGTTCAGCTGATGGCAGTTAATGAACCTGCAACGCTGACTCAGCCAGTGCAGTTGGCTCATGTAGGTCAGAATGATTATGGTGCATCGGGTATTCGTGCAGGTTATAACTCAAAGCTTCATGACAGCATTACACCTGAGCAGCTTGCCTATGCGCAAAGTCTGGCTGACCGGGCTACCAGAGAGCGTTTTCACGCCTATGCCCTTCAGCATGCAGAGCTATCAGCCGTGGGTAATGGGCAGAGCATTTTGTCATTTGCCAGATTGACGAGTTTTGACAGCCAATAAATCTATGAAACAAACGCAATGGATTACCGGAAAGTTGCTGGTGATAGGTATCTTTATCAGCAGTTTTCTGAATGCTGATACGGTTCCAGATTCCAGCTATCTCCTTGAAAAAATGGTAGATTCATCCAAGAATCTCAGTTTTCAGGGTGAGTTTGTCTATCAGCAGGGAGCTCAACTCGAAACACTGAGTATCATTCATCAAGCCGGTGATAAAAATCACTCTGAAAAAGAACGGATTCTTTATCTTGATGGTGCTCCCAGAGAAGTGGTTCGTGATGGAAATGAATTGTTTTTTTCAAGCTATAACGAAGGGGTGACCCGGTTTCAGCATGGTTCTCTGATGCCTGTTATTAACAAGCTTCAAGGTGGGATATCTGAAAAGTATTATGACTTGAAAATTGTTGGTATTGATCGGGTGGCGGGGCGTGAGGCTGTTTTGTTGTTGGTCCTCCCCAAAGATCGCTTTCGCTATGGTTATCAGCTATGGCTTGATCGAGAGTCATCATTATTGCTCAAATTGGTGATGGTTGACGATCAGGGGAAGATTATTGAACGCCTTCAATTTACTTCCTTAAATGTTGGGTCGCTATCTGATGAGACTCAGGATCTTCTTATACGAAAGCCTCCTGTTGTAGATGAAACTATCACCGTAAAAAGTCAGCCTGACAAATCCTCTGATCCACTGGAGTGGGAAGCGGGTTGGTTGCCTGATGGCTTTCTTTTAGAAAATAGAAGTGTTCGCCCGTCACCGGTGAGTCAGCATAACGTTGATGCATTGGTCTTCTCTGATGGTATTGCCAGCTTTTCAGTTTTTGTTGAACAGGATGATACCCGGGTTCTTAGTCAGGCTTCTGAAAAAATTGGAGCGCTTTCTGCGGTCTCCAAGATATATCGAGAAGGGAATCAATATTTTCATGTAACGGTTGTTGGTGATATTCCACTTGGTGCTGCTGAACGAGTAGCAGTATCTGTACGCCCGTTGAAGGTAAAACCTTGATGTAATGATCAGGTAAGTTTGCTGGACTTGATAGCTGTGGTTTCTTTTATTATTTCGTTACCGATGTGTATCAGGTTTTCAGGAATATGATAGAAGAACAGGGGCGAGTTGTTACGGTTGAGAGTGAATATGTCTGGGTTGAAACGACCAGACGATCCAGTTGCTCCAGTTGTAATGCTCGACAAGGTTGTGGGCAACATCTTTCTGAAAAATATAAATCTGATGCTTATTTTTCCTATATCAAAGCAAGCAGTCGCTGGATATTAAAGGAAGGTGATCATGTTGTTGTTGGCATTCCGGAAGGCTCGCTTCTGAAGGCTTCTTTTTTGATTTACCTTTTTCCCCTTATTCTCTCGATGGTTGGGCTCTGGTTGTCTTCGCTGGCGGGTTTGAGTGATTTATGGTTAGTGCTCACATCAGGGCTCAGTCTTTTGTGTGGCTTTTTTGTCGTGCGAATGGCAGGAGAAAAAAGGTCTGCTGATATATGTCGTGTCGAGGTGGTAAAGGTGCTGTCGTCTGAAGGATTGTCTTTCTCTGATAATATTAGAGTTCTGGGGAAATCATATTTATGAGTAGAGTATTTTTTCTCTTCAAAAAGTCATTTTGTGATTTTGGGTTGTCTGTAATTCTGCTGTATGCAACGTTATCAAATGCTTCAGCTGATGCTTCTGGGTTACCCGATTTTGCAGGTTTGTTTGAGCAGGCCTCGCCCGCTGTGGTGAATATCAGTACTTTGGCTAAGCCAAAAGCCAGGCAGCAGATTTATGGGCCTGGCGGTGAAGAGCTTCCCGAAATATTTCGACGTTATTTTGGTATCCCACTGCCTGACGAAGGGGCTTCTGGCAGTTCTCGGCCCATGTCTCTTGGTTCTGGGTTTATTATCTCTTCTGACGGATATATTCTGACTAACAATCACGTTATCGACGGTGCTGATCAGATTATTGTCAGGCTTAGTGATAGAAGTGAACGCCCTGCTGAACTGATTGGTGCTGACAGGCGTTCAGATCTTGCTCTTTTGAAAATTGAAAGTGATCGTAGTTTGCCAGTTGTAAAGATTGGCGATTCTGAAAATGTTAAGCCTGGAGAGTGGGTGGCTGCTATCGGATCTCCTTTCAACTTTGAGTATTCGATCACCAAAGGTATTGTCAGTGCTCTAAATAGAAGCTTGCCTAGCGACTCTTATGTACCATTTATACAAACCGATGTTCCTATTAATCCGGGTAACTCGGGTGGGCCTCTCTTTAATATGGGCGGCGAGGTGATTGGAATTAACTCGCAAATATTTACTCGCTCCGGCGGTTTTATGGGGCTCTCATTCGCCATACCGGTTGATCATGTAATGTGGGCAGTGGATCAGCTGAAAGACAAAGGCTATGTGACCCGGGGTTGGTTGGGTGTTGCTATTCAGGATGTCGATCGTGATCTTGCAGAGTCATTTGGGTTGGAAAAGCCGATGGGGGCTTTGGTTAGTCAGGTAGTTCCCGGCGGCCCTGCTGACAAAGCCAGGTTGCACCCCGGCGATATTATTGTACGGTTCAACGAAAGAGCTATCGGTAGTTCTGGTGTGCTGCCGATGTCCGTAGGTGTCATCAAGCCTGGCGAGAAAGTAAAGCTTGAGTTTATCCGCAATGGTAAGCGTAAGACGGTAGACGTTGAAGTGGGGCAGTTGCCTGATGAAAATAATGCCGCCCCGGAAAGAAATGGAGATAAGCTGGCCTCTGACAAAAACCCGTTAGGTGTTAAGGTTGCTGAGCTGGATGAGAACTATCGAAGTAAACTGAGCCTGGAGGAAGATGTACAAGGGTTGGTGGTGATTGGCGTCAACAGGGGGGCGGGGCGCTCCATCGGTTTAAGGCAGGGTGATGTGATTACTGACTTGAATAATCGTAGTGTTACCACTGTGTCAGAGTTCAAAAAGGTCGTTGCCAAGCTGCCCAAAAATCGCTCTATATCCATGCGAGTTATTCGTGGAGGTAATCCAGGGTATATCACTTTCCGTCTGCAGGAATAACCATTTGTTATCAGCACAGTATATGATCATGGAGTACTGTGCTGACATGTTATAGAATAGTACGGAATCCTTAATAGCCGATCAGATATTTTACTATAAGCCCTTGATAGCGTGATTAGAGGTTAGGTGACAATAGCCTCTTCTTTTCCCACGGTCAGAAGCTTAAGTCTGGTTTGCAGGCAAACACAGTCCCCGCTAGTGCGGGGACAACTTTTTTTGTAGTGATGTTTAATAGTGATGCTATCGTGAGCGATCTAAGTCTAATCAGGAACTTTTCAATCATTGCCCATATTGACCATGGCAAGTCGACCCTGGCAGACCGTTTTATTCAGACCTGCGGTGGGCTCAGTGATCGTGAAATGCAGGCTCAGGTGCTTGATTCCATGGATATTGAACGGGAGCGTGGGATCACGATTAAAGCTCAGAGTGTAACGCTGGATTACCATGCTCAGGATGGTAAAACCTATCAGCTGAACTTCATTGATACCCCGGGGCACGTTGACTTCTCTTATGAGGTGTCGCGATCTCTTGCTGCTTGTGAAGGTGCTCTGCTGGTGGTGGATGCTGCCCAGGGTGTTGAGGCTCAGTCTGTTGCCAACTGTTATACAGCAATTGAGCAGGGTCTTGAGGTAATGCCGGTTCTCAACAAAATGGATTTACCCCAGGCTGAACCCGATCGTGTCTCTCAGGAAATTGAAGAGATTATCGGGATTGATGCCACCGATGCCATTCGCTGCTCTGCCAAGAGTGGATTGGGTATTGAAGAAGTTCTTGAGCGACTGGTGTCTACTATTCCTGCCCCGGAAGGTGATATTGATGGTCCTCTGCAGGCACTGATTATTGACTCCTGGTTTGATAACTATCTGGGTGTCGTCTCTCTCGTACGGGTCAAGAATGGTACGTTGCGGAAGGGAGAAAAGATTCTGGTAAAATCTACCCGTCAAAGCCATGTGGTGGATAATGTCGGTATTTTTACGCCAAAGCGGACACCTACTGGTATCCTCAAGGCGGGTGAGGTTGGCTATGTTGTTGCCGGTATTAAGGAGATCAATGGTGCTCCCGTCGGTGATACGCTGACCCATCTGAAAACGCAGGATGTTGATGCACTGCCCGGTTTTAAACGTGTTAAACCCCAGGTTTATGCAGGATTATTCCCTGTCAGTTCTGAGGACTTTGAAGATTTTCGGGATGCATTGGAAAAGCTGTGTTTGAATGACGCATCGCTTTTTTATGAGCCAGAAAGCAGTGATGCCCTGGGGTTTGGTTTCCGTTGCGGCTTCCTTGGTATGCTGCATATGGAAATTATTCAGGAGCGACTCGAACGGGAGTATGACCTGGATCTGATTACCACAGCGCCCACGGTAATCTATGAGTGTCATATGAAAAACGGCAGTGTGGTTGAAGTTGATAACCCATCCCGTCTGCCAGACCCTGCCGGGATTGATGAAATTCGTGAGCCTATTTCCCGGGCACATATCCTGGTGCCCCAGGAATACCTGGGTAATGTTATCTCCCTCTGCGTTGAGAAACGTGGCGTGCAGAAAGATATGCAGTTCACAGGTAATCAGGTATCGCTGACCTACGATATTCCCATGAATGAGGTTGTTCTGGACTTTTTTGACCGGCTGAAATCGGTGAGCAGGGGCTTTGCTTCACTGGATTACTCTTTTGACCGGTTTGAAACCGCTAACATGGTTCGCGTGGATATTCTGATTAATGGTGAAAAAGTGGACGCCCTGGCACTGATTCTACATAGAGATCATGCGGTTTCCCGGGGTAGAACTCTGACTGAGAAAATGAAAGAAATTATTCATCGTCAGATGTTTGATGTGGCTATTCAGGCTGCGATTGGTGGACAGATTATTGCTCGAACAACCGTTAAAGCGCTTAGAAAAAACGTAACTGCCAAATGCTACGGTGGTGATGTTAGTCGTAAGCGTAAGCTGCTGGAAAAGCAGAAAGCAGGTAAGAAGCGGATGAAGCAGGTAGGGCGTGTAGAAATTCCGCAGGAGGCTTTCCTGGCAGTCCTAAAGGTCGACAAGTAATTGATCTTTGATTATATATAACCTGCAATATGCTGGGAGCCTGTCCGAGAATAGCACCCGTAGCGAGGTTGACAGGAAATTGAGGATGAAAAATCGATTTTGTAAGGAGAGTAGCCTGCTATTTGACGAACAAAAGCGTATTTTTCAGACCAGTTTGCTGACGCCGCAATAGGGTTGCCTCTTCTCGGACAGGCTCCAGAGTTAACACGTGAGCCGGGCTTCCGGCTCATTGCGTACCGGGGAAATACTGCATTTTGGTCGTTGTCAGCGCAGGTTTACCGATTTGTTCAGGTCTGATAAAACAGGTTTAGAGAAAAACAGCCATGGATTTTAACTTTCCACTGCTATTGGTACTCTCGGTTTTCATCACGGGTATCATTGCACTTATTGACCGACTTTTTCTGTTGCCAAAGCGAAAAGTAGCTATGGCCAAGCTCAGTGCTCAGGGAGGAGACAGTGATACTGTAGAAAAACTGGCTAAGGAACCTGCAATTGTTGAGACCTCTAAGTCAATATTTCCTGTTCTGCTATTTGTCCTGGTAATTCGATCATTTCTGTTCGAGCCTTTTCAAATCCCGTCTGGCTCAATGATTCCGACTTTGGAAGTTGGGGATTTTATTCTGGTCAATAAGTACAGCTATGGTTTTCGGTTGCCAGTAACAGGAACAAAAGTTCTTCCTGTTGGTGAGCCTGATCGTGGTGATGTGATGGTATTTAAGCAACCAGGAAAAGAAAGTATCAATTTTATCAAGCGGGTTATTGGTTTGCCTGGTGATGCTGTTCGTTACACGGGTAAGCGCTTGACTGTAAATGGTAAAGCGGTGCCCGAAGCGTTTGTGGCCCAGCTGAGTGATGATCGATCCATTTTCCGTCTTTACAATGAAGGTGATGAAGGGAAGCATTATCAGATTCGAAAAGAATTAACCAGTAATGACTTCAGAGCTGAGGGTGAGTGGGTTGTGCCAGAAGGCATGTACTTTGTAATGGGTGACAACCGTGATAGAAGTAATGACAGCCGCTACTGGGGATTTGTTCCAGAAGAGAATATAGTCGGAAAGGCTGTTTATATCTGGATGCATTGGCCCAGCTGGACGCAACTCCCCGGCTTTAAGAACAATGGGGCGATTGAGTAAGCTGTATAGGAACTCTAAGGAGAGAATCTTATGTATGGAATGAAGAGCAGGCAGCGCGGCAGTGGTGCTGTCAGTTGGTTGTTTTACCTGTTAATTGGTGGACTACTGTTGTCTTTTGCAGTTAAGGTTGTGCCGTTTTATATGGATGACCACTCTGTAACACAGGTGGTGTCTTCATTAGCTGACCGACCAGGCTCTTCCACGGCATCCGTTACCCAGATTAGAACCTGGATAAATAAAGGACTGCAGCTAAACCTGGTGAAGCTTGATCGCAGTGAAGTTAAGATAGCCCGTGATAACGGTATTGTTGCTGTAGACATTGACTATGAGCGACGGATTCATTTTTTCTATAACGTTGATCTGGTATTAACGTTTGAACATAACTGGAAAGCTGGAACTCAGTGAAAATGCTTGAACTTGCCCGACTGCAGAGAAAGTTAGGGCATGAATTTTCAGATCAGAGCCTGTTGGAACTGTCGTTAACGCATCGCAGTTTTGGCAGTCGTAATAATGAGCGTCTGGAATTTCTGGGTGACTCAATTGTCAATTTTGTCATTGCCGAAGCGCTTTATGAGCGTTTTCCCAGTGCAAAGGAAGGTCAGTTAAGTCGTTTGCGTGCTCGAATGGTTCGAGGTGTGACTCTGGCGGAGCTTGGGCGGGAGTTTGAGTTGGGTGATTTTCTCCGGCTGGGCACGGGTGAATTGAAAAGTGGTGGCTTCAGACGGGAGTCTATTCTCGCTGATGCTGTTGAAGCGATCATTGGTGCGATTTATCTTGATGCCGGAATGGCTATCTGTCACGAGCGTATTCGTAGCTGGTTTGCTAGCCGTCTTGATACATTGACGACGACGGATGAGCAGAATAAAGACCCCAAAACCCGGCTGCAGGAATATTTACAGGCTAGGCAGTACTCATTACCTAATTATCAGGTAACGGATATTCAGGGTGAGGCTCATGACCAGCATTTCTCGGTAGTGTGTATGCTTGACTGCCTGGACGAGCCATCCAAGGGGGAAGGGCCGAGTCGGCGTGGTGCTGAACAGCAGGCGGCTCGTAACGCATTGAAATTGCTTGGCGTTGAGCATTAAGAGTATTAGAGAGCAGACAAACAGATGACATCTGATGTAAATCACGAAGAGCCCACTGCTCATGAGTTCAGTTCGGTCGACTCCGTTTCAGAAGTCAGCCGGTGTGGTTATGTTGCCATTGTTGGCAGGCCCAATGTTGGTAAATCAACCTTGTTGAATCATCTTCTCGGGCAGAAACTTTCAATTACCTCTCGCCGTCCCCAGACAACGCGCCATCAGGTGCTTGGTATAAAGACAGAGCAGGGTATTCAAACTGTGTATGTTGATACACCGGGAATGCACAAGGTCCAGAAAAAAGCCATCAACCGCTATATGAACAAGGCTGCCAGCAGTGCGTTGGCTGGCATTGATGCCATTGTATTTGTGGTTGACCGGCTTACCTGGAATGAAGAGGACCAGATGGTTCTGGAGAAAGTTCAGGGTGCTCGTTGTCCGGTTATTCTTGCTGTCAATAAAGTTGACAAGATTAGTGACAAAACGAAGTTAATGCCTCATCTTGAATCGTTGTCAGGAAAAATGGACTTTCATGCTGTGGTGCCCATTTCTGCTCAGCATGGACATAACCTGAAGCAGCTGGAAGAGATGATTACCGGACTTGTGCCAGAAGGCGTTCACCACTTCCCTGAAGATCAGCTGACGGACAGAAGTTCAAGATTTCTGGCCGCCGAACTGGTGCGTGAAAAGGTGATGCGCCAGCTAGGTGATGAGCTACCCTATGAAGTCACGGTTGAAATTGAAGAGTTCAAGCATGAGATGCGCCCAAAAGGCCCATTACTGACCATCAGTGCATTAATCCTTGTAGAGCGGGCTGGACAAAAGGCGATTGTCATTGGTGATAAAGGCAGTCGTCTAAAGCAAATAGGGCAAGATGCCCGTAAGGATATGGAGCTGATGTTTGACTCGAAAGTGATGTTGAACCTCTGGGTTAAAGTTAAAGCTGGCTGGTCTGATGATGAGCGTGCCCTGAAAAGTCTGGGATATGACCACAACCAGTGAATTTCATAAAGCCTGGTTGCTTCATCGGCGCTCTTATAAAGAGCGCTCAGTTATTGCTGAGTTTCTCGTTGAGGGACATGGCCGTGTTGCCATGGTTGTCCGTGGTGTTCGCCAGTCCCGCTCCCGGTATTCGTCGTTACTGCAGCCCTTCCATCAATTGATGGTCAGGTGGAAGGGGCGTGGTGAGCTGAAAACACTGATCGACCTGGAGCCTGATCGTCACGAATTTCTTTCTGGCGAGCGTCTTTACTGTGGATTCTATATCAACGAATTGTTGATGAGGTCGATGATTCCTGGTCAGCACGTGGACGGTGTGACAGGTCTGTATCAGAATACGCTCTTGTATTTGAACAGGTCTTCACCTCTTGAGCCTTTACTGAGGCAGTTTGAGCTGGACTTGCTGGGACTCTGTGGTTATGGTCCTTCCCTGGACTGGGATGTGGCTAATGGTGCTCCCCTTATTGATGGGGCTTTGTATCGATTTGAGCCAGAGCATGGCCTGGTTCCGACTGATGACCAAATTGGCCATTCTGAGAAGCGGTTTTGCTACACTGCGGAATTACTAAAAAGCGCTTTCCAGCAGGGATTTCAGCAATCCTGATTTTTATCCGGGCTTTAAGCGATTTACAAGACAGGCCATGAGACCTCTTATTGGGGAGCGACCTTTGCAGAGCCGTATGCTTTTCGCAAACAGAACTCGTTCTCTGCCTTAAGAATAAGAGTGTCTCAAACGTTTGAAACAACTTGATCAATGGTAAGGTTTATTCATGGTTCCTCATCAGCGTATTTTGCTGGGCGTCAATATTGACCATATTGCCACTGTCAGACAGGCCAGAGGGATTCGCTATCCTGATCCTGTTCAGGCTGCTATTGAAGCTGAAGAGGGCAGGGGCAGATGGTATTACATTGCACCTGCGTGAAGACCGCAGGCACATTCAGGACCATGATGTCTTCAGGGGTTCGTGATGTTCTTCAGACCCGGATGAATCTTGAAATGGCGGTGACTGAAGAGATTCTGTGCATTGCTGAAAAGGTCAAGCCTGAGCATGTGAGTCTCGTACCTGAGAAGAGAGAAGAGGTGACTACTGAGGGAGGGCTGGATGTTAAGGGTCTTTTTGATAGCGTTGCTTCTGCCTGTCATCGTCTCTGGTAAACAGGGTATAGAAGTTTCGCTATTCATTGACCCTGACCAGGATCAGGTTGAAGCGGCTGCCCGGGCTGGCGCGCCTGCCATTGAGTTGCATACCGGTGCTTATGCAGAAGCGACGACTGCTGGCGCTATGCAGGAAGAACTTGATCGCCTTCGAAATGCGGTTGTATTCGGACTGGAACAGGGGCTGATTGTTAATGCTGGTCATGGGTTGAATTATCAGAATGTTGAACCTGTTGCTATGATTGCTGGTATTAATGAATTGAATATTGGGCACTCTATTATTGCCCGCGCACTTTTCACCGGTCTGAAGCCTGCTGTTCGTGAAATGAAAGCCCTCATGTTGGATGCTGCAGGGAAAGCATTTTAAGTGATTGTTGGAGTTGGTACCGATATCGTCCGTATCGACCGAATTGAGCGCTCTCTCAGTCGGCTGGGTAATGCATTTGCCCGTAGGATTCTGACCGGGTTTGAGTTGTCTGTCTGGTCTGGGAGTGCTTCACCAGCATCGTATCTTGCCAAACGCTTTGCGGCCAAGGAAGCGGTTGCAAAAGCATTTGGAACTGGTATTGGGAAATTATCCTTTCAGCATATTGAAGTCAGGAATAATACTTTTGGCGCGCCAGAGCTGACTCTGTATGGTTATGCGCTCGAATTGCAGCATCAGAAAGGCGTGAAGTATTGTCATATCAGTCTTTCTGATGAAAAAGATAACGCAATTGCTTTTGTTGTATTAGAGAGCTGATAACAGCTCTCTTCCATCATAGACAAACCAGAGCTTGCCGAATATAGTTGAGCAAAGTCATGCTGGATTCAAGTTAGTTGCTTTACGAGACTGAGACTGGCGGTTAGTATTCCAAAAGGCTTCAGTATCTCCATTAATAGGATTGACTACAACTTTAAAATATGGAGAGGAACTCAATTGAGCTATATACCTTTTTGCAATAATTTCGTTACAGATGAAGTTACCTTCTTCTGCAAGAAATGAAGAAAAATGATTACCGTTAAAGGCTATTGGAGGCATTAATTTTATGTGTTTCAAACCGCTGTATATTTTCGCCGCAGCACAAAAGCAATTTGCAGGAACATCTTTTGGCTTGTTTATTTTAATAACTACTTCTGACTTTATACAGGATCTTGTAGGTAATGTCTTACTATGAGGTGCTACGCTACTATAATAAACAGTACTTTCAAGCTTAATGCCTTGAACAGGATTTTCAGGGTTTACTGGTTGATAATTGTATTTATAGCCATTGTGTTCAACGCTGCCACTGTAAATAGTATTCATAATCTTAGTCCTATAGAGTTTTAGTCTTTATCCGTTTTATTGGTGCTCCTTGTGCAATGGATAGACATCCGTAAAATAAAAAAGTTCAGGACCCCCCATATATGGACCTTTATCGATAGTGCTCTTGGTAAAATAAAACCACGGATTGGCTTCTTAAATGCAAATGCAATTTTTTATCCTCTATTTTCTACCCTTACCTGAGCGCAGACTTTTCAGTCGATTTCTAAACTCTTTAATTCCCAATCCTTAAGTCGAATAATTGACTGGACTAATGACTGGAAATCTTCCTTGATCTTTTCATGGGAGAGGCTGTTGTATTGCTTCAGCCGAGTTTCCAGTTTGTTGCAAATCCTCTCGAGTTCTGGAACCCCGCAATAACGACAGGCGCCATGTAATCGATGCACGCGTTCGAGAACGGTTGAAAAATTATTCTCTTTCCAGCCGGTTCTGAGCGTTTCCAGGTCATCATCAAGGCCATCCTTCATCATGACCAGCATCTCATGAGCCAGTTTTGAATTTCCTGCTGCCAGCTTTAAAGCCAGGTTTATATCAACCGGACTTTCCTGGGCATTGGTTACTCTGGTAATGGGTATGCTGATTTTGGATGATGCTCGATACTCTTTGTTTTCAATATTCTCTGAGGGTGTCTGAGCCCATTGATTCAGCATGCTGATCAAGTGTTTCTCACTGACAGGCTTACTCAGGTAGTCATCAAAACCACTTTGTAGCAGAACTTTTTTTTCTTCAGGTAATGCATGGGCAGTAACTGCAATGACTGGTGTGCGCCGGTTGTTAGGGATTTCATTACGGATTCTCTTTGTCGCTTCCATGCCATCAAGCACAGGCATTTGAACATCCATAAAAATGATATCGAAAGAAAACTGTTTGCAAAGCTCAATGGCTTCAAAGCCGTTTTCAGCAGTCTTGAGGTTTTGACCAGGACGGCCAAGGATGGTTTTGAGTAACTTCAGATTAACCGGGTTATCGTCAACGGCCAGAATATTCAGAGGCTTATTTATTTGCCGATGGCCAAAAGCCTGGCCACCTTCCCGGTAGGAGATGAGCCTCTTCAGGCGGCTAAGCCCTACGGGCTTAAGTAATGTATTCGCTTCGCTTGGCAGTACTGCATCAGCCAGACCTGTGACTTCTGCTGAGGTGAGAAGTGTAATGATAGTGCTATCATTGCAAGACTGTAGCTGTTCAATGGCCGGTTCAAGATCGACATCATCAAGATTGACGAAGATATGACTGTAGTCAGTGTAAATCTCGCTGGAAGCTATTGCCTGCTGAAAACAGGTGGCTGTCGTGATATTAGCACCGAGTTTATCCAGCAAATGAAAGATAGAGAGTCTGGTGAGTTCATGAGGTTCTATAAGAAGCACTTTTTGGTCATTCAGCGGCTTTTTGATAGCAGGTTGCGGAGTCTCATCGTTAGAGGCTAATGGTTCACTAACCGTTGTCTTAAAAGTAAACCAGAAAGTAGCTCCCTGTCCTAAGTCAGACTCCAGGCCAATCTCACCACCCATCTGTTCTACCAGACTTTTACAGATAGAAAGACCCAGGCCAGTACCTCCAGCCCTTCGTGTCTTGCTCGTGTCTGCCTGGGCAAAAGCATGGAATAGCTTATGATGTTGTTCCCGGGTAAGACCAATACCTGTGTCAGTCACTGAAATTCTCAGTGTTATCTGTTCATCACTTTCTCTTTGGTCAAGCATTGCGCGAACAGCCACAGAGCCATAACTGGTGAACTTAATCGCGTTACTGACCAGATTGGTCAGCACCTGTTTTAATCGCTGTCCATCAATGATGATACTTTCAGGAACATCGTCGTAAATAAAGTGAACAATTTCCAGTGACTTGCCATGAGCTGAAGGTGCCATAAATGTCATAACATCTTCAACGATCTCACGGAGGCATACAGGTTGAGGGTCCAGTTCCAGCTTGCCTGCTTCCATTCGAGAGAAGTCAAGAATATCGTTGAGCATGGTGAGCAATCCCTGAGAGGATTTCTCGATTGTGCTGATGTAGTCGTATTGTTGTGGTGTCAGACTGGAGTTGAGCATCAAGTTGGAAAAGCCAATAATGCCATTCAGAGGCGTTCTGATTTCATGGCTCATATTGGCCAGGAATTCACTTTTGCTTCGGCTTGCTTCAAGTGCTTCCTTTCTGGCCAGATCCAGCTCAACATTCTGGATTTCAATGGTTTCAAGTGTTTCCTGCAGTTCGTCATTATATTGGGCAATATGACTGGTCATTTTCTGATGTTTGGCCTGCAGGCTATCCAGCATTTCGTTGATGGCCGACTCCAGTTCATACATCAGGCTTCCAGGGTTATCCGGAAGGCGGGTGTCAAAGAAACCATCCCGTATACGACTAATGACCCGTGCCATATTATTCAGAGGTCGAGTGACACCGTTACCCAACTTAAGGCTGATCACCAATGCGATCGCAAGCCCCATGGAGATCACAATAATGCTGAATGCCAAGGATCGGTACCGGGTGAGATGTGTTTCTGCATAGGTGTAATCAATAATCAGCCAGCCATCATTTACCGAACTATTCGGGCTGTTGATCGGGTTGGCGACCTGAATGACCTGGTCATTTTGGAACCAGGTTTGGTTTGATCCCATCAGTGAGGATATTTTTCCAGTGGCGGTAAGTGTTGGTCCGGCATGGAGAACTTCATTCCCTTTATCATCCACAAGGCTTACAGCACGAATATCCATATCGTCGAGCAGCATGCTGATGAGGGTTTGCAGCTCTTCACGCTGGGTTTTATGTAGCAACTTTTTGTCTTTTAATAAAAAGGCAACAATTGCCGCCTTTTGTTCGGATTGAGTCAGCGCCTTGGCCATGAGCTGATTGTCCAGCTCGTTATATCGCTTACTCAGATAGACGCCACCCATGAGTATCGAGACGATAATACCGGGTAAAAAGGCCAGCAGAAGAATGCGTTGGCGGAATGCCAGAAGATGCTGTCTCATGGTACTGCCTTTCCCTGTTTGGCTTTTGTTATGTATTATGCAGGGTTTATGCTCAAAGCTATTAAAAAACAACAACCTTATATCAGATGTCTGAAGGTCTGCTTTTTAGTGCATGGGCACTGATGAATAGCCAATGGCCAGAAATCTTATTTTCTGAGCCAGCATAATAAAGTTAATGCAAGATATATGTCCATGGAATATCCGACAATAGAGTCGATTATTGGCAATACGCCTCTGGTTCGCCTGCAGCGTATGCAGGGAAAAAGCTCGAACACCGTGCTGCTCAAACTGGAGGGGCAGAACCCTGCAGGGTCTGTGAAGGACCGCCCTGCCTTATCCATGATTGTGGAAGCTGAGGCCCGAAATGCAATCAGTCCGGGTGATACATTGATTGAGGCCACCAGTGGCAATACCGGGATAGCTCTGGCTATGGCAGCGGCGGTCCGGGGTTACAAAATGATCCTGATCATGCCGGACAATATGAGTAACGAGCGTCGTGCAGCCATGAGTGCTTATGGTGCAGAACTGATTCTGGTCAGTGATGGTATGGAAGGTGCCCGGGATAAAGCGCTGGAAATGCAAAGCCAGGGTTTGGGTAAGGTCTTGAATCAGTTTGCCAACCCTGATAATCCGCTGGCTCACTATGGCACGACCGGGCCTGAAATTTGGCAGCAGACCAATGGCAAAGTGACACACTTTATAAGCGCCATGGGCACAACGGGCACCATAATGGGTGCTTCCCGTTATTTAAAAAAACAGGATGACTCTATCCAGATTATTGGTTTACAGCCGGAAGATGGGGCACAAATTCCGGGAATACGACGTTGGAGCCCGGAATATCTTCCGGAAATCTTTGATCGTTCGGCTATTGATGAGGTGATGGATATTGGTCAGAGTGAAGCAGAAGAATGCATGAGGGCGCTGGCCCGTGATGAAGGTATATTCTGTGGTGTTTCATCGGGTGGCGCAGTTGCTGCTGCTCTCAGAGTTTCAGGAAAAGTGGAGAATGCCACCATTGTTGCGATTATCTGTGATCGTGGTGATCGTTATCTTTCGACGGGCGTATTTCTTCCTTAAAGAAACGATAGATTTTGTAAATTATTGATATTTCAATAAATGGGATCAGATACTGAGTTTTTTGTGCCGGGCATCCCATGTAGAATTACTGTTTTAATACGTACAGAGAAAATGTTGGAAGTTAATTATGCGCTCTAAACGTACTGCCTCAAATCCATTCTTCCTGAATGAGGAGGTGCGTATTGAGGGGCTTTCCCATGATGGCCGGGGGATTGCCCGCTACCGGGGGAAAACCCTGTTTGTTGATGGCGCATTGCCTGATGAAGTGGTCCGTGTTCAGGTTGTCGAAGATAAACGACGATTTATGAATGTCCGGGTCAAAGAAGTCCTCAGTGCTTCTCCTGAGCGCCGTGATCCTGAATGCCAGCACTTTCGTCAATGTGGTGGCTGCAGTTTGCAGTACTGGTCTCATGAGGGGCAGCTCAGTAGTAAACAGCAGACAGTCCTTGATCAGTTGCGGCGTTTTGCCAATATAAAACCTGAATATATTGATGAATCACTGGTTTCTCCCGCCTATGGATACCGCTACCGCTGCCGTTTAGCCATAGGCTGGCAAAAAGGGTGTTTGCAGCTTGGCTTTCGTGAAAAAGCCAACAATACCATTTGTGTTATTGAAGACTGTCCGGTTCTGGCAGAGCCTTTACAGGAAATACCCGGGCTTCTTAAGTCATTTCTGCCAACGCTAAAAAGTCGCGAAGCTATTTCACATGCAGAGTGTTTCCTTGCGGAGAATGGTCGTGGGCTATTGTTGCGCCATATCAAGCCTCTGATTGAAGGGGATCAGAGACTTCTTAGGGAGTTTGCGGCTTCTCATCAGCTGTTCCTCTATCTGCAGGGCAGTCCTGAGAGGATTGATCCTTTTTATCCGGAGGAAGGTCATGAAACGCTTTATTATTCATTGTCAGACTCCGATTTGAAGTTGTATTTCCGGCCCCAGGATTTTACCCAGGTTAACTGGACGATAAATCAAGCCATGGTTAATCAGGCCATTGAATGGCTCAGCCCAAAACCCTCAGATAAGATACTTGATCTATTCTGTGGCCTTGGTAATTTTTCACTGCCTTTAGCCAGAAAATCGGAACAGGTGACCGGTGTGGAAGGTTCGCAAAGTTCGGTGGATCAGGCCTGCAGGAATGCTGAACTGAATGGTTTTGATAATACACGTTTTTATCAAGCTGACCTGGCCAGCAATTTCAGTTCAGAAATTTGGGCCACAGAGCAATATGATATTGTGGTCATGGATCCGCCAAGAGCGGGTGCCGATTTTTTGATAAGCCAGCTGAGCGGGTTACTGCCTGACCGACTGTTGTATATTTCCTGCAATCCGGCGACTCTGGCAAGAGATGCAGGTACCCTTGCATCTTATGGTTTCAAGTTACGTCGCTTATGTGTGATGGACATGTTTCCGCAAACAGCGCATGTGGAGTCCATGGCGCTTTTTGTCAGAGCATAGTTTATTGGAAGAAGCTTATCAGGTAACCGTATTTATCCGGGATGCCGGACCACGAAAGCGCCAGACCTGAACTTTGAGCATGGGGCAGGTTAGTAATAGCGTTATTTATACAGAAAGAGACGGAATGGAATAGATGGTCAAGGTTAGAGAGGATCAGCCCCAGAACTATGATGGCAGTGTCGATTTGGATGCCTGGCTGAATCGCCTTCAGGAATGTTATGGTGTCGGTGATACGGACAGTCTGAGGGAGGCCTGTGAACTGGCCCGTCAGGCTGAGCTGCTCGCTTTGCAGCAGGTTCTGCATAAGAGCTCAGCTGATGACACAGCCTGGCCAGCGGGAAAAGGTTGTTTCCGGACCGGGCTGGAGATGGCGGAAATCCTGGCTGAGCTGAAACTGGATATGGATACCCTGGTTGCAGCCGTTCTCTACCGGGCCGTCCGCGAAGCCAAACTGCCTCTTGCTCACGTTGAGGAAAATTTCGGAAAAGTGGTTGCCGGACTGATTAAGGATGTTCAGGGTATGGCTGCCATCAGTAATATCCAGAACCCGAGACGGCAGGTATTGGATCATCGGCAGGACCAGCTTGAAAAGGTCCGGAAAATGCTGGTTTCCATCATTGACGATGTTCGTGTAGCCCTGATTAAACTGGCGGAACGAACCTGTGCTATTCGCGCAGTTCAGCATGCCAGCAAGGAAAAACGGCAACGGGTCGCCCGGGAAGTTTTTGAGATTTATGCCCCTCTGGCTCACCGGCTTGGTATTGGTTATATCAAGTGGGAACTGGAAGACCTCTCATTCCGTTATCTGAAGCCTCACGACTATAAAAAAATTGCCAAACTGCTGGATGGCAAGCGGCTGGATCGCCAGAAATATATAACTGATGTCGTTAATACGATGAAATCCTCATTGTCTGAGGCCAGTATAGAAGGTGATGTCAACGGTCGGGTAAAACATATCTACAGTATCTGGCGTAAGATGAGGCGGAAAAATGTGGATTTTCGTGACCTCTACGATATTCGCGCTGTCCGGATTCTTACCCATGAAGTTCGTGATTGCTATGCGGCACTGGGCGTTGTTCATTCCCTGTGGAATCATATTCCCAAAGAGTTTGATGATTATATTGCCACGCCCAAAGAGAATGGCTATCGCTCGTTGCATACGGCTGTCTTCGGTCCTGAAGGAAAAACCCTCGAAGTTCAGATACGAACCCATGATATGCACGAAGAGGCAGAGCTTGGTGTTTGTGCTCATTGGAAATACAAGGGAACAGACGTTAATAGCCGCAGTGATAGCTATGAAGAAAAGATATCATGGCTGCGTCAGGTTATGGAGTGGCATGAAGACCTCGGTGATCTTGGTGAGCTGGGTGGTCAATGGCGAGCGGATGTCGAACCCGATCGAATCTATGTATTCACCAAAGATGGCCATGTGGTAGACCTCTCGGTAGGCTCCAGCCCTATTGATTTTGCCTACCGAATACACTCTGAAGTGGGTAGCCGTTGTCGTGGGGCTAAAGTTGCTGGGCGTATTGTTCCACTGAATCATAAGTTGAAGACGGGGGATCAGGTTGAGATTCTGACGGCTCCCAATGCTCATCCAAGCCGTGACTGGCTGAATCCTGATCTGGGTTATGTCACTACCAGTCGTGCCAGGGCAAAGATTACCAGCTGGTTCAAGAAGCAGGATCGTGATGCCAATATTTCTGATGGGCAGAGCCTTCTGGAAACTGAACTCAAACGACAAGCGCTGAATGGTGTCAATTACAGTGAGCTTGCCCTGGCTGTTAACTGTCTTTCACCAGATGATATGTTTGCTGGCATTGGTGCCGGGGATATAAAGCTTCGTCATGCGGTATCACTGGCTCAGAAACAGGTGGCACCAGAAGAAGAAAAATCTTTTGAGATTCGGACCAAGCCTCAACAGGACCGCCTGTCAGACAGTACCATTAATATTGATGGTGTTGGAAACTTACTGACCCAGATGGCAGGGTGCTGTCAGCCAGTTCCCGGTGATCCGATTATTGGCTACATTACGGTGGGGCGAGGAGTGACGATTCACCGTCAAGACTGTAATACGGCGCTCTCTCTTCGTGGCCGTGAACCGGAGCGTTTGATTGAAGTGAACTGGGGGACCAGGCCAGACTACAGTTATCCGGTTGATGTCATCATTACCGCGTATGACCGTCCGGGGCTGTTAAGAGATATTACCGTGGTGCTCGCCAATGATAAGGTTAATGTTCTCTCTATGCAGACTCGAACCAGTAAGGAAGAGCATTTGGCCAGCATGTTGCTAACCATGGAAGTGTCCAGTCTGGAAAATCTGGGACGGTTGTTGGCAAAGGTCAGTCAGCTGCCCAATGTCATTGAAGCCGTCCGTCACCGGAAGATGAGCTGATTCATATATCTATTCCCACGCACTGCGTGGGAATGCCCCCCTTTTCAATGCCACTGAATATCTGCAGGAGTCTGGTTTGTCCCATTCCATTGATGAACTTATTACGTTGATGACCAGGCTCAGAGATAAAGAGCATGGTTGTCCATGGGATCTCAAGCAGACATTTTCCACCATTGCTCCGTACACGCTGGAAGAAGCCTGTGAAGTCGCGGAAGCCATTGAGCGGGAGGATTACGACAACCTCAGGGAAGAGTTGGGTGACCTGCTATTTCAGGTGATTTTTCATGCCCAGATGGCCGCAGAAAGTGAGCTTTTTGACTTTGCAGATATCAGTGAAGGTTTATTAACAAAACTATTGCGACGACACCCTCATGTATTTCCTGATGGCAGTCTCAATTCGTTTGCTTCTGAAGAAAAGCTCACTCCTGAACAGGTTAAACAGAAATGGCAGGAAATAAAGGCAGAGGAAAAAAAACTAAAAGGACAAAAGCGGCCTGAGTCTGCGATGCCTGATGATTTGCCAGTAACACTACCAACCCTACAGCGTGCAGAGAAAATTCAGGCTGCAGCCGCAAGAGTCGGTTTCGACTGGCCGGAGGTTGAACCGGTATTTGATAAAATTCAGGAAGAACTGGCTGAAATCCGCGAAGCAAGGGCAGAAAGTCAGGAGCGAATTTCAGAAGAAGTTGGTGATCTGTTATTTGCCTGTGTCAATCTTGCCCGTCACCTCGGAGTTGATGCTGATATGTCCTTGCGGAAGGCATGCCATAAATTTGATGGGCGCTTTCGCAAAATGGAAGCGCTTGCCACAACCGATGATCAGGCTTTTGAGCAATTAACATTAGAAGAAATGGAAAGCTACTGGCAGCAGATAAAGAGTGAATAGTTACCATTGATAACGATCTTACTCGGGTAAATCCTGTAAGTGCTAACAGCGGCCAGCGTGGTGGTGCTAATAAATAATTGACCTAGATTTTGGATTTTTTCGCTAATAATTTATCCAGGTTATTGGCGAACTCCTGCCGGTCACTCTGGCTGATGGCTGAGACTCCCCCTGTTTGAATACCACTTGATCTCAGGGTATCCATAAAATCACGCATATTAAGTCGTGCCCTGATATTGCTGTCGGTATATAGCTCGCCTCGCGGGTTTAATGCTAATGCGCCTTTCTCAATGACTTCGGCTGCCAGAGGAATATCGGCGGTAATAACTAAGTCTTCGCTGGTTATGCGTTTGACTATTTCATTATCCGCGACATCAAAGCCAGAACTTACCTGCATGAATGTAATGTATTTAGACTTTGCTACTTGTAAAAAATGATTTGCCACAAAAGTCGTCGCGTGTTTTGGTACGCTCAGCCGCCCGGTATAAAATTTCTTTTATGACCAGGGGGCAGGCATCAGCAATCGACCCATATTTCCACTGTAAAATTCCAGAGCTGATATAAACCATTATTTTATTCTCTTCGAACCTGGTCTCCATAGGAAAAACCCATGACTCCAATTCGTGAACCATCAATCAATGGGCTGCTTTGCAGTAGCTTATAAACTGAGTAAGCATCCGTAATGACATCAAACTCGGTGACTGCATTCACCTTCATCATATAGTTGGTGTCTTCAGTAACACCGCGGGGCTGTGGGTTCTGGATAATCGGGAAAGGACGGAAAGATAAGGCCGACCAGAAAGGCTTGAACAGTCTTATCTGTAATAACCCTGCGGTAGCGACAATCAGGGCAAGCAGACTGAGTATGGCTTTTTGTTGAAGCTTTTTTAAGGCATCATCAAACTCATCAATAGCAGAGTGTAAGCTGGTGTCGATAGACTCATCCTTTACTCCCCATGCACGGGCAATATACAGCTTGGCAATTCGCTGGCTTAACATTCGTTGTCGGCCAATAGCTGATCACTGAGTACAATGATGGTCAGGGCATTTTCTTTGGTGGGTGCGTGCAAGACTTTAAGGCGATAGTCCTGCCAGAAGTGATGTCCTGATTAATTGTTTTAGCATATCCATATCTTTTATAAGTGTTATTTTTGAGAAATGGATATTACATGAGTTTTCTCTATGATTCGCCTGTCAAAATACATTGCTGATGCTGGTGTCTGCTCAAGGCGGCAAGCTTCCCGGCTTATTGAAGATGGTTTGGTACAGGTCAACGGCCGCCATGGTTTGCATATCGATCGTATAAAAGACAGTGACAGAGTAGTGGTCGATGGTCAGGAAGTTATGGCCAATACGGCGAAAGTCTATTTTCTGTATAACAAACCGGTTGGCGTTGACTCAGTCTGTGACCGGGATGATGACTCGAGCATTGTTCATCATCTACCAAGTCCTGAACACAATCTCCGGGTCTTTCCGGTTGGCAGACTTGATAAAGACTCCCATGGGTTAATGTTGCTTACTAATCATGGTGAGTTATGCCAGAAATTGCTGCATCCGGACTTTTATCACGAGAAGGAATACCTGGTTTGTGTCGATAAGCCTTTGTCTGACGATTTTTTGTTATCAATGTCGGCAGGTGTTCGCTACGGCGAGATCATTACAAAGCCCTGTCGTATTAAGAAAGTGGCAGAGCAATGGTTTCAGATCATTCTTACCCAGGGGCTTAACCGTCAAATCCGTCGGATGTGTCGTTCTCTCGGTTATCGTGTTCTGGAACTGCAACGTATTCGTATGGTGAACTTGCAGTTAGGTGACTTAAGGCTCAATGAGCACAGAAAGCTGACGGATAATGAAGTTTCCGCGCTGCTACGGGAAACAGGCCATCAGTAGAAAATCATTTCCCTGTTTCTGGTATCGCTGGTAAGGCTCCAGGATATCAGTGGGAACGCTTTCTATTGCTGGCAACACAAAACCTGCTGCCATATAGAAGGTCTCAAGGTGGGGATAGGGGTAGCACCAGCAGGCCTCAAATTTCAGGTCTGACAGTGTGGCGGTGAGCAGTAGTGAGCCAATACCCTGCCTTCGGACATGGTTTCCGACCCAGACACTTCTCAATAAATAACCGGCTGATTTCTGGCTGGCTCTCAGTCCAGCCAAAATATCTCCCTGTTGGTCACGGATAACCCAAATCCGTTCATCACCTCTGGCTTTACCTTTATGACCATTTTCCTTAAAAAAACGGTTCACCAAAGGAAAGGCAATAGGGTTGAGTTCTTCTACTTTGAATAGGGTTGGTCTTGTCATACCAGCTACTGTTTTCTGGCCGATTTCTGAACTGCCCCGAGGATTCCCCGCAACATGTTCAGCTCTTTTGCTTCAGGTCGTGCACGGTTAAAAAAGCGGCGAAGCCTTGTCATAACCAGACCGGGATGCTGTTTAATAATAAAATTGATATCGGTCAGCGTAGATTCCAGGTGCTCGTAGAAAAGCTCAAGCTCTTTGTTGAGCGGGTATGCCTGCTCAGGCTTATCATTTGCGTAACTGTCTGCCTCTTTGAGAGAGGCCTTGTAGATTTCATAGCATAGGATCTGAATAGCAGAAGCAACGTTCAGTACAGGATACTCAGGGTTTGCATCAATGCTGGTGTGAAAGTGGCATTTTTCCAGTTCGCTATTGGTAAGCCCCATGGTTTCCTGTCCAAAGACCAGCGCAACCGGAGCCTGCTGAGACTCTGATAAGAGCTGTTCTGCACTGTGTTCAGCATCAAGCATGGGACGAGAGAACGAGTGTGTTCGAGTTCTGGCGCTGGTACCGATTACTAAAGAACAATCGGCAATGGCTTCATCCAGTGTTTCAAACAACCGGGCATTTTCAAGCACGTCGAGAGCACCAGCGGCCATGGAGTCAGCCTCTGGCGCAGGAAAACGCTGGGGACTTACCAGGCAAAGGTCACTCAGTCCCATGGTTTTCATGGCTCTGGCAGCGGAACCTATGTTACCTGGGTGGAAAGTATTGATAAGGATTATGCGAATATTCTGAAGCATGATGACCAATGATTTCGGATCAGAACCAAAAGCGCGTAATTATAGGGGGTGTCGCTATCTGAAAACCAGCTTGTATGTTCGTGGTGGCTGTACATGGTGACGGCCGATCGACTTATGTACAATGCGCTTCTTTGGTATGCGGTCCGGAAAATCGGTAAAGAATGACTCAAACAACGCAAAAACAGGCCTATCGATGGCTATTGAGGCAGATAAAGCCAGCCCGGCATTGGCTGCTGATCTCAATGGTCCTTGGCTTGCTTAGTGGAATCTTTTTGATTGTGCAGGCTTCTATTATGGCCAGCATGATTCACCAATTGGTGATGGAAAATGCCACTAGAGAAATGTTAAACCATGATTTTCTTTTGATTTTATTGCTGGTGATTATTCGTGGTGTTTGTGCCTGGGGGCGAGAGTTTTGTGGATTCAGGGCGGGTGCCAGTGTTCGGGTTGAAGTAAGAAAGCTTCTTCTGGATAAGCTGAGGCGGCTGGGTCCTCTGGTGATTGGTGAAAAGCCTGCGGGCAGCTGGTCGGCGATTGCCGTTGAGCAGGTAGAAGAGTTGCAGGAGTTTGTTGCTAAATATTTGCCCCAGAGGGTTCTGGCGGTATCGATTCCTGCGATTATGCTGGTGGTTGCTTTTCCCCAGAGTTGGGTGGTCGGCATTATTTTCCTGGGTACCGCACCGCTTATTCCTACATTTATGATTCTAGTGGGCATGAAAGCAGCTCAGGCTAACCGTAAAAACTTTCAGGCGCTTTCGCGTTTGGGGGGCTTTTTTCTTGACCGCCTGCAGGGGTTGGAAACGTTAAAGTTATTTCAGCGTACCCGGTTTGCAGAAGAGCAGCTATCCGGTGCCAGTGAAGACTTTCGGGTAAAAACCATGGAGGTCCTTCGTCTGGCATTTCTCTCTTCAACGGTGCTTGAGTTTTTCGCCTCGGTGTCCATTGCACTGGTTGCCGTATTTCTGGGTATGAGTTTCCTGGGGCATCTCACCTTTGGAGGTGAGGTGACATTATATACTGGCCTTTTCCTGTTACTTCTGGCTCCTGAGTACTACCAGCCCCTGCGGGAACTGGGAACGTATTATCATGCAAAAGCAAAAGCCGTCGGTGCGACAGAAGAGATATTGGAGGTCCTTTCCCGGGAAGAGCCTGAGGTTCATCGTGGCGGGTTAATCATACCTTCAGAAGCGCCATTAACCATTGAGGTAAGAGCGCTCTCTGTATTGGGCAGTGTGAAAACTGAGGTTGAGTCAGAAGCGTCTGCCTGCCTGAAAAATAGCAATCAGTATTTGCTTGATCAACTGTCGTTCACCATAAAACCCGGTAGCCGGGTTGGTATTGTTGGGAGCAGTGGTGCCGGTAAAACCACGCTCATTAATACCTTGATGGGGTTCTGGAATTACCAGGGAGATATTCGGGTGGCAGGCCAATCTTTAGCCGCTACTGACCTTGATAGCTGGAGAAAAGAGATTGCCTGGCTTGGACAGCACCCCTTGATTATTCATGGCACTGTTTATGACAACATTGCTTTTGGAAGGCAGGCATTTGGGCGAACGATTACTCCTGATCAATGCCTGAAAGCGCTGGAAAAGGCTCAGGGCATGGATATTCTGGAAAGACTGCCCAATGGTTTGGACAGTTCACTGCAGGAGCAGGGCGGTAATCTCTCGGTAGGACAGGCTCAGAGAATTGCATTGGCTCGAGCTCTGGTCATGCCGGTCCGTTTATTGATTCTGGATGAACCAACGGCCAGTCTTGATTCTGCCAGTGAAACACTGGTGCTGGACGCACTCAGTGCCATTCCCAGGGACTGTACGGTGATTACCATAACCCATCGAATCAACCAGCTTACTGCCATGGACCAGATACTGATGCTGGACAAGGGACGACTGGTTGCCGATGGTTCCCCATCTTCTCTGATTGAGGAAAACCCTCAGTTCCAGCAGTTTGTCAGTATGTACAACTATCGTAATGCAAAGGGGAGTCTGGATGATGAATGACCTGTGGTCGTTCCTGAAGCTCTATCGGCAACACCTGGGCATGCTGTCACTGGGGATCCTTCTGACGATTGCGACTGTGCTGGCCAGCCTCAGCCTGCTATCGCTTTCCGGGTGGTTCATAACGGCTACCGCTATTGCTGGTTTGACCTTTACAACGGCACAGACTTTTAACTTTTTTACACCAGGGGCTGGTGTTAGAGGGTTCTCGATTGCCCGTACTGCGGCCCGCTATGCTGAGCGGCTGGTGAGCCATGACGCCACGTTTCGTTTGCTTTCCGGCTTACGCAGCTGGTTTTTCAGCAAGCTGATTCCCATTTCACAGGAGCAACTGGGTCAATATCGAAAAGGTGAGTTGCTGGATCGGCTGGTGGCTGATATCGATGCACTGGACCAGCTTTATCTGAGGCTCATCAGCCCACTGTTATCTGCTCTGATGGTGGCGATGCTCTTTTCGCTCTTCCTATGGTTTTTCAGCCCGACGGTGGCGATGGTGACTTTTGCGGTGATGATTCTATGGATTGTCTCCATGCCTTTGTTGTTCTACGTTCTGGGCCGGAAAACCGGTGAGTCCATGGGGATCAGACAGGCTCGCCTTCGGCAGCAGGTGCTGGATTATTTGCAGGGGATGGCTGAGCAACAGATCTACGGCAGTGACGCAAACAGTCGATCAGTGATAGCCGGTTCAGAGCAGGCATTGATCAGAGATCAGTCCCGCATGGCGGCTCTTGAGGGGTTGGGTTCTGCGCTGTTTGTTTCCGGATCAGGCGCTGCGGCATTATTAGTTCTGTATATTGCCAGCAGTGAAATGGCTACCGGTGTAGTCAGCGGGCCAGTCATGGTGATGATGGTGTTTGGCATGCTGGCCAGTTTTGAAGCACTGATGCCGCTGCCTTTAGCCTTTCAGTTTCTCAGCCATACCCGACATGCGGCCAGCCGTCTGCGTCAGGTGGTTAATTCGCCGGTTGTTGTATTTCCAGAGGTGGCTTCTGGGAAAGTGGTAAAAGGTGAAATTCAGTTGACTGATGTGTCCTGTGGCTATGGTAATGACCAGGCAATCATCAATAATCTATCTCTGGCCATTCCTGCAGGTAGCCATGTTGCTCTGCTTGGCAAAACCGGGTGTGGTAAATCAACACTGATCAAGTTATTGAGTCGTGGGTTGGAGCCTTCTAACGGTCAGGTTTTTCTTGACGGGCAAGAAATTCAAGGATTTTCTGAGCTGGAGCTCTACAAGGCTATCACCTTTGTTCCCCAGAAAACGCATGTATTCAGTGCCACACTCAGGGAAAACTTGCTGTTGGCTGCGTCAGAAGTCAGTGATGAGGCTCTTTTAAAAGTGATAGAGCGCTCAGGTCTTAATGGTCTGGCTGCAGCGAGGGATAGTGATGGCGGCATACTGGATATCTGGTTGGGCCAGGGGGGCATTGCTTTATCCGGGGGAGAGCAGCGTCGCCTGGCAATTGCCAGGGCTATGCTGAAACCTGCACCAATACTGGTAATGGATGAGCCTGGTGAAGGACTGGATATTTATAGTGAGAAAATGCTTGTGGGAGCCGTCTTGAGCGAGTTTAAAGACAGTACCGTGATTATGATTACTCATAAAATGACAGTTCTTGAAAGCATGGATTGTGTTTATCGAATGGAAAACGGTTGTCTGATAAATTGGTAATTCATCTCGACTGCCCTGATCAAGGGTAGGCGTTCTTCAATAAATAGTAATTTAAGCCAAAAATACAGTTAGAATTCAACGTTGTTCAGCTTTATAGAGGTATTTTTCAGGCCAGTCTTCTATCAGACTTTTGCGAATATCTGAACGCTCCTGTTCACTCATTTTACAGATATCTTTTCCTGCAACATATGAGTAATAGTGTCTCATCCATGTCTTATTTACCGGGTTGGGAATGATAAAGTATTTTCTGCCATAGAGTTCCCTGGTTTTTTCGGCGGACAATTTATCGTAAGGTGACAGTCCCTGTTCTTTTAAGTCAAAATCATCCAGAAGATCACCCACAAACAATCTGACATCATAATTCCTGCCATTAATCTTTCCGGTCATAATCGCTTTTCGTTGAAATGCTTTATCGCAACTTTTTTTACTTTTTGGGCAGTATTTTGAGCGATTTAACAGGTTGCCCTGACTCACTTTGGGGAATCCATTATAAGTCAGTTGTTTCAATGTGAATGCTTCAACGTCTCCTTTGTGGCCAGGCCGACCTGAGGAATGCTCTCTGGCTGTTAAATAGAAGATTTCATACCCCAGGGCAGCCGCTTTGTTTAAAAATTCTCTGGCACCGGGAATGGATGATGCTCCAAGTTGCTTTTCATAGTTTCTGATTTTTTCTTCAGGATCTGGGAATGTCTTACAAAGGGGGGAGGTTAAATGAATGGGGGGGTAATCGATAAGCGTACCGTCAATATCAACAATAATAGCCCGGTCTTCGGCGTGGCGATTTTTAGGTGTTTCAAGCGCTTTGCTGGCAAGGTTGTAGGTCTGTAGAGCAGTAGCGTTATAGTCTGCAGACTTTCTCATCCAGAGATCGGCCATTAAAATTTGCTGATGATAATTTTTTGGAAGAGGAAACGATGGCTTGTGGTAATGGACTGCCTGAGTACGGGCATTATGTTTTTCTTCAGGACTCAGTGTTCGGTAATCTCTGGTAATGGCTTCTTCCCAAAAGCCATACACAGTATTGGGTAAAATAAACCATTGGCTACCAAGTTTATCCTGATGCTGGCTAACCCATTTTTTCTTTTCCGGGTAGAGCCCTTTGTCTACTTCGCCAAGGTCGTTTAGTTGATCTCCAAACAGCATGATGGGGTGGTAACCCATATCAATAATATGTTGTCGTTTTTTTTCTTTGCTCAGGGTTATATTTTGTTCCTCTTGCAGTAGAACATGTCTTTCACTACTGACCGGATAGCCCAATTGCTTAAGTTTGTTGATTGTGATGGTTCTTACATCGTTGAATCTTCCGCTGATATAGAATATCTCTACACCGAGCTTATTGGCTTTTTGCAGAAACTCGACAGAACCGGGCAGGGCTTTTGCTGCCTGGTGGTTCCACCAGAATCTCGATCGTTCAATGTTTTTTGATTCATTGGTATCAATCATGCTGGTGAAATAAGGTGTGCTCGGGATCAGGGTATCATCGATACCAGTAATAATTGCCGGTTTTTTGTCTTCCGGTGTGTTTTTTAAAATGGCTTCCAGTTGGTCTGCAGCGCTATTAAAACTCTGATAAAAATAAGCCGCATACTCTCCTGAGTGTTGCTGCCAGTTGGCGGCAATAATCATTTCATTGTTTAAGTCTTTTTGTTCATAACTGTGGGCTGAGAAGGATGGCACATTCAGTAATGATGAAAGCAACAGAGCCGCCAAGGTTTTTTTTTCCACTTTCTTTTCTATAAAACGTTCAGCTTTCATAATTCTATTGGTGATAAGAGTGACCGACTCAGAATAGACGATAAAAGGTAAAAATTATGGAAGAGTTTGTTCTCAGTTTATTGATGAATAATTTTTTTTATTGACAAAGGCGTTGAAACACTTGTTTGACACCCTGGCGTTTAGGCAGGGTGTTTCTATAAAGTCTTAGCTTTGCTGGGCATGGAAAGCCTGGCCATTGATATGCTGGCTCTCATTGCCCATCAGGTAGAGGTAAACCGGCATAATGTCTTCCGGTGTGGGCAGGGTTTGCGGGTCTTCGCCAGGGAAGGCGGAAGCTCTCATGGTGGTTCGGGTACCGCCTGGGTTGATACTGTTGGCTCTGACAGAGCTAATTCCATCCTCTTCATCAGCAACGATCTGCATCAGGCCTTCTGTGGCAAATTTTGAAACGCTGTAAGCACCCCAGTGAGCCCTGCCTGTATGACCGACGCCTGACGAAGTAAAAATAACGGATGCTTTTTCAGATAGCCTGAGTAAAGGCAATAATTCTCGTGTCATTATGAATGCAGAGTTCAGGTTGACCTGCATGATTCGCATCCAGGTTTCTGTAGGGAATTGGCTGATAGGTTTGAGATCCCCCAGCAGGCTGGCGTTATGAAGTAATCCATCCAGCCGGCCGAATTCATTCTCAATAGTTTCAGCAAGGTTGATGAAATCGATATCGCCAGCACTTTCCAGGTTTAATGGGTAAATGGCAGGCTGCGGCCACTGGTTCAGTTCGATTTCATCATATACTGCTTCGAGTTTTTCAGTATTACGACCCAGTAGGACGACGGTAGCACCGTGACGAGCATATGTCAGTGCTGCAACTCTGCCAATACCAGCGCCAGCTCCGGTAACCAGTATAACTTTTCCCTTGAGCAGGTCCTGGGGAGCCTGGTACTTAAACATGGTTCAAATCCTCACGGTGTGACCTATCTGCAGGAATCACCCAATTACATTGCTTAAGCCAATTATGTAACTGTTCGACATTGTCAATGTCCAAGTCTGCTTGCCATTGCTCAGGATCATCTCCTTCTGCAATATAGCCATAATGGGCAGCAACCGTTGTCATGCCAGCTCTCTTTCCTGCCTCAATGTCACGGGCATGGTCGCCAATATAGAGACTGTGCTCTGGTGAACATTTGGCTTGCTTGCAGGCCAGTACCAGGGATTCCGGATCCGGTTTTGCTCTTTTGACATCTTCTGGGCAAACAATGGCATGGCTTTTATCAAGCAGGCCGGTCTGCCGTATAAGAGCCATGGCGTAGGCTCTGGGCTTATTGGTGACGATACCCCAGACGATCTTCCGATGCTTGAGGTCATCAATCAATGGCAGAATACCAGGGTAGGGGTGGGCGAAAGTTGAGCGACTCTGATCCTGAATATGCTGGTCATAATACTCAAGGAACAGCGCCCTTTTCTGCTCCAGCTCTTTTCCAGTGGGAATGTTAAACGCCAGCTGCATCAGTGCTCTGGAACCGGCCGACACATGCCGTCGGATCACCTGGCTATCCAGTTCTGGATGTTTATGATCGGTTAACATCTGGTTAACAGTGATGACAAAATCTTCTGCAGTATCGAGAAGGGTGCCATCCAGATCAAAAAAAACGCCTTCAATGGCTTTCATCAGCAGTACTCTTGCTCATTCTTGACAATAATTGTTGTCGCGATAGCGGTAACCAGAAACGCCATGATTTTCTGATCAATGGGCTATGCCTGCACCATCAAAACAACCGGTTATTTGTGTTAATGCTCAGCCGGTTTGGAGCCATAGATTAGATAATTTACATCTACATCCTTAGGGTTGAGTCGATAGACTTTGGTCAGTGGGTTGTAGGTCATTCCTGTCATATCATGAATATCGAGACCTGCTTTTCTCATATCCCCGCTCAGCTCACTGGGTTTGATAAATTTACTGTGCTCATGGGTTCCTTTTGGCAGGAGTTTGAGTATGTATTCAGCGCCGACGATGGCAAAGAGAAAGGATTTTGGATTGCGGTTAAGGGTTGCGAAAAATGCCTGTCCCCCTGGTTTCAGGAGTTTGCTGCAGGCTCTGATGACGGATGCCGGGTCGGGGACATGCTCCAGCATTTCCAGGCAGGTAACCACATCAAACTGCCCTGGCATTTCTTCCGCCAGCTCCTCAGCAGTAATCTGTCGATAGTTTACAGCCACCCCGCTTTCCATGCAGTGAAGACGGGCAACGGAGAGAGGGGCTTCACCCATATCAATACCGGTGACATCCGCACCCCGGCGAGCCATTGATTCGCTGAGAATGCCCCCGCCACAGCCAATATCAACAACACGCTTGCCTGCCAGTCCCACTCGTTCATCAATATAATTCAGACGGAGTGGGTTGATTTCATGCAGAGGCCTGAACTCGCTGTCAGGATCCCACCAGCGACTGGCCAGTTCTTCAAATTTGGCAATTTCTCCAAGATCCACATTTTGTGCTGAGTGTACTTCAGGCATTTTATATGATCCGTCAAGGCAGAGTTGAATTGAGTCAGTCACGGCTGTCCGGATCATACCTTTAATAGCGTCCCTAATGAATAAATGGATGTAAAGTTACTTGTTGAACGCCTACAAAAAGGTTGATTTAAACGAGGTCAGATGTTCGAAAATGGCCCGCGAATTGTTTCAAATACCGGATTTCATGAGTTACGACCGCACTGTTTTAGAGGGGGTGAGGGGAAAAGAGTGTGAGCAGAGAACGCCGTTTAAGTACCAGATAGATCATAAAATGGGAGATCGAAAGCTCTGTTGCATTCCGGATAGATGACATCTCACGCCAATGCATTTTCTTCATTCAGCAGAATAAGGAAGAAAACGTTAATGATGAAATGAAAGAGACTTTTGATCATATAAATTATGTTAATCAACGTCTGCTGAAACGGGCTGAGATTCCTTTGTCACTGTTTGTTGATACGCCTGTTATTTATCTGTCAGAAACACTTCGGCAAAGCAAAAAACATCATAAATAGACCGTTCATGTTGCTCGCGGTTGGGGTATGGTCTGTGGTAATCTTCTTCTTTTGACCGGTGGATTATGAAAGGTAATCTACCCATTGAGATGCCTTGGATAAGTAGAGGTTTTCCAGTTGCGGGAAGAACCTTCCTCATCGGTATCCTGGTCCACAGAACCGGAATGGATGCTGACTGCGATCTGTTGGCCGTAAGCAAAAGGACGACTGGGTTTCCATGACTGAAATTGCCAAAGAGATTCTCCCGGTAAATATTGAAGATGAACTCAAGCAGTCCTATCTGGACTATGCCATGAGTGTCATCGTTGGTCGTGCCCTGCCTGATGTACGTGACGGGCTGAAGCCCGTACACCGGCGCGTACTGTTCGCCATGAGCGAACTGGGCAACGACTGGAACAAGCCTTACAAGAAGTCTGCCCGTGTGGTGGGTGATGTTATCGGTAAATACCATCCTCACGGTGACTCTGCGGTCTATGACACCATTGTCCGTATGGCTCAGCCTTTCTCCCTGCGTTATATGCTGGTGGATGGTCAGGGGAACTTTGGTTCCATTGATGGTGACTCTGCCGCGGCCATGCGTTATACCGAAATTCGCATGAACAAGATCGCCCATCAGCTGCTGGCCGATCTTGATAAAGAAACCGTTGACTACGTGCCAAACTATGATGGCACCGAGCAGATTCCTGCGGTAATGCCTACCCGGGTGCCAAACCTCCTGGTCAATGGTTCTGCGGGTATTGCGGTGGGTATGGCGACCAATATACCCCCTCATAACCTGACCGAAGTTGTTACGGGCTGTCTGGCCTTGCTGGCGGATGAAACACTGACCGTTGACGACCTGATGGAGTACATTCCGGGCCCGGATTTTCCGACCGCCGCCATGATCAATGGCCGTGCCGGGATATTGCAGGCTTATCGTACGGGCCGTGGCCGAATCTATATTCGCTCCAAGGCGGATATTGAGCATGACGAGAAGCGCAATAAAAGCACGATTATTATTAATGAAATACCTTATCAGGTTAACAAGGCCCGCTTGATCGAAAAGATTGCCGAGCTGGTTAAGGAACGCAAAATTGAAGGTATTTCAGAGCTCCGTGATGAGTCTGATAAAGATGGCTTGCGCGTCGTTATTGAGTTAAAGCGCGGTGAGAATGCTGAAGTTGTTTTAAATAATCTTTATGCCCAGACTCAGATGGAAACGGTGTTTGGCATCAACATGGTGGCGCTGCAGGATGGCCAGCCAAAATTGATGAATCTGAAAGATATTCTGGCGGCCTTTATTCGTCATCGCCGGGAAGTGGTTACCCGTCGTACCGTTTATGAGTTACGTAAAGCGCGTGAACGTGGCCATATTCTGGAAGGTCTGGCGGTTGCCCTGTCCAATATTGATCCGGTCATTCAGTTGATCAAAGATTCTCCGACACCCGCAGAAGCAAAAGAAAAACTGGTGGCGAAGGGATGGAATCCGGGTCATATGACGGAAATGGCGGAGCGTGCCGGTGCTGATGCCTGTCGCCCGGATGAACTGCCTGAAGAGTATGGCCTGAGAGATGGGCTGTATTACCTTTCTCCAGGACAGGCTCAGGCGATTCTGGAAATGCGTCTGCATCGCCTGACCGGTCTTGAGCATGAAAAGCTGCTCTCGGAATACCGGGAGTTGCTGGAGAAGATTGCTGAGCTGATGTTGATTCTCTGTGATCCGCAGCGTCTGAGAGAAGTGATTAAGGAAGAGCTTGAGCTGGTCAGGGATGAGTTTGGCGATGAGCGTCGAACCGAAATTACCAGTTCCCGTCGTGACCTTACGGTTGAAGACCTGATTGATGTAGAGGATATGGTGGTAACCCTGTCCCATGGTGGCTACGCCAAGACGACGTCGCTGGATACCTATCAGGCGCAGCGCCGGGGTGGTCGTGGTAAGTCCGCTGCTTCCGTTAAGGAAGAGGACTATGTCGAGCATATGCTGGTCGCGAATACCCATACCCAGATTCTCTGCTTCTCCAGTAAGGGTAAGGTCTACTGGCTTAAGGTTTACCAGATTCCTCAGGCAGGCAGAACATCCCGCGGTCGACCGATTGTGAATATACTCCCGCTGGAGGAAGGTGAAAAAATCACCGCCATGCTTCCGGTTGAAGAGTATACCGAAGGGTATTTCGTCTTTATGGCGACGTTGAATGGTACGGTCAAGAAGACGCCTCTTGAGCAGTTCTCCCGTCCGCGTTCATCGGGTTTGATTGCGCTTGGTCTTGATGAGGGGGACACGCTGGTGGGTGCTGAAATCACCACTGGCGATAAGCAGGTTATGCTGCTGTCCAATGGTGGTAAGGCGGTCCGTTTTGAGGAGACCGGTGTGCGCGCAATGGGTCGAACCGCTCGTGGTGTTCGCGGCATGAGACTTCCGGAGGGTCAGCGCATTATTTCTCTGATTATACCGGAAGATGATACTCAGATTTTGACCGCCAGTGCCAAAGGTTACGGTAAGCGGACGGCGGTAGAAGAGTTCCGTTTGACCAGTCGTGGCGGGCAGGGTGTTAGATCCATGCTGTGTACCGAGCGTAATGGGGAGATTGTCGGTGCCATACAGGTGAAAAGCGGCGAACAAATTATGTTGATTTCTGATCAGGGAACGCTGGTGAGAACCGGGGTTGAGGGCGTATCTTCACTGGGCCGTAATACCCAGGGGGTAACGCTGATTCGTGTCTCTGAAGGTGAAAAACTGGTGGGGGTTGCCCGGGTTGAAGAGCCTGAAAATGTAGATTCTTTTGGCGTTGATCCAGAGTCTGTGGGTGAGCCTGAGCAGGCTGAAGATCAGGGTGATCCTGTTGAAAATGAGGGGACGGTAGAATCCTGATAACTTGATAAAACGCCAGCCTGGAGCTGGCGTTTTTATGTCCAGGGTAAACCGCCTTTAAGTGGAGAGGGAGTCATTGTGAAGCATTCTGTAAATGATGTTCTGGCACAGCTGGAAAATCGTGTTTACAACTTTTCAGCCGGACCTGCGGCTATTCCTCATGAGGTGCTCCAGCAAGCGCGTGATGAACTGATGAACTGGCAGGATGTTGGTGCTTCAGTGATGGAGGTCAGTCATCGGGGTAAGGAGTTTCTTGGCGTAGCCCACGATGCTGAAAAAGACCTGCGTGATCTTCTGAAGATACCGAATAACTATAAAGTACTATTTCTGCAAGGTGGGGCTCGAGGACAGTTTGCCGCTCTACCTCTGAACCTGAAAGGGGAGAAAACGTCCGCTGATTACATTAATAGTGGGCATTGGGCTCAGTCGGCCATCAAAGAGGCTCAGCGGTATATTGACGTCAATATTGCTGCTGATGGTAAGTTCAGTGGTTTTAATACCATGCCTTCACAGGATCAGTGGCGATTGAGCAAGGGTGCGGCCTATCTTCACTACACACCCAATGAAACCATTGGTGGACTGGAATTTTCATTTATTCCAGAGTCAGGGGATGTGCCTCTGGTTGCGGATATGTCATCCAATATCCTGTCCGGGCCTATTGATGTCAGTAAGTTTGGTGTTATTTATGCGGGAGCTCAGAAAAATATTGGGCCAGCCGGTTTGACGGTGGTTATCGTTCGAGATGACTTGCTGGAACGTGGCTCTTTGATGTGCCCTGCCGTACTGGATTACAAATTGCAGGCGGGCAATGAATCCATGTATAACACACCGCCGACATTTGCCTGGTATCTTGCTGGCCTGGTTTTTAAATGGTTGAGGAAGCAGGGTGGGCTTGAGGCTATTAATACGATTAATGAGCGTAAGGCGGCCAAGCTCTACGGTCAGATTGATGGATCCGGTTTTTATCAGAACCCGGTTGATTCTCAGTGGCGTTCCCGTATGAACGTGCCTTTTACGCTGATCAAGCCAGAGCTGGATGAAACGTTTCTTGCTGAATCTGAACTGGAAGGCTTTCGCTACCTTAAAGGCCATAAGGCAGTAGGCGGTATGCGGGCAAGTATCTATAATGCAGTGCCAGAGCAGCATGTGGATGCTCTTATTGATTTCATGAAAGAATTTGAACGGCGGTACGGATAATGGCGGATGAGAAGTTGGGGCAGTTGCGAATTCAAATAGATTCACTTGATCAGAAAATTCTGGATCTGATCAGCGAGCGTGCGCGATGTGCCCAGGAAGTGGCTCGTGTAAAAACAGAAGCTGACCCATCTGCTGTGTTTTACCGTCCGGAGCGTGAGGCTCAGGTGCTCCGTAAAATCATGGAAAAAAATGATGGCCCTCTCAATGATGAAGAGATGGCCCGTCTGTTTCGTGAGATTATGTCGGCCTGTCTGGCGCTTGAAGATCCCGTCAAGGTGGCTTTTCTGGGGCCTGAGGGCACCTTTACCCAGCAAGCCTCTTTGAAACACTTTGGTCACTCGGCTGTGTGCGTGCCGATGGCGGCTATTGATGAAGTGTTTCGTGAAGTGGCTGCTGGTGCTGTCAGCTATGGTGTGGTGCCGGTTGAAAATTCCACAGAGGGTGTTGTTAGCCATACGCTGGATAGCTTTCTGGATTCTTCGTTAAAGATTTGTGGTGAGGTCGTCCTTCGTATTCATCAGCACATGATGGTGTCAGAAAACACCCGGCGTGATCATATTACCCGTATTTACTCCCATGCTCAGTCATTTGCCCAGTGTCGTAAATGGCTTGATTCGCACTGGCCGATGGCCGAGCGGGTGGCGGTGAGTTCCAATGCTGAAGCGGCAAAACGCATCAAGGGCGAGTGGAATTCAGCGGCAATTGCTGGTGATATGGCGGCTGAAATGTACGGTCTGGAAAAGATTGCTGAAAAAATAGAAGATCGTCCAGATAACTCGACGCGCTTTTTAATTATTGGTAATCAGCCGGTACCGCCCAGTGGTAATGATAAAACCTCTGTGGTTATCAGTATGCGCAACCAGCCGGGTGCCCTTCATGCTATCCTTGAGCCTTTTCATGTCCATAATATCGACCTGACCCGGGTAGAGACTCGTCCATCTCGTACCGGGATCTGGAACTATGTATTCTTTGTGGATTTTGAAGGGCATCAGGAAGACCCTGTGGCGCGTAAAGTGCTTGAAAAACTGGGTGAGCGGGCTAATGATCTTCGTGTTCTTGGTTCATTCCCCAAGGGGGTTCTCTAGTATTCATTAACAGCATGCCCGGGGCGGTTTTACGTAAAAAGCTGTCCCGGCTTAGCTGTTTTTTTACCGTCTGTTTTTGCCCAGCAAGCGTATAGCCTCTGAAATTATTCATAATCAATAAAAATTGCCATGAGTTGGAAATGTTGCTCTGTTTCAGCCGCTGAGATCAGCGGCGGTTGAAAAAGCCCATTTTCATGATCAATAACCCAACTGAAGGTCGAGTTATGTCCTGTGATTTTCTGGAGCTTGCGGTACCCGGAGTGAGAGGCATGAGCCCTTATCAGCCTGGCAAGCCTATTGAAGAGCTTGCCCGGGAGCAGGGTTTGCAGGTTGAAGATATTGTCAAGCTGGCCAGCAATGAAAACCCGCTGGGGCCACCCCCTTCGGTTGTGAAAGCCATGACTGAGTCTCTGACAGAGCTGGCCCGCTATCCTGATGGCAGTAGTTTTCTATTGAAGCAGACTCTGGCAGAGACATTAAACGTGTCGCCTGAGCAGCTGACAATGGGTAATGGCTCTAATGACGTGTTGGTTCTCCTGGCAGAGTCATTTCTGGATGCAGGCAGTTCTGCCGTTTATTCTCAGTATGCATTCGTCGTTTATCCTCTGGCGGTGAAAGCGGTGGGTGCTGAAGGTATTGTGGTTCCAGCGCTTAACTATGGCCATGACCTTGATGCGATGGCTGAAGCGATTAAAGAGAACACCCGGATCGTCTTTCTGGCGAATCCCAATAACCCAACCGGTACCCATTTCAGTGAGCAGGCGTTGCTTGGTTTTCTCGGTAAGGTTCCGGAAAGTGTCATTGTTGTTCTTGATGAAGCTTACTATGAGTATGGTGTCGGTGGTGACCTGCCAGACGGTATTGAGTGGCTTGATCGTTATCCAAACCTGGTTGTCACCCGTACATTTTCCAAGGCTTATGGGTTGGCAGGGGCTCGCGTTGGTTATTCGGTATCCAATCCGGAAGTAGCGGGTGTGCTTAATCGTTTGAGGCAGCCATTTAACCTTAACCTCCCTGCTCAGTACGGTGCGGCTGCGGCGCTTCAGGATGATGCCTATATGCAGAAGTCCATTGAGGTTAATCAGCAGGGTATGGCGTTTCTGGAGCAGGGCTTTGCTGATCTTGGGCTGAGCTGGATTCCTTCGTCGGGCAATTTTATTACGGTTGATCTGAAGCGTAATGCCATGCCCGTATACGAAGGGTTGTTATCAAAAGGTGTGATTGTTCGGCCTGTTGCCAATTACGGTATGCCAGAGCACCTCCGTATATCTATTGGTCTGCCGGAAGAAAATCGTCGTTGCCTGGAAGCGCTGGGTCAGGTGCTGTCATAAAGACCGCTTCCCGTTACCGCCTCCCGCTATCCGAAAAAGCCGGATCAGCTTTTTCGGATAGCGGGTAGCGGGAGGCGGGCAGCGTTCTAAAAAGGAGTGCGTTTGTGAAAACAGTTGATACACTGCTGGTTGTTGGGCTTGGCCTGATCGGGGGATCTTTTGCAGCGGCAGTTAAGTCTGCCGGAGCTTGCCGACAAGTGTATGGTTACGATCTGGATAAGGCCACTCTGGAGGAGGCGAAGGCACTTGGGATCATTGATCATGGGTGTCAGAGTCTTGCTGAGGGGGTGGCTGCGGCTGATGTGATTATGCTCGCCGTTCCCATGCTGGCGATGAAGCCTGTTCTTGAAGCGCTTTTCCAGTGTTCACTGGATGACTCTTTGGATAAAAAGGTGATTACTGATGCGGGGTCCAGTAAAAGGGCGCTTCTTGATGCTGCCCTTGAGGTGTTTGGAGAAATGCCTGATTACCTGGTCCCGGGCCATCCTATCGCGGGTTCTGAAAAAAGTGGTGTGGGTGCGGCAAAAGCAAACCTGTTTCAGGCTCATGATGTTATTCTTACTCCGCTGGAAAATACTGACGCCCTTGCGCTTGAAAAGGTGAAAATGCTCTGGGAGTCCTGCGGGGCTGTGGTGACGGGTATGGATCTTTATCACCATGATGAGGTTCTGGCAAAAACCAGCCATCTTCCTCACTTCCTGGCGTTCTCACTGGTGGATACACTTGCAGGTAATCCGGATAATCAGGATATTTTCCGGTTTGCAGCAGGTGGTTTCCGTGACTTTACGCGGATTGCCGGTAGCGACCCTATTATGTGGCATGATGTGGCGCTGGGTAATAATCAGGCGGTGCTGGAAGCGCTGGATGAATTTACCGAGGGGCTTCAGGTGCTCCGCCAGGCCATTATTGAGAAAGACAGTCAATCACTGTTGGGCATATTCAGTCGTGCTCAATCAGCTCGTCAGCATTTTTCTTCTCTTCTGGAGAGTAGAAAGCAGAGAGTGAACACCTTGCCAGATACATCCGTTGTCTGTGGTGGGTTGTCGGGCTCCGTGCTGCTTGAGGATCAAGAGACAAAAAAAGAAGTTATGGAAGGTATGAAAGAAAGTACGCAGGCATTTATCGCTAGCCCGGGAGGGTCAATCTCTGGTGAATTAAGAGTACCCGGGGATAAGTCAATTTCTCATCGTTCCATAATGCTGGGAGCCCTGGCAGAAGGTGAAACGGTGATTGACGGCTTCCTCGAAGGAGAGGATGCGCTGGCGACCTTGAAAGCATTTCGTGATATGGGTGTTCAGATTGATGGCCCGTATCAGGGGCAGGTCACCATACAGGGTGTTGGCATGCATGGCCTGAAGCAGCCAGAAGGCCCGCTTTACCTCGGTAATGCCGGTACTGCAATGAGACTGATGGCAGGGCTGATGGCTGCTCAGTCCTTTGACGTAACGCTGACCGGTGATCACTCATTATCTGGTCGACCAATGAATCGGGTTGTTGATCCTCTCAGTCAGATGGGCGCCGCTATCGAAACGACAGAGGGTGGACGCCCACCCCTGAAAATCAAGGGTGGGTCGCGGTTAAAAGGTATTGAATACCACCTGCCTATGGCCTCTGCCCAGGTTCAGTCCTGCCTGTTGCTGGCGGGAATGTATGCTGAAGGTGAAACGGTTACGGTTGCTCCCGGTATTGTTCGAGATCATACCAATCGTATGCTCAGTGGGTTTGGTTATCCGCTTTCTCAGGAAGCGTGTGTGAGTGGTGATAACGGCTGTCGGGCCGCGATCAAAGGTGGTGGCAAGCTGACCGCAGCACGTATTGATGTCCCATCGGATGTCTCTTCTGCCGCCTTTTTCATGGTAGCTGCTTCAATAGCAGAGGGTTCAGAGGTTCGGCTTTCCCATGTCGGTATGAACCCGACACGCTCAGGTGTCGTTGAGATTCTCCAGCTGATGGGTGCTGATATAACCCTGGAGAATGAGTCTGTTGTGGGTGGAGAGCCGGTGGCTGATCTTGTTGTGCGTTCAGCACCGCTGAAAGGAATTGATATTCCTGAGCGCCTGGTTCCCATAGCTATTGATGAATTTCCGGTGCTATTTGTTGCAGCAGCCTGTGCAGAAGGTAGAACGCTGTTGACTGGGGCACATGAGCTTCGGGTCAAGGAAAGTGATCGAATTCAGGCGATGGCTGATGGTTTGGTTGCCCTGGGTATTGATGCACAACCACTGCCTGATGGTATGATGATCAATGGTTCCGGTGTTTCCCCTGTTTCTTCAGGAAAAGCTTCAGGGCAAGAGCCCGTGTTTAATGGTGGCACCATTGACAGTCATGGCGATCACCGTATTGCCATGTCATTTGCAGTGGCTGCACTGCGGGCAAAGGATGATATTCGCATTCTGGACTGTGCAAATGTGGCGACTTCGTTCCCGGATTTTGCAGGTCTGGCAAATCGAGCCGGTATGCGTATTGTGGTAAAGGTAAGTACGAGTGAGTGAGTCTCAGACACCAGTGACAGTGGTCACCATTGATGGTCCCAGTGGGTCTGGTAAGGGAACCATTGCAGCCCTTTTGGCCCGAGAGCTGGGCTGGGGGTTGCTGGACAGTGGGGCGTTGTATCGATTGACCGCACTGGCGGCGATGAATCATGGGGTTGATTTTACCGATGAGTCATCCCTGGAGGTATTGGCAGGCCATCTTGATGTTCAGTTTTTACCATCGGAAACTGGCGAAGGCCTTACCATCATCCTTGAAGGTGAGCGGGTGGGTGAGAGTCTGCGAACGGAAGATGTTGGGGCTATGGCTTCCAAAGTTGCGGCTCTGCCTGGTGTTCGGGCTGCGTTGTTGCAGAGGCAGCGAGATTTTGCTGAACTGCCTGGTCTGGTGGCTGATGGCCGTGATATGGGAACGGTTGTTTTCCCTGACGCTGTGCTCAAAGTCTTCCTGACTGCCAGTGCAGAGGAACGGGCAAAAAGGCGTTATGAACAGTTGCATCAAAAAGGGATTGGTGCTAGTTTTGATCGCCTTTTGGCAGATATTCAGGCCAGAGACGAGCGAGACAGCCAGCGGACTGTAGCGCCGCTCAAACCTGCCGATGATGCCATCATTCTTGACAGTACCCGAATGAGTATTCAAGAAGTATTCAATAAGGTGCTGGAACAGATGCGCTTGAAAGGGCTTGTTTAGGGCCTTTCAATTGCGTAGAAGTGTTTTTACGCACTTCAACAAGCCTGAGTACGCCATCTAGCGTACTCTTGATTAATTGGAGGTTCGTTTCTGGCGTAAAGCCAGCATTGCAGATTCGAACCTGATTAAAGTAACCCATACTGGCTGGCGGTGTGGATGACAAGCAGCGATGCGCTATCCAGTTATTGTTGACTGGCTGACAGGGCAGAGGCTTTTCAGTTGCGTACGTTGTCACAGGAAAAAACATGAGCGAAAGCTTTGCCGAACTATTTGAAGAAAGCCTGAAAGACATCGAAATGAAGCCGGGCGCCATTGTTAGTGGTGTCGTGGTTGATATTGATAGCGATTGGGTAACTGTCCATGCTGGTCTGAAGTCTGAAGGTGTTATTCCTAAGGCTCAGTTTCAGGATGAGAACGGCGAACTGACTATTGCCATTGGTGATGAAGTTCAGGTGGCTCTTGATGCGGTTGAAGACGGCTTCGGTGAGACTCGTCTGTCCCGTGAAAAAGCCAAGCGTATGGAAGCCTGGGGAGAGCTTGAGAAAGCCTTCGAGGCGGAAGACATTGTTAAGGGTGTTATCAGTGGTAAGGTCAAGGGTGGCTTCACTGTTGACGTGGCTACTATCCGCGCGTTCCTGCCAGGTTCTCTGGTTGACGTTCGTCCGGTTCGTGACACTGCACACCTGGAAGGCAAAGAGCTTGAATTCAAGGTTATCAAGCTTGATCAGAAGCGTAACAACGTTGTTGTTTCCCGTCGCAGCGTTCTGGAAGCTGAGAACAGTGCTGAGCGTGAGCAGCTGCTGGGCTCCCTGCAGGAAGGTCTGGAAGTCAAGGGTATCGTTAAGAACCTGACCGACTACGGTGCTTTCGTTGATCTGGGCGGCGTAGACGGCCTGCTGCACATCACTGACATGGCCTGGAAGCGTATCAAGCATCCTAGCGAAATCGTTAATGTTGGTGACGAAATCAACGTTAAGGTTCTGAAGTTCGACCGTGATCGCAATCGTGTGTCTCTGGGTCTGAAGCAGCTGGGTGAAGATCCATGGGTAGCTATCACCAAGCGTTTCCCTGAAGGTGCCCGTGCCTCTGGCCGCGTAACCAACCTGACTGACTACGGCTGCTTCGTTGAGCTGGAAGAAGGTGTTGAAGGTCTGGTACACGTGTCTGAAATGGACTGGACCAACAAGAATATTCACCCATCCAAGGTTGTAAACCTGGGTGATGAAGTTGAAGTTCAGGTTCTGGACATCGACGAAGAGCGTCGTCGTATCTCTCTGGGTATCAAGCAGTGCAAGACTAACCCATGGGAAGATTTCTCCGGCTCCTTCAACAAGGGCGATAAGCTGGCTGGTAAGATCAAGTCTATCACTGACTTTGGTATCTTTATCGGTCTGGACGGTGGTATTGACGGTCTGGTTCACCTGTCTGACATCTCCTGGAACGAAACCGGTGAAGAAGCTGTTCGTCAGTACCGTAAGGGCGACGAAGTTGAAGCCGTTATCCTTGCTATTGATGCTGAGCGTGAGCGTATCTCTCTGGGTATCAAACAGCTGTCTGAAGATCCATTCAGTGTTTATGCAAGCCTGAATGAAAAAGGCACTATCGTTAAGGGTATTGTCAAGGAAGTAACTGCTAAAGCTGCAGTTGTTGAACTGGCAGAAGAAGTTCTGGCGACTCTGAAAGCTTCTGAAATCAGTGTTGATCGCGTTGAAGACGCAACCAACGTTCTGAAGGAAGGTCAGGAAGTCGAAGGTCGTATCATCAGCATCGATCGCAAGAACCGTAACATCAGCCTTTCTATCAAAGCGAAAGATCAGGCTGAAGAAAAAGTAGCGATGAAAGAGCTGCGCACCAAGCAGGAAGAAGAGACAGCTGGTCCGACCACCATTGGTGATCTGATCAAGGCTCAGATGGAAAGCAAGTAATCCATCAGATTCCTGATTACTTTTAGAGACGCTGTTGTTTTCAAGCGTTGTTTCCATGAGTAGAGAAAACCGTGAGTGCTTTTGCCTCACGGTTTTTTTTGATCTGTATATTTTCATCCTTAGTTCGGATGTTTCATCCTAAATTCAGCAGTTGAACACCGCTGAGCCATGCCGACAGGGATAGCTTGTAACTATTCAGCCTGAAAATTCTCATCTGGATTTTTCTCAGTTTTATGCCACTTTGATATAAACCATTTTCAAACATTGCCATGACCCAGTTTGCTCCTGAAACCCAAGCCCTCATCTTGCTTCTGGCCGCTGTCAGGGAGCTTGAGTCAAAGGTCGAAAGCCTTGAGGATGAGAATAAAGAGCTTGCTGGAAGGTTAAGCGCAAACAGTCGTAACAGTAGCAGGCCCCCGTCTACTGATGGTTTTCACAAAACTTCAGCATCCAAGAGCCCCAATTCCGATAACGAAAAGAATATACAAAAGGATGAGTCAAAGCGTGATAGCAATGACTCCAAGCCTGACCCTAAAAGCCTTCGGCAACGGTCTGGCAACAAGCCGGGAGGTCAACGTGGCCATAAGGGCACAACCCTTAAACAGACCGAAACACCAGACCACACCCGTTATTATCCGGTGAAAATATGTGAATACTGTCAACAGTCTCTGCTCTCTGTCAAACCCTGCAATATCGTAGAACGGCAGGTATTTGAGCCGGGGCGATTTGGCTGCTTCGAAGTGACTGCGCACGTTAGTGAAGTTAAAAATTGCCGCTGTGGGTACACGACCCCTGCCCGCTTTCCAAAAGGGGTGAGTTCGAGTGTGCAGTATGGCCCGATTACGCAGGCGCTGGCCGTCTATTTGTATCAATACCAGCTAATGCCGTACAAACGCATTTCACAATTCTTCTTTGACATCTTTGGTCTTGAGGTCAGCCCCGGTTCAATCTGTACCTTCCAGGCGAACACCTATGATCAATTGGCGAGTACAGAAACCGCCATTATCGAGGCCTTGAAGAAAGTACCGATTGCCGGGGCAGATGAAACCGGTATGCGGGTGACGGGTTCTCTATGGTGGTTACATGTCGTCCGTTCTGATGAATGGACCTATTACCATCTCGACCCCTCGACCCCAGTAAAGGTCATAGT
>CBDHDM010000052.1:50000-136866 GCA_965261315.1 Endozoicomonas sp. | reverse complement strand
AAATGGCTTCCGGTGCTAAAGGAATCACGGTTTTCTGATTTTGATGGACAATACACCCACCCATAATATTGTGATAATAGGCTTCATTCTTTTTGCCTTCATTCATGATGCAACAGTCATCACAACGACAGGTTCCTGAATAAAAAAGACCAGTGCCATCAATAGGAAGGAGGTAATGGTCTTTTAGCTTTCCGCATTTGAATTCGAATCCTTTCAGGGCTCCATTACGCTGAACAATGTTGAATAGTTCTTTGAAGGGTTTCTTAAGTTCGGCGGGATCTACAGGGTCAATAACTTCTCTCATTCTTGTGTCAGAAGGAACACTACCATCCTTAATATGGTAAAGTTTTTCGAGATTATGGCAGCATACTTCGTCGAGCCTTTCCTCATCGAATGCTAACAGCGAATCACACTTTTGATGCATCATGGCAAAAGCAGATTTAGGAAAATTGGCAAATGGAATGATGCACTGATTGGGACGGTGATCAGTTATTTTTTCAAAGCATTCAGAAACTGTTTTTATGAGATAAGTAGCACTGAATTGCCTGACTTTTTTCTGTATGGCAGTACCCATAATTGATCCGACGACGATGATTTAGTAAAGATCAATTTTAGTCGATAAATTGTGCGGGTGAGTTTTTATTGCTTCCTCTGCGTGTTGCGTGGTAGTAGGGCTCCGGAATTCATCGGGAATTGCTGGGGTCAGGTCGTTATTCTCTTCATCAACCAGAATGCTGCTCAGATCCAGGCTATCGCCTTCGGACATATTGAAGTCAGTAATGGTATCTTGAGCCGGTATGGCGGCAGTACCAATATCGCCAAGGTTAAACTTGAAGACATCTTCGCCACTGCAGCCGGTCAGGATATCATCACCTGAGCCACCCACCAGTCGGTCATCACCACCGCTGCCATTGAGTATGTCATCGCCATCCTGACCCCGAAGCCTTTCTGAAAACAAGGTGCCTGTTAGTGTTTCTGCAGCACTTGTACCTGTTATATCTGAAGTGCTGTCCAGTGTATGGAGTGTATTTAGCTCAAGTGTTGAGGTGCTGGTATGGGTGCCATCAGAAACTTCATAGGTGAAGGTGTCGGTTTGATCCAGCTGACCCATCACCTGAACTTCCGCTTGGTCCAGTGCCCGGTTATAAACCCTGCCTTCATCAATCTGGCCGTGGAACTGGGTGCCAACACCGTCATCCAGGTTGTGAAAGTCCATTTGTTCACTACCTGCACTGGGTCCTCCAAAAGCAACGGTGCCGGTATGGGCAGGAACCTGAATGCCTGCCGCATTACCGAAGATGTCGCCATCTAGAAAGCCTCTGAGCGTATTGGCATTATCGTTCATAACCAACGCAATATGATGCCAGTTATCACTGTCCAGATAAGTAATGTCTTTGGATACATAGGCGGTGTTGCTGTTTTTCCAGCCACCGATATAAATTTTGCCGCTATCCAGATAGATGGCAAAACCGTGGGAGCTGCCACCTTCTTCAAACAATAGCTGTTTACCATATTTGGAGTTACTGGCATCCAGTTTGAAGAAGCGACGGATGGTTCTCTCGTTGAGGTTGTCTGAGTAATTATCCGGTTCAGTGGTGGTGCGAGTACCCGTACCATCCACAGTTTTTGGCAAAAGGTATGATTTCTTAGTCTGTACTCAGATTTCCATTGTTCAACATGCTGCTGATGATATCAGCATCGGTACTCCCCAGAAGTGATAGGTCTACACCTTGAAGGGTGATTTTCTGCGTGACATCACCTCCTGTGGTTTCACGTACTTCCATAATCGGATTGGCTGGGTCGGTCTGATCAAAGGAGATTTATTGAGTTGAGTTATTATTTTCTTCATCAATTAGAATATCTTTCAAGTTTAAGCTGTCACCTTTAGATGCATTAAAATCGGTAATCGTATCTTCTGCAGGGATTGCTGAACTACCATTGTTATCTTGAGTGAATACAAAGCTGTCAGCACCATTCCCACCTGTGAGATTGTCATTGTTTGAAGTGTTGAACAGGAGGTTGTTTGCTTCATCCCCCAAAAATGAGTGGCCATTTGTACTGTCAGTGATAGTAATACTTCCCTCAGGGTTGATTTGTACACCGATATCTTTGCTCATAAGTAGATTCTTGGCACCATTGGAGCTGGAGCTTGTTGAAAACACATCAATGTGCAATTGGTTGGCGGTATTGTTCTCATCTGGTGTATAGACAAAGCCTGATAAAGTCGATGTGCCATTAATTATCCAGATATTTGGATTTGGTACTGTCCTGAGTTGCGGTCGCTCCAGCATCGGAAGAGATGGTGCTCACTGTAGCTCCAGAGGGAACTCCGCTGACTTCATATATTAGTGTTCTACTACTGCATTTTTCCGCATCTGTAAGCTTTCCATCCAGACTATCCTGATACCTCCCAATCCATTTAATAGGAAGAGGTATTATGGCAATCAAATATCACGTACGTCTGACCGATGACGAGAGAGCAAAGCTGCAAGCTCTCATAAAACAAGAGAAGCCCAGAGTTGCTCAACACAAGAAGCGTAATGCTCAGATATTGCTGGCAATTGATGAAAATAATAATCCATTGACGCATGATCAAACGTCAAAAGCCTTTCATGTCAGACCAGTTACTATAACCCGGCTGCGCCAGAGATTGGTTGAAGAAGGCCTCGAAGTAGCGGTGCATGGCAAGCGCAGCCACCATGGGTCAAAACCAAAACTGGATGGAGAAGGACAAGCCCACCTGGTCGCTATTGTCTGTTCACCACCACCTGAAGGTCGCAATCGCTGGACGTTGAATCTTATCCGGGATCGTATGGTAGAGCTGGAGTATGTTGATTCAATTTCCAGAAGCACCATTCATAATGAGTTAAAAAAAACGAACTTAAACCCTGGCGCAAAAAGGAATGGTGCGTACCTGCAGAAGAATGTGCCGGATTTGTAAGTGCCATGGAAGATATTCTTGAAGTTTATAAGCGACCATTTGATCCTAAACGGCCTTTGGTTTGTCTTGATGAATCCAGTAAGCAGCAAATCCTGGAAGTTCGCAACCCAATTCCCATGGAACCCGGAAAGCCTGAGCGATACGACACAGAGTATGAACGCAATGGTGTTAGTAACCTCTTTATGATGTTTGAGCCCTTGTCTGGCTGGCGGCACGTCGAGGTAACTGATCACAGGACAGCTGTCGACTGGGCTCAGCAAATAAAGTTTCTCGTAGATGTTCGTCACAAAGGTGCTGAAAAAGTGGTTCTGGTTGGAGATAACCTGAATACCCATTGTCCGGCATCACTATATAAAGCGTTCTCGCCTGAAGAGACCCGCAGAATGCTGGATAAACTGGAATTCCATTACACCCCAAAGCATGGAAGCTGGCTGGATATGGCTGAGATAGAGCTGAGCATATTGAGTCGACAGTGTTTTGACCGCCGAATTCCTGATCAGGAAACGCTACGGAAAGAGGTGAAAGCGTGGGAAGAAAAGAGGAATCAGTATAAAACGACCATTGACTGGCAATTTACCACTGAAAATGCCCGGATAAAACTGAAAAGGCTTTACCCTACATTACCAGAGCTTGATCAGAGGGAATAAACGGGGCAGATAAGGCTGCATTAAATAATAATTGATCTGATGGATCAGATTTTATCAGCTGCATAGCGGCTTTGGTGGCTTGTATCCAGAAAAAGTGCTTTAACTGGCAAACACCGATTTTAGGAGTATCAAGATCCAAATAACTCTTATTCAGCAAACACCTGAATACCTGGTCAAGAAAATCATCGAGGCAAGCATCTTTAATGTTTCAAATGCGAATGGATGCAGTAGTAGGTATACTTGGGTACTATTCCTTCATCGACAGGAATTCATCTCACATTTTTCAGTCCTATGACCATTATTTGTAATAAACGTAAGGTCAATCAATGGGGCGCAGCCGCTATACATTCACTCAGCCAGAGAGACCTCATTTTCTTACCCTTACGGTGCTCCATTGGATACCGGTATTTACCCGTCAGAATACCGTAGCCATTTTGTTGGACTCTCTGCGTTGGCTGATGAAAGAAGATGTTCGGCTCTATGCCTATGTGATACTGGAAAACCATCTTCATTTATTAGCGCAAAGCCCTCAACTGGATAAAGATATTGCCCGCTTCAAGTCTTGCTCGGCAAGGCTGCTGATCGATTATCTGAAGCAGCGAAAGGTCAGGACAATTCTTGACCAATTGACCTTTTATAAGAAAAAACACAAAGCAGATAGGGGGCTTCAGTTCTGGCAGGAAGGCTCTCATCCGGAGTTGATTATTGATGAATCTATGATGACTCAGAAGATTGATTATATTCACCAGAATCCCATTAAGCGTGGTTATGTTGATTTGCCGGAGCATTGGCGTTATTCCAGTGCCCGGAATTATGCCGGGAAAAAGGACAGTTTATTGGATGTAACTACCGATTGGTGAGGGTATGCATTCCCACGCAGAGCGTGGGAACGAGGAGGTCATGCAAGGGCGCAAAGAACAGTTAGTTGATATTGACTTCTCTGGCCATCAGTCTCGCAGGTATTATTCCCTTAAAGAAAAAAGCCTCCTGACTGATGCCGTGCTCATACTGTACTTCATATAATAGCGTAAACGGCAGCCCATCCTGGCTGCTCAACCAGTCTTGGTAGCTGGAGAACCAGCCCAGGTAGCGGTGGTTTTGGTAGTCTCCCAGCTCTTTGGCTAGCAGAGGCTTGTAGGTTTCCCGGTGTTCACCTGCTGTGGTAATCCAGTGATCTTTTGTTCTGATGATCAGGGCTGCTTCATCGGCTAAGGCGGTGTTAATACCCAGATCGGAAAAATAGCTGTCGACTTTCTGCTGATAGAAGAACTGAAGGCTGATAAATCCAGTAATCAGGGCTGACAGCGTAATGATGGATAATATTCCAATACGGGATAACCATGAACCTAGCCTGTTATTTACTAAGGTCTTATTTTGAATAGCCATATCAGTCTTCTTTAGTCGCTCTTTAATAACGTCTTAAATAAGAAAAGTGTCATTACTTTGGCTATCGGACGAATGGCAAAAAATAATAGCTGATATGTCAAAAAAGGGGTGGTTGGACGTATTTCACGATGGGCTGCGAGAATAAGGGTGAGCCGAGAGTTGATTGATATTTTGGTTTATTTAATTAAAACAATAAATTGGATGGCTATTTTCGTTATATTTTTCGGATATTCTGTTACTTACCTTTAATTCTTGTTTGTGTGCTTTGGCAGAGACCAGAAAACCATTCCTCCTAATATTAACTACTCTGTTATTTAAAGGGCTGTAGGTCGGTGCCGACAGATTGAGCCATGGACTTCAGCGTGCTGTCAAAGAAACTCATTGGTCGAGGATAATATTATGAAGACAAGGATGTCGGATATCCGTAAAGCATCAGGTTTTACCCTGATTGAATTGATGATCGTTGTGGCAATTATAGGTATTCTGGCTTCTGTGGCGATTCCGCAGTATCAGTCTTATACACGAAATGCTACTGCTGCTGCAGCGCTGAGTGAAGTGAAAGCTTTTCAGACTGCTATCGCTATTTGTGCTCAGACTAACACGATTCAAAACTGTACACCTGGTAACGGTGGTGTACCTGCAGTAACCGGGACAAAAGTAAGAGAAGGTACATATGCTGACAATGCTTATGCAGAGCTGTACGTTTTTCCGGGGAGTTCCTTTGGTACTGACTTAGACGTTACGAAATCGCAAGCATTGATTTTCAGGTCTGATGCGACGGGGAATAACTGGACATTTTCTTGTAGCAATCTGGGAGATAGCACCGCCAACGATTTATGTGCTACCAGTGCCGTAACCGGAAACTCGTTGTGGAATGATAAAAAAACCAGTGGTGCTTACTAACTCGTTCCCACGCTCTTTACCTCGTTCCCACGCTCCAGCGTGGGAATGCATACCTCTAACATGAAGTTTCCGCTTCCTCACTATGAACCTGAAAGCATTACCCCCTCAGCACAGTGAAAAAAACGGTCTTATTTGGCCAACTCCGGTATGCGTTCCCACGGAAGACCGTGGGAACGAGGCTTTTAACGGTTACCAAGCTTATCTAAAAAATCAATCAACTCCCTGACTTCTTTCCTGTTTACGTAATCCTGTAAATCCTCCATTCGTTTACTGCCAATTGTTGGGCACTGACCTGACAGCTGCCTGGATAACAAACCTCCTAAATCCTTTATACATCCTGCCAGTTGGCGGGTACTTATTTTACCTATGCCCGGAATACTGAGTGCACGGATCTGCTGCTCCAGGCTTTTCGGCCGTTGAATGGAGTCGAGGTATTGTTGGATTTCCTGCTGCTGCATCCCTGCATCCAGCAGTGAAGGTGTTGTCAGCTCTAGAATCTCGACGGGTGTTTGGATGATGCCAGCCTGAACCCATTGATGAATAAATGGCTTGTTGATCGCTGCAAGATTCAGCCCCTGTTTACCGGTTAGCCATATCAGGCGAGCGGCAAATTGCTTTTCGCAGCCCGGTGCAATAGTCAGGCAGGTAAAGGGGGTATAGCGGCTTGTCTCCGGGAGTTCCGGGATTGCTCTGTTTTTGGGACGAAACAGAACCTTGCCAAAGACAGGAATGGCATTCCCTTTGAGCTTGATACTGATTTGATCCCCCACGGCAAGCCCTTTCTTTTCCAGGTTCTTAACACTGCCCAATGAAATGGTTGAGATGGTTCTGTTTTTGATCATTACGGGCTTAATATGAACCACTGGTGTGATATGGCCGGTTCGTCCAATGGTAAATTCAATGGCTTGCACTGCTGATGTTGTGGTTTCTGGTGGAAACTTCCATGCCATGGCCCAGGCAGGTGTATTCCCTGTCCAGCCCAGCTTGTTCCTTAAGGTATTGCTGTCTGCTTTAATGACGATTCCATCCATCAAAAACAGTGGCTTTTTGAAGGTTGCGTAGTGCTCAAGGTGTTGTTTGATTTCGGGGTAGGATGCAGTTCGGTGGGTATGCTCCAGGGGAAGAGGAAAGCCCATGTCGGCTAAGGATTTTATTGATAGAAAATCGCTGATAAAAGGGCTGTTGACCCATTGCCATGGGAAAAAATCAAAGGCTTTTACTGCTTCCGTTTCCGGCTTAGCCCGGTTGAGCTGACCTGACACCAGATGCCGGGCACTGGCGTATTGTTTAAGAATAGAGGGCGCGATTTTATCCAGTCTTGCTAATAGTTCGCCATGGAGGATGATCGTTTGATTATCCAGATGGGTTAATGTTTTTGGGATCAGCGGTATTTGCCGGATATGATTTAGAATATCCACTCCGGTTTCGCCATTACCTCGGGTGGAAGCTTGTGTCAGTTGACCATTCTGATAAACCAGTTCAACCGCAACCCCATCAATCTTCGGCTGAACAAGTACTTCACTACCAGCTATTCGCTGTAAAAAGCTTGTTACCTCTTCTTCAGACTGGGCTTTTTTCAAACTACCCATTCGAGCCTGATGATTAACCGAGGGTTTGTTTTGAGGGCTTTGATAAGTGTGACTTTTTATTTCCAGGACAGGGAAGCAGGCTTGCCAATGTTTTAGTCTGGCAGCAAGAGCATCGTATTCACTATCGCTGATGATGGGGGCGTTTTGATTAAAATACCGTTCATCATGGTGGGCTACTTCATCAGAAAGCCGGTTAATGTTCTCGGTTGCCTCTTTTTTATCCCACTGTGGACAGTCTTCTGCCCAGGCTGGTAAATGAAGTGTTATCCACAGGAGAAGTATTATTTTTTTCATGCCCTGATTAAAGCATGAAAAGCTTGGTGGTTACATTATGACGAATAAGAGTGTGGGGCACGATAAGAGCTCAAGAATGTTAACCACGAAGAGCACAAAGATCACAAAGTAAGAAAAAAGCTTTTCTTCGTGTTCTTTGTGCTCTCTGTGGTTCCCTTCTTTTAGCTTTTTTCAGAAGGATGATTAACTGTGATAACCGTTAGGATTGTTGGACTGCCAGCGCCAGCTGTCAGAAACCATATCCTCTAGCCCTTTTTCAGCTTTCCAACCCAGCTCCTTCAAGGCTTTTTCTGGGTTGGCATAACAGGCAGCAATATCACCGGAGCGCCTAGGGGCAATCTGATAAGGCACTGGCCGTTCTGAGGATTTTTCAAAAGCGGCAACCATTTCCAGTACGCTGTAACCTTTGCCAACGCCCAGGTTCCAGGTATGGATGCCTTTGGCTTGTTGCAGCCTTTCAATGGCCCGAACATGTCCGATGGACAGATCAACCACATGGATGTAGTCACGTACACCTGTTCCATCATGAGTAGGGTAGTCATTGCCAAAGACACTGAGCTTTTCCAGTTTGCCAATGGCCACCTGGGAGATATAAGGCATCAGGTTGTTGGGAATATCGTTAGGGTCTTCACCAATTTTCCCGGAAGGATGAGCGCCTGCCGGATTAAAGTAGCGCAGCAACGCGATACGCCAGCTGTTGTCAGAAACGTGAAGATCCTGAAGTATTTCCTCAATGATCAGCTTGGATCGCCCGTAGGGGTTGGTTGCCGAGGTTGGGAAGTGTTCACTTATGGGTAGGCTGGCAGGGTCACCATACACTGTGGCTGAAGAGCTGAAGACCAGGGTTTTTACATTGGCCTGTTTCATGGCTTCCAGCAATACCAGTGTTCCATGCACATTGTTATCGTAGTAAGCCAGAGGTATGGAGACGGACTCACCCACGGCTTTCAGGCCTGCGAAGTGGATAACAGCCGATATTTCATGATTGCTGAACAGCGTAGTCAAGAGTTCATGGTCACGAATATCCCCTTTCACAAACTCCACTGTTTTACCAGTGATCTCCTGAACCCGTCTCAGGGACTCCTCACTGCTGTTACTGAGATTATCCAGAACAATGATCTCGTAGTCATCGTTCAGGAGCTCAACACAGGTGTGGCTGCCAATATAGCCTGCGCCACCGGTTACCAGAATTTTGCTCATGCTCTCTCCCTGTTCATGGTGTCCTTTTTTACTCAAAGCTGCTCAACCATTCGCATGGAAAGATCCACAGACTGGCAGTCTTTTGTCAGTGTGCCAATGGAGATGAAATCTACCCCGGTTTCTGCGATGGGCACCAGGGTCTGATCATTAATACCGCCAGAGGCTTCCAGTTTTGGGGCTTTTCCGGGAAGGTCCCTGTTCAGCCGGACAGTCTCGGCCAGCTGCGCCAGTGGGAAGTTATCAAGCATGATGATATCGGCTCCGGCCTCCCTGGCCACGTTGAACTCTTCCATCGTCTCCACTTCTATTTCTACCGGCTTGCCTGGTGCAATCTCGCGAGCTTTAGTCACTGTCCGGGCGATACCACCACAGGCAGCGATATGATTTTCCTTGATTAAAAAGGCATCAAAAAGTCCGATTCGATGATTGTGACAGCCCCCGGCAGCAACCGCGTATTTCTGGGCAATCCGCAGGCCTGGAAGGGTCTTGCGGGTGTCCAGTAATTTGACTTCAGTATTACTGACCAGATTAGCATAGTGCTGACAGCGGGTTGCGGTGCCAGACAGGGTTTGCAGGAAGTTCATGGCAGCGCGCTCGCCGGTCAGCAGGCTTCGGGCTGATCCTTTAAGAACCACTAGAACCTGGTTGGGCTCAACTCGCTCACCTTCTTCCATATGCCATTCCAGCTGAACAGCAGGATCAATTTGACGAAAAACTTCATCAAACCAGGGGCGCCCACAGATAATGGCATGGTCCCGGCAGATGATTCTGGCCACCGACTGCTGCGTCTGCGGAATCAGTGAAGCTGTAATATCTCCGGAACCCAGATCTTCCGCCAGAGCCTGACGAACATTGGTTTCTATGGCGTTCTGTATCTGGTCTCGCAGAACTGGGCTCAGGTTGTCAGGCAGCGTATAGGATACTTTCATGGTTATTCCGGAAGTTACAGGCTTGGTCGCGAACTTTTATTTTGTGCGGGGATTATAAATGACCTGTATACAGACCAACAGCCTCAGCGTAGGTCTGATAGCTTAGGTGCTGATCTATTGGATACCTGAGGCTCTCAATTGATCCATCAGTTTTTGATGGTTGTCCACAGGAATGTCCAAAGCATGGGCTTTGTTGATCAGAAAGCCGTTAATGAAAGGAAGCTCGGTTGCTCTTCCCTGGCGTGCATCCTGACAGGTTGAAGAGATGTTGTTGGCTGTGCTCTGGCAAACACCGTAAACGCGCTCTTGCAGTAATGGAGTATCAATATCAAGTGCAGCCAGAACCCTACTGGTTTCAGCAATTAACTGATCAAGCCAAGTCTGTTTCTCACCATTGTCCAGTAGTTCACCATTTCGACAGTTGAACAGTGCCGTAAGGCCATTAATACAGCAGTTGATTGCCAGTTTTTCCCATAACTTTTGTTCGATATTGTCATACAGGCTGACCTGGAGCCTGAAGTTATGGAGCAGATCATCAAAGCCATTTGACGCTTCTACTGGATGGGCCTTCATTGGACCAATCCAGGTTTGTCCCTGGCCAGCATGGTTTACCTCAAAGGGTGCTGACAAATAAGCACCATCCGTGCTTGATCCGGCCCAGACTGTCTGAGCAGGGAAAGCGTTGCAGATAGCCTGCTGGCTTCCCATTCCATTTTGTAAAAGCAGAATCTGGCAGCGCTCTGTCAGGTGTGATTTTATGCTGTTGATTGCTTCCAGTGCATTTTGAGCTTTTGTACAGACAATCAGCCGGTTAACAGGGGCATGCAGTGTTTCAGGAGAGGTCACGTTTACACGGTATTGAGTACTTTGCTCGGCTGTCATCAGTGTGAGGGGAGTATGACTTTTGTTTAGCTGCTGGTAGTTGCTATTTCTAAGAATCAGGTAGGGAACCTTCCCTTTCTGGCAAAGGCTGGCAGCCCAGAGGCAGCCGATACTGCCAGCGCCTAAAATATACCAGTAATCAGCGTACATGAATGTCTGTGTTCCATCAGGGGCTCAAGAGCCGTCGAGTCTACCATTTGCTGCCTATACTCAAACAGTTGGTGTTTTACAGCTTTTTTTACACACGCATGGGAGAAAGAAAATGACTCATACCTATAAATTGACTGAACTGGTGGGTAGCTCGACGGTCAGTAGTGATGATGCTATTCAGAATGCGATTGCTGCAGCAGGCATGACTGTAGAGCATATGGGTTGGTTTGAAGTGGTTGAACAGCGGGGGCATATTGAGAATGGCAAGATTGCCCATTGGCAGGTCACTGTAAAGATTGGCTTCAGGCTCAAAGGTAAAGATCAGTGAAATGAGTGTACCCGACAGAACCTGACGGTTCTGTTAGCGTCAATAAGCGTATTGAGCCTGAACCTTGTCGTTGGTGTATTGATTTTCTCCATGGTCTTTCGAATACAATTCTGGATACAATTGGGTATAAACAGTTGTTAATTATTTTTTCGATTTCTTAAGGAGATCATCCGCTATGCCTTCATTTGACATTGTCTCTGAAGTGGATATGCATGAACTGGTTAACTCGATTGACCAGGCCAATCGTGAGTTAACGACCCGGTTTGACTTTCGTGGTGTTGATGCCAGTTATGAGAAGAGTGGTGAGACAGGCATCACTCTGGCGGCTGATGCTGATTTTCAGCTGGCCCAAATGGTTGAGATGCTGAAAACCAAAATGGTTAAACGGGGTATTGATGTTAAGTGTTTGGAAGTGAAGGAACACTACGGTTCTGGAAAGCAGGTCAAACAGGAAGTTGTGGTTCGTCAGGGGTTGGATAAGGACCTGGCTAAAAAAATTGTCAAGATGATCAAGGATGCAAAACTGAAAGTACAGGCAGCCATTCAGGGCGATCAGGTTCGTGTGACGGGAAAGAAAAGGGATGATCTACAGACGGTTATCGCATTCCTCAAAGAGGCTGATTTGAATATGCCGCTGCAGTACAACAATTTCAGAGACTGATTACTATCATTCGTTCTCTATAAAAAAACCGTTTTCACCATACAGTGAAAACGGTTTTTTATTCTGCGGGTAAGCTGTTATCTTCTTTGTTAAACCTTATTTATGCCAACAAAACCGATAAGAACAGACATGGCACCGTAAATTAACAAGATTAGCTATGGAGCAAATTGAATGGGGCTGACAGCAGATTCTTCGAAAAGCTGGGGGGATGCCTGTAAGAGTTTTCTTAATGGCCGGGTCATTGCTCTTCTTTTTCTCGGGTTTTCAGCAGGTCTGCCAATTTTGTTGATTTTCAGCAGTCTGTCTCTCTGGCTTCGTGAGGCAGGTGTTGAGCGCAGTGCAGTGACATTTTTCAGTTGGGCTGCCCTGGGCTACTCCTTTAAGTTTGTCTGGGCCCCGCTGGTTGATCGTATTCCATTGCCAATACTGCATGGCTTGCTTGGTCGCCGGCGTTCATGGCTATTGTTATCCCAAGTATCCATTATTGGCGCCTTGCTGTTTATGGCGGCCAATAACCCTGTGGATGGATTATTCTGGATTGCCAGTGGGGCCGTTATGCTGGGGTTTTCTTCGGCAACCCAGGACATCGTGATTGATGCTTACCGAATAGAAGCGGCAGATGATGACTTACAGGCGATGATGTCATCAGCCTATATTGCAGGTTACCGGGTGGGCATGTTGGTAGCAGGGGCTGGTACGTTAGCCCTGGCGAGCTGGTTCACCATGACAGAAAACGGGAATTATGATTATTTGGCCTGGGCCTGGGCCTATCGCTGTATGGCTGGCTTTATGCTGATTGGTATTATCACCACATTAATCGTGGCAGAACCCGTTAACAATAACCGTGCTTCTGAGTCTCAAAATAGCATCACTGATTATCTTCGTTTTCTATTGCTCTTTGCCCTTGCTGCGATCACCTTCATCGTTTCTTTTACTCAGCTGGCCAACCCGCTTGATGCACTGAAGGCATTGCTGGTTGATGGAGGGGTTTCCTCCCCTCTGGCCGGTTTTCTGGTAGGGGCAGGACGCTTGACATGCAGTATCATTGCTGCAGGCATCATTGCCTGGATTTTGGTGAAAATCCATTTGGCGCCAAGAGGCATGGTTCAGGAAACGTACATAGCGCCCTTTGCTGACTTTTTTGAGCGATATGGCAAGGTAGCCATTTATATATTGCTGCTGGTGGGAACATACCGCATTGCAGATATTGTGATGGGGACGATATCCAATGTGTTCTATAACGATATGGGTTATACCAAAGAGCAAATCGCAACCATTACTAAAACTTTTGGTTTGGTAATGACCATCGCTGGTGGTTTTCTTGGGGGAGTGCTTGCTATTCGTTATGGGGTAATGCGAATCCTATGGGTAGGCGCATTGCTGGCGGCGTTGTCTAACGTTTTGTTTGCATTTTTAGCCAATCTTGAACCTTCCAGTCTCTATCTCAGTCTGGTTATTGCTGCGGATAACCTCAGTGGCGGACTTGCATCTGCTGCTTTTATCGCCTTTTTATCCAGTCTGACAAACCGAGCCTTTACAGCCATGCAGTACGCAATTTTCAGTTCTTTGATGACCTTGTTGCCGAAGTTGCTGGCGGGCTATTCAGGCACTTTTGTGGATGCCCTGGATTATCCGGTTTTCTTTATTGGCTCTGCACTGCTGGGCTTGCCAATTATCTTTCTAGTGTCGTTTATTGGGCGGTTGCTGAAACAACACGGGCATTATTGAATGCGAGGGCAGGAACTTTATGATCATTCAATAGACTAATGGTGTGACATCAGCTCTGGCTCAATCATATTAAAGCGTAATTTTATGCCTGTTGTATTACCGATCTTTGTTATTACTGATTATGCTCATCGGACTGTTGTGTCCGAACAAAGCGCACGTGATAGTGCCCTTGTGCAATTACTGGAATCTAAGGCGGCCTGCTCTGGCTGTCGTGTCTGTTACCTGAAAGGGAAGAAGGTCGCCAGATGCGGGCATGTGGTTTGCCCTGCTTGCTGGGTTGGTCATGACAGAAGCTGTCCTGAGAAAAAATGTGTCGGAAAGTCTAACCTGGAGGATTACGATATTTCCAGGAAACCGGAGATCAGAAGGCTGTATCTGACTTGTCCAAAGGATTCCTGCAAGAGAGCATATACCTATGTAGAAATTGATGGGCACATAGCCCGCCATAACCGTGGGGATTCTTCCGGCTTGCCTGCGACTGTTGTGTATTCGCCACCTGCTGAGAACCCGGGTGAAGTGCCAGAAGCGCAAGCAATGGCACAGCTGCCTGCTGATTCAACTGATTATTACAATCCTGAGACAGCGTCATTTCATGTAATGGTCAGGGCTACTAATCTTGACTTGGAGGACACCACCTCTGCGGATGATGACTGGTTATAACGGGTTACCATGGAGGAGGCTTAATGGGCCTGCGTGCTTTCGGGTTTCGGGTGTGAGCTAAGCTCCATAATCAATTTCTGTTGCCAAAGTTTCCGGGTTTCATCGTTTGGCAATTTATTGAGAGTATCCTGACATACATGAATCATCGCTCTGAGAATACTTTCTTCAGGATAATCCAGCTTTTCAAGCTGGCGAATAATCTCTACGGCCAGGGCAATATCTTCAGGTGCTCCATCCATGTACTTATTCTCCATGCCACTGGTGGGCTTTCAGGTTGATTTTTCCGGATGAGATAGTCACGCCTTCTTGTTCCAACCGGCGTTTCTGCAGGTTGTATCGACTTGATCCGTCTGGAAAAGAAATCTGACCTTTGCCGTTAATTACACGGTGCCAGGGAAGGTCAGTCCCTGCGGGCAGCTGCTTGAGAATATTGCCCACAACACGTGCATAACCGGGAGCACCGGCCATATCAGCCAGCTGGCCATAGGTTACAACATTACCTTTCGGAATCCTGCTCAGCAGGTACCATATTTCCGAAGGGGTAAAGGGGGCAGTCAATACAGACTCTCCATTTTAAGCATCACTCTCAACAACGGAATAAACAATAGGTTTCAGGATATTTGAAAAGTATGGAATGGGAAAGGAAAAGATATAGCTGTAATTACCATTGATTTGCCAGTCAATATTGTGGATTCTGTCGCATTTATGATTTTTGCAGGTGGATAAAACCTGTTCGGGGGAAGTTCGTTCTATGTTGCTCCAAAGGAGCCTTCGCTGCTTGTTCAGATTGCTGGGGGTATTGTGTCTGTTTTTCATAAACCCGGCTTGGTCTGATACTGTCTGGATGAACAATGGCGATGTTTTGTCTGGCGACATCATGAAGCTGGATTCTGGCAAACTAAGCCTGCAAACCAAATATGCCGGTACTATTGAGCTGGATTGGCGCTACGTGACTGCCCTGGACTCAGATAAAACATTCTGGGTCAGCCTTATTGGTGAAGAAGAGGCCAGATTAAGGCAGTTTGAGGGGCAGGAAACCGGAGTTACAGTAATCGATGAGAATGGGCGAAAACGCTCATTTTCTGCCGTCTGGCCTGTTGCTGCTATCCATATTGAGAAGCCAGTTATTGCGGATACCTGGGAACTGGGAGGTAACCTGGTTGCTACGTTGGATAGTAAATCCGGCAATGATGATGAGCTGTTGATTGGTGTTGAAGGTAAACTCAATATTGATGACCAGTGGAATAAAAACGCCTTCTACTGGGATATCGAAGCTGAAGATGATGACGGTGTTAAAAACTCTGAGTGGAAGGTCGGCTATTCATACAGTCGCTATCTCGATGAACACTGGTTTGTGCAGGGTGCTGCAGAGCAGGAATATGATTCTGATGAGGACTTGAGAACCCGGACATCGCTGGGTGGCACACTGGGTTATCGCTTTTGGGAAACCGCAGAAGGGGCACTGAAAACCAGTGGGGGTATCAGTAAGCTCTGGGAGGATTATAAGACGAATGAGTCGCAGCGGGATTATGCGTTGACCTGGGTCTTTAACTACCGAACACGAATCATTAATAACTGGGAGTATTTTGCTAATAGCAGAACGTTCTTCCGATTAAAGCAGTCAACGACACTGGTTAATGTTAACCAGGGAATAAAAATTGGATTGACCGATCATATTACCTGGAATCTGACGCATATTTTGGATTATGACAGTGACCCGGTTGATAAAACGCAAAAAATAGATAGTCGAGTCAAGATGGGGATTGGTTACCAGTGGTGAGGACCCATGCGTCTAAGGTTGGTGCAGACGGGTAAGCGTCCTCTGACAGGCAGAAAGCATCTGGACTTCATAAGGTATCGCCGAAAGGCGAAGTGCCTTGGTGGAGTGATACGCTGGTTATCCACTGAAGAATACTCTGTTCTTTTTTCTGCTTCTTTATGTTCCTGTAAAGTACGCATGGCGGTTTCCAGCCAGTTGGCTGCACGGTAAAGCAGCGAATTTCTGGTCAAGTTCTCAGGAGCTTGGTTTTCCAGTGGAAAAATCAGGGTTTTTCTGACTTTCATTGCGATGGCGGTACTTTTTTAAAGATTACTTCTTTTAATAACGGCAGCAATAGTCATTGATTAACAATAGATTTTAGAGCTTGTTGACGTTTTTTTCCTGTTTTCGTTGACGCATGGTTTTATAGTTTATCAGCTCAAAGCGATACCAGCCCGGTTCCGGGTCTGGCTCTGCTCCCATCATATGGCAATAAAAACGATGAAGCTTGCCGGTGGTAAGGCCCTTGCCATTTGGGGCTGGTAAAGCATCTGGATTACCCCTCATAAATCGAATTTCCGGAATGTCATAAATCAGCCTTTCTGAAAACCAGATAAATGGTTCAAAGCTGTTTTTTAGCCCTTTCACTGCACTCTTTTCACTGGTAGCCAGGCGTCGATAGATAGCCATGATCAGTGTATCGTCTTCCACCCGATACACGATCTCAAAACCTTGATATTCAAAGCGAGCACCCAGGAGTAAAGAGGTTTTGCCCATATAGTAGGCAGACACTTCAAAACCCTGAGCCTGTAAAAAACGGGTGACGGGATCGTCATCCGGGTATGGCTTTCTTTCCGGACTTTTATTTTCCGGGCTGTCGGAAGAGGTCATAGGTGATTGGCAGCTATGTCTTCCGAGAATGGGGGCATTTCAGCGTAGGCCTTTTTGTCCCGCTGTGATGTTGGGCAGGGGTTGTTTCCGTGTGAACAGAAAACGCAACAGTCGCCCTGTTGTGGTGTAATCAGTTTCTGGCAGCTTTTGCATTCGTAGAGATAAACACAAGCATCCTGGGGCATTGTTTCAATGGCGTGGTGCATGCAATCCGGGCAGGTGATGATGGATGTTGATGCATGACTCTTTATTGGCTGAAGGCTCTTTGAATGTGCGTTATGGTTCTTTGTTGACATATACTTTCTCCTGGCACTCCCTGTGCCGTTCATTGCTTTTTCTTTTTGGGCATAGGATAGAGTTATCGGCCTCCCTGTTGGTTTATTGACTACAACGTCTTAAAGAAGTGAGACGTGCCTTGCCTTAGTTTGAAAAAATGACGAAGCATCTCATATTTTCCAAAATAACCTATTTGTCGTCTTATAGAAAAGACGGCAGGAATCAGGCCAGTTTCTACTGACTCTTTTGAGAGCATAAGAAAAAAATGTGACAGTTTGCTGACAGCTATAAAAAATCCGGGTATGAAAGCCCGGATTTTTGTAAGGATTGATAAACGAACTTAGTCGTTTTCAGCCTGAATGGCAGTCAGGGCAATGGTGTAAACGATATCGTCAACCAACGCACCACGAGAGAGGTCGTTAACGGGCTTGTTAAGACCCTGCAGCATTGGGCCAACGCTGATCACGTCTGCACTGCGCTGTACGGCCTTATAGGTGGTGTTACCTGTATTCAGATCTGGGAAGATAAACACGGTAGCACGACCCGCAACGTTACTGCCGGGTGCCTTGCTCTGAGCAACCGATTCAACAGAAGCTGCGTCATACTGCAGAGGGCCGTCAATAATCAGGTCTGGGCGCTTGGCCTTAACGATTTCCGTAGCCTCACGTACTTTCTCAACGTCAGCGCCAATACCGGAAGTACCCGTACTGTAACTGATCATGGCAATCCGTGGTTCAATACCAAAGGCAATGGCTGAATCAGCACTCTGAATGGCAATGTTGGCCAGCTGGTCGGCATCTGGGTTTGGGTTAACCGCGCAATCACCATAGACCAGTACCTGATCAGGCAGCAGCATAAAGAAGATAGAGGAAACCAGACCTCCAGCATCTTTCTTTGGCTTCACCAGCTGGAAAGCCGGGCGAATAGTATTAGCTGTGGTGTGTACTGCACCGGAAACCAGTCCATCGACTTCGTTCAGCGCCAGCATCATGGTACCGAGTACCACGGTATCTTCCAGCTGAGCTTCCGCCATGGGGGCTGTCAGGCCTTTGCTCTTGCGAAGCTCAACCATGGGGGCTACGTAGCGGGAGCGAATACTTTCAGGCTCCATGATGACCAGGCCATCAGGGAGTGTAATGCCATTATCTTTGGCTACCTGCTCAATAACACTGCGTTGGCCCAGAAGAATACACTGGGCAATACCCCGCTCCTGACAGATAACGGCGGCCTGAATAGTACGGGGCTCATCTCCTTCTGGAAGCACGATGCGTTTTTTGGCGCCCTGGGCTCTCTGAACTAACTGGTAACGGAATGCCGGAGGTGAGAGTCTGCGCTCAGCCAGAGCTGCACACTGCTGTTTCAGCCACTCGGTGTTCAGGTTGGCAGCAATGCTATCCATCACCATTTCAACACGGGCAGTGTCATCCACCGGCAGTTCGTTATGACGACGATCCAGCATGGTTGCCGTGGTGTAAGAATCTTCTTCAGTCAGCATAACGGGAAGACCCGTACTGATGGCTTTGTTGCACAGATCCATAACGGGCTTGGATGGAGTGATACCACTGGTCAGCAGAAGACCTGCCAGCGGAACGCCATTCAGTGCTGCCATGCAGGTAGCAAGAATAATATCGTCACGGTCACCTGGCGTGATAACCAGATTGCCTGGCTTCAGGTGGTGAATCATATTGGTGGGGGTTCTGGCGCTCAGGGTGTACGAAGTCACCCGGCGAGTATCCATTTCACCCGCATTAATCAACTCAGCCTTCAGGTGTTCAGCAATATCCATGGTTCTTGGTGAAGCCAGGTTAGTGTCGAACGGAATATAGCCCAGTGGCTGGAATGGCTTGCGGGCAAACTCTGGCAGGCTCTGGAAATGGCCATCCTTATTCAGGCGGGCAACCACTTCAGGGTTCAGCTTATTCAGGGCATAGCCAACAACGTTGGGGTTTTTGATGCCACCGAAGCTGTCAGCTGCGATTTCCAGTTTGTCTGCCAGGTCTTCCAGTGAGTCATTGCCTGGCTCAGACACCAGAATGATATCGGCATTGATGGTTTTGGCGATATTGCTGTTCAGGCGGTTGGCGTAAGGCATTTCCCTGGTTGGTACCAGACCTTCCACCACCATAACGTCACAGTCCTGAGAAGCTTGCTCAAACAGAGCAACGATCTCTTCCATCAGGACATCACCCTTATTATCACCCAGCAGGTCTTCAGCACGGTGCGAAGTGATCGGTGTTGGCGGTTCGTGATCCATGATGCGCTGAACCAGTTTGGTTGAACGCTCAGGCCCTGTGTCACCAACATGCAGCTGGGCAATGGGCTTGAAAAATTTGACTCTGAGGCCGAGGTTGTCGAGTGCTCGAACCAGGCCCAGTGTGACGGAGGTCAGGCCAACACCGTAACGTGTTGGCGCCAGGAAAAATGTACGCATATCCTGAAAAATCCTTCTCATATAAAAACAGGAGGTGGAACCTCCTGTTGTTTAAGTCGTTTAGATAACCAGTTTAGCCAGCAATCAGCGCTTCGGTATCACGGGCAATCATCAGCTCTTCATTGGTCGCTACAACCATAGCCACGGTTGAGCCTGACTTGGTGATGACACCACTCTTGCCACGGAAGGTTTCTTCGTTGGCTTTTTCGTCAACCTCAAAACCGAAGATGGATAGACGCTCAAGCACGTTTTTGCGGATAACGCTGGAGTTCTCACCGATACCGCCGGTGAAGACCAGCGCATCAATGCGCCCCATTTCAGCAGCAAAGCCTGCCAGTTTCTTGGCCAGAACGTTGCAGAATACGTCCAGAGTCAGCTGAGCGCGTTCATTGCCCCGGGCTGCTGCATCTTCGATCACGCGGCAGTCGTTATCCATTTCGGACAGACCCAGCAGACCTGACTTTTTGTTCAGGATGTCGGTGATTTCGTCCAGAGAGTAGCCAAGCTGCTTGTTCAGGAAGCTGAATACGTTCGGGTCGATATCGCCGGAACGGGTACCCATCACCAGGCCTTCCAGAGGGGTCAGGCCCATGGTAGTGTCAACAGATTTGCCGTTTTTGACCGCACAGGCGCTGGCACCATTACCCAGGTGAGCAACCAGAATAGCGCTGTTGTCGTAGTCCAGACCCAGCATGTCAGCAGCGGTTTTGCTGACATAGCGGTAGCTGGTGCCGTGCATGCCGTAACGACGCAGTCCATGCTCTTTGTACAGGCTGTAAGGAACAGCATACAGGTAGCTTTCAGCAGGCATGGTCTGGTGGAATGCGGTATCAAATACAACAGACTGTGGCAGACCCGGGAAGTACTTCATGCAGGCACGGATACCTTGCAGGTGAGCCGGATTATGCAGAGGTGCCAGATGGCTGCAGTCTTCAATACCTTTGATGACTTCATCATTGATCAGGGTAGATTCTGTGAACTTCTCACCACCGTGAACAACACGGTGACCGATGGCCTCAATATGTTCCATCAGATTACTGTCACGCAGAACACCCACCAGTGCTTCGATAGCACCCTCATGGCCAGTGGCGCCAAGATTCAGAGTCTGCTTCTCACCATTCAGTTTCCAGGTGATAAAAGCTTCGTTGCCCACGAGGCGCTCGGCGATGCCGCTGATGCTTTCCTCTTCGGTTTTCGGGTTGATGACTGCGAACTTCAGGGAAGAACTGCCACAGTTAATAACCAGAACGCTGTCTTTGCTCATAGAAACTATTTCCAGTGCCTTACGGGTAAAAAGGGTACCAGTGAAAATGACCGTGCTGTTTGTGAAAATTCTCGTGTAATGCTTTTAATGAAAGCGGATTGTCACGAATATTGCCAAATGCAGCGGCCTGAACCGATTACACAAGGTGGTCACGGCTTGTAAAGTAGAGAAGCGGTATGAAAAACATTATAACCATTGACCTGTGTCAGTGGACTGCGTATTGATGCGTATATCGTAGCGAGGCTGTGGTTAATTGTTCACCAATGTCAGTTATCTTGTTCCAATAGTGGGATCTCCAGCTGGTCGATCATTTCCGGAAGGTTTGCGGCCAACTGCTGCAGCTCATCATGGTGAAGCCAGCCATAAGTTCCTGAGGCAATAATGGCCAGTAATGGAATCCATAAACCAAAAAGCTGAGCAATAGTTCCAGCTTGGCAGGGAACTGACCCAAAACTGTTGGTATTCCGGGTACCGGAGGAAAAGATTAGCCACATAAGAAACAGAAGGTTAATTCCGGGGATGACTAGCAAGAAAGTTCTCCACCCACTGCTGTCAATATCATGAAGTCTTCTGGCGGTCACGATCAGCAGAATGAGGCTGGCAAGAGCAACCAGGCCAAGAGTCAGGAATAGTGACTCGAAAAGTGGATAATAGGGGATCAGGTGAGGGGTTAACTGCTCTGGCAACCACCAGGCACTGACTCCCAGCAGCGTAATTATCCAGAGTGAGGCCGTAAATTTTACTCGTCCCATTCTGGAGATCAGCTGAAACTTCCGAGGTGATTTGGATGATAGGGCTGTTTGAGGCGGATCTTGCTCCAGAACGGCTTCCAGTGGTGTGGGGACAAGTTCTTCATCACTGTTAATGGCGAGAATTCGACAGTGGGCGCCGGCCTTCATCATGGCTCTTTCATAAGGACGGATTTCATTGACAGTCAGGTTCTTCCGAATAATTACAGGCTTTCCTGAGAAAAGCTGCTTCAGCTTCTCCTTATCGGCATTCAGGAGCTCTTTCAGGTTTTTACGAACATTTTTTCCCTTAAAGCCCGGCAGCGTTTCTCCCTCGAAAATCAATTTGTAGCATACGTCATCCATGGTGGCCTATCCCGAAATATGTTCTGAGACAGGTTATCGGCTGGCATGAGTGAGACTGAGGCTTTTTTGTCGTTAACCACAGAGGTCTCAATACTCACAAAGGAAACTCGCTTCTTTGTGGACTTCGTGGCCTCTGTGGTTCCAATTAAGAGAAAGGTTTCACCACGACCAGAGTGACAATACCTACGAGGAAAATAACGGGGATTTCATTGAAAACTCTGAAAAACTTATGGCTATGGGTACTGGTGCCTGCAGCCAATTGTTTCATATAGCGGGCACACATATGGTGGTAGCCCATGGTCAGAGCAACCAGGGTCAGTTTGGCATGCATCCATGCAGCGCTCATATAGCCGGGAATGTAGTGTAATAACCACAGGCCAAGGGCCAGAGTGACAATCATGGAGGGTGTGGCGATGCCTCGCATCAATTTTCGTTCCATGATGACAAAGCGATCCCTGCCGACCTGATCTTTACTCATGACGTGGTAAACAAAGAGTCTTGGAAGGTAAAAGAGGGCGGCAAACCAGCAGGTCATGGCAATAATATGGAAAGACTTTATCCAGAGCATTTTTAATCCAGATTGTTATTGAGTTTGTACGCAATTTTTACAGGTTGGGAAAAGAAATCAAGCTGTATACAGTGGATATCTGTATTTTGCTTTCACCGTACTTCAGGTTTTGTAGTGAAAATATTGGCTCTGGCTATGGTTCTATCAGATGTAATGAGCTATTTGATTGCTTCAAAGGAGATATTTTATGTTGTGGTAAAGAATTATTTTCTGCCTCTGAAGAGGTGTTTGGAATAGGTTTTTTTTCGCCACTTGCCTTGAGAAAGTCTGCATACTTGTACGGCCAATGTTTAGACCACTCTGGAGGGTTGGAAAAACCGGTAAGAATAGAGCGCAAGCTATAATAGCATTGTAATATAAAATTATTAGCCTCTAATAGATCCCTGTTTCGAGATTGATCTGTTAAAAAAACTTCAGCATTTTTCCTGAGGTTTACTAATTTTTTTCGGGCTCGTTGAGTGTCGGCTCTATCTATAAGTTCAGGGATCTTTTCAATCAGAAATGAAATGTCATACCTGACTCCAGCAGGTCTAGCAATGATATTTTGAAGTTGTGCTATGCCATATATTTTTTTTTTCGAGCACACATTGTCCTCTGGCCTGTCTAGCCTCTTCTCTATATTTATTCTCTCTTGTGGCTAGCCAAGAATGGGAGGTCTTTTCAATTAACGTTCTTTCTGTAAAGTTATCACATATTAGCGTTGTTAAATGGAATATAACATGTTTTTGGGGGCGAATATTTTGCAATTGCCTTATAAGGTCAATGTCTTCAGGCTCCCACGGACAACACGAGAAAAAGAATTTTCTGCACCCTTCTTCAGAAAGTATCTATTTCTTTAGCTGACTCCTTTGGTAAACAACAGGATAATTTTTTTATTTCTTTAAATGAATGAGAGATATCATCTATCTTATCTCTCATTTTTTTCTCAATGTCTTTTTGTTCTTCTTCTATAGCTTCTATTGCATCGTGGTTATAGCTTTCTTTTTCTTTTAAGTTGACTAGTTTGTCTGTAAACAGGCTTAATTTATCTGCTAAGGCCACTAATTGATCTAATCGTTTTTTAATGCTTTTAAATTGATTGTAAATAGCCGCTGTTGAAACAACGCGTGCCTGCTCTGGTTTATACCAATCCATAAATGTATCAAGTGTTATTTCCCCCCAAGCTAGCTCGTGAACCTTATTTCTTATTGTTGCACCATGATCTAAGACGGCGGGAATTTCAAGATGAAGGTTTAAGGTTGGGTCAGTTCGGCTTCTTTTTCTATCCATGATAGAAGTTGAATAGGCCTCTGGGTTGGTGTCATCAATGCTTCTCTTGTTTTGTGCAGTTTGTCTAAAAGATGAACGAATTCCTTCCAGTGCACGTCCAAAAAAATTTAGCTTAGCAGATGGGGCAGGTCTCTTGTTTTTATCTAAGTTATCATCTTACTTTGATGACGTTGCAGGTGTGTGAGGTTGAGGTTGGCTAGCAGCCACCAATTGGCTGGTGTCCATCGATTACATCCTTTCATGTATCCTCTCATTTATCACCCCATATAAAAAGGGGCTATAGTTTTGGGGATATCCTCTTCAGAGGAAGATTTCTAAAATTCATAAATATTATAATTGTCTAACGAAAACGCTTCAGTTTTTCTATTTGTGATTGATCTACAGTTACTATCGATAGTTAAGGTACTCCTCTATCGATTGACGCGTAATAACTCCAACGACTTTGAACTGGTTGAAACTTGAATTGTTGTTTGCGTCAACGACCAATAATAAGTCAGTAGCCTGATGCCGCATGACCTCAAGAGCCTCAAACAGTGTTGATTGCATGTTGATAGAGTGTGCACATATTATATGACTGCTTTTTATCACAATTTTTCCACCATCTGACTCCATTAGACAATCTAGTAAGTCTTTAGTTCTGATGATTTCCATATGCTGTTTATCTTCCAGAATTGCCCACCTGCTATCTGTATCAGTTATATGATTAAGGTCGTTCAGTGTCAGGTCTTGAGATAACCTGATCAGATGGGTATCCATCAAGCTTGCCACCCCCGTTCTGTTCAATAACTTGGCCACCGGCGAAAGCTGAATACTCTGTCCACGAGCCAGAAACTGCATGGCAAAAATGCCCTGTTGACCGCAAACCTGACTGGCAGTCAGACAGGCAATTACGATAGCAAGCATGGATGGCAGAATAACCTGTGAGCTGTGAGTAAGTTCCAGTACAGTTATCAGTGCCGTTAAAGGTGCCTGGAAGATAGCTGCCATCATGGCGATCATTCCAGTCATGACATGAAAGGTAATATTGGTCGCTGATATATTGAGGAACTGTTCGGCCAGCAAAGCGCTGCAGGCACCTGCTGCAGCACCCAGCATCAATGACGGTCCAATCATTCCTCCGGGAACGCCCAGGCCAATCACCAAGGCTGTAATAATTAGCTTGGCAGACAGCAGGATAAACAGAAACTGCAGGTTTAATCCCTCGCCGGTAAGCAGAATTTCGATAGTGTCATAGCCAATGCCCATGGTTGCTGGAACCAATACGGCGGTTATACCCATTAAGAGGCCAGCAATTAACAGTGGAAAGACGACCTTTTGCTGACGCTTTCGGATGGCAAAGAGGTTGATTTGAATAAATGCTGCGGCAAGAAGACCAATGATGACCGCTGTAATGGCCGTAATCGCCAGTTCTTCTGGTGTAGCAGATGGAATAATTGGGATCTGAAAAGCTGGATTGGGACCGTATACCGTCTGGGTCAATACTGAAGCCACAACAGCGGATGCCATTACCGGAATAAAACTCTCCAGTGAATACTCCTTCATGACGACTTCCATGGCAAAGATCACTCCGGCCATGGGAGTGTTGAACAGTGCTGCAATCGCTGCAGCTGTGCCACAGCCTGCCAGTACACCCAAAGTATTGGTGGGAAGTTTCAACACCTGCCCCAGGAAGCTGCCAGCTCCAGCTCCCATGTGCACTGCAGGACCTTCTCTGCCCACCGAGAACCCGCTTACCAGTGCGATCAGAACAGCAAAAAACTGGGTGACGGTGCTTGTAATGGGTAACCAGCCCCGGTTCAGGGTTAACCGCTCGATAACGTGGGCGATACCAAAGCTTCTTCTCTTTGGTGGGCAGCTTTTGATTAACAGGATAAGCGCGATGGCGCCACCAATAGGCGACAGAAAACGGACCAGAGGTGGAAGCGCTTCATAACCACTTTCTACAGATACCAGCGTTACAAAGATATGTTCAGGTATCAAAGAACGCTGTGAAACAATGCCAAAGAAAAACAGCAGCTCTTCAAAGGCGATGAGCAGTCCACCTGCAAGAAGCCCTGTGATGAGTGCCATCAGGGTCAGTTGTGGCAGTGCTTCGGACTGGGCCAGACGTAGCCTCAGGTTCTGGATTGATGGTTTCTTAAACATGGAAGCCGTTTTAATTTCCCCTGATGGTGGTCATGGTTGGTATTTTCTGTAGATGTGGGTGCGCTTCAGGGTGTTTATCGGACAATCTTGCTTCCTTGCATATAAAGTGGTGGAAATGTGACTATTTCAGGTTTATGAGCTTCAGTATTCGTTTAAGTGTGTTTTCAATGACGGCTAATTAAGTGTGCAGTTGGCAGTTTACCGGATTGTCATTATGTCTCTCTACCGGTAAAACACGGCAATATTCTTTTTTAGATATGATTGATCAGTCTTTGTACGGCATTTTTAGACTGTAAACCCTATGAACAGGTTTTAGAAAGCAGCGTATGGCTGCTTCAGGAGAGGTAATGCGATGTCATCAGGAACGTTGTCGGGCATTGTCACTTTGCTGTTTTTCACCGTAGTGGGTGACGTATTAAGCGACGCATTGAGCCTTCCGGTACCGGGTTCGGTGATGGGGCTGATACTTCTGGTGATCTACCTGCAAATATCCGGAGGCGTCAGTGAGTCTCTGGATAAGGTCAGTCAGTTTTGTATCCGGTATCTTGCCGTGCTTTTTATCCCGGGCTGTGTAGGTATTTTTTTTCCTGAGCGATCTGCTCTTACAACAGTGGTTACCTATTACTCTGGCTGTGCTGGTGGCGACCCCGGTTTCCCTTGTATTAACGGCGATATTACTCCAATGGCTTCTTAGACGCTTTGCAAAAGAAAGCGGAGAGAATCATCATGGATGAGGTTATTGGTTTCTTTTACGATTTGTTGCAGCGACAAATCAATAACCCTGTTGCGATTTTATTGATTAACCTGGGCGCATATCTCTTGGCGGAGAAGTTTTTTATCCGTATGGGGCGCAAAGGTTGGTTTCACCCGTTGTTTACCACCAGTCTTCTGGTATTTCTGGTTATTCGCTTTTTGCCACTTGAGCCAGAAATGTATACGAAGCACAGTGAACTGCTGAAAATGCTTCTGGCCCCGTTTACGGTTTCTCTTGCGGTCCCGCTTTCGAGACAGCTTCATACTCTTCGACAGCTGGCCGGTCCCCTAATGTGCTCTCTGCTGATCGGTGGTTTTCTGGCAGCAGCCATTGGTATGGGAATGGCTATTGCCACGGGAGGCTCAAGAGAGGTCGTACTGTCGATTTCAACGAAGGCGGTAACAACGGCTGTCGCTCTGGTTATGGGTGAGCAATACGGCGCTATTATTCCTCTGGTTGCTGCTGTTGTTATTATCTCCGGAGTTTATGGCTCCCTGGTGGGGCCTGCATTGTGTCGCAAGTTTGGTGTGACGGATCCAAGAGCTATCGGATTTGCCATGGGGGTCAATGCCCATGCAGGTGGCACTGCTCGAGCTTTTGAGCTGGATTTGACCATGGGTGTCTACTCAAGCCTGGGGATGTGCCTGTGCGCAATCTATATGCCGCTTCTGGTGCCGTGGCTGATCAGCTTGTTACTGTAATGAATAAATCATTAATCCTAAATTCAGCGGTCGAACAGGCCTAAGCCACCCCAAATTAGGCAGCTTTTCGTTTTAACCCTACCGAAGATTTCAGGGTTAACTTGAATTAATTAATGGCAATGGCGCTATTCTTTAATCCAGAAAGGCGGAAGACGCAGATGTATCATAAGTGAGTACATTCACTTGCTGCCCTCCATAAATGATTCTGAAATCTGAGGGACAGCTCCCCGAAGGGGCTGTCACCCCAACGGGATCATTGGTTAGTCAAAGGTTGTACAGTCATCTCACAATGAGAGACCATGCAGAAGTCTGCTCCCTTTCGGGTGGGATAACATTTAAATCCCTATCCATCCCATTACAGGATGGCTTTCGCTTTTTCTGCACTCCTTTACCCGCACCTCCAACAGCTTTCCTTGCGGTCAGCCTGCCCTTACGATTGGGCAGAAATACAGGCTTACCGAGTTTCATTTCTATGACACTGATGGGTTAGGTTCTGCCCATCCGCCGGTGGTCGTATGTTGGCGTATTCCCAGATGTAAGAGGAATAACCGACCACGCACCTTTTGGTTGAAGCCTGACAGCATCTTAGGCTCGTCGCGGCTGACGACGTTTATCAGCAGTTCACATACGTTAACCATACCACCCAGCCTAGCGCCTCCCCCGCGTGATGCCCGCAGGTTCTACATATCACCTCTCGGTAGATATGCACCACGTAAAGTGGGGCTACATTGTCAGGGAGCTTCGCACAAAGCTGTTACCAGCGATGCACTACCTTTTAGGCTACGGCTACTGTTGGCCAAACAACAGGTCTCGCTACCGTTGTTAATCCATGTGGATAACTACAGAACGGTGAGACAATCACAGAAATGACTTTCGCCGGTAAGTAACCAGCTTAAGCATGATAAGACACGGCTACCCCTGCTCCCTCAGAATCAAACTACGCGATTCCTTCAGCATGAACATTAAAACCGCTCAAAGGCGTGGGATATTGAAGACAGCCCCAAATACCTAAATAACAGCTTCTCCTAAGAGAAGACCGGTATCCAGATATTGAGCTCCGGATACCGGATTTATCAAATACTAATTATTGTGGGGTCATCGAGTGAGGGTGCTTATCACACCCTCGGGAGAGTAGCCCCGCTAGGCCAGTTACCTACGCGACTCTCGTCGCACTACATCATGCCGCCCATACCACCCATGCCGCCCATACCGCCCATATCAGGCATAGCTGGAGCATCATCCTGTGGCTCATCGGCAACCATGGCTGCAGTTGTAATCATCAAGCCTGCAACTGAGGCAGCCGCCTGCAGAGCAGAGCGGGTTACCTTGGCTGGATCCAGGATACCCATTTCGATCATGTCGCCGTATTCACCGGTTGCCGCGTTATAACCGAAGTTGCCGGAACCGGCTTTAACCTTGTCAACCACCACAGAAGCTTCATCACCGGAGTTGCTGGCGATCTGGCGGATTGGGCCTTCCAGCGCACGCAAGATCAGCTCAACACCTGCCTGCTGCTCAGCGTTGATGGTTTCAACGTTGATGGCAGACAGAGCACGCACCAGTGCAACACCACCACCGGCAACCACACCTTCTTCAACCGCAGCACGGGTAGCGTGCAGGGCATCTTCAACGCGGGCTTTCTTCTCTTTCATCTCAACTTCGGAAGCAGCGCCTACTTTAACCACTGCAACACCACCAGCCAGCTTGGCTACGCGCTCCTGCAGCTTCTCTTTATCGTAGTCGGAAGAAGAGTTTTCGATTTCAGCACGGATCTGCTCAACACGGGCAACGATGTCAGCATGAACGCCAGCACCGTCAACGATGGTGCTGTCTTCTTTGGTGATCTGAACGCGCTTGGCAGAACCCAGGTCGTCCAGAGTCGCGGTTTCCAGAGACAGGCCAATTTCTTCGGAAATAACGGTAGCGCCAGTCAGGATAGCGATGTCCTGCAGCATGGCCTTGCGACGGTCACCAAAGCCTGGTGCTTTAACCGCAGTTACCTTAACGATACCGCGCATGTTGTTCACAACCAGAGTCGCCAGGGCTTCGCCTTCAACATCTTCAGCGATGATCAGCAGTGGCTTGCCAGCTTTGGCAACGGCTTCCAGTACAGGCAGCAGCTCGCGGATGTTGGAGATTTTCTTGTCAACCAGCAGGATGAAAGGTGCTTCCAGATCGGCAGACATTCTTTCCTGATTGTTGATGAAGTATGGAGACAGGTAGCCACGGTCAAACTGCATGCCTTCAACGACTTCCAGTTCAAACTCCAGACCGCTGCCCTCTTCAACAGTGATAACGCCTTCTTTGCCCACTTTTTCCATGGCTTCAGCAATGATCTGGCCAACCACTTCATCGGAGTTGGCTGAAATAGTGCCCACCTGAGCGATGGACTTGCTGTCGGCACAAGGCGTAGACAGCGCCTTCAGCTGTTCAACAACGGCGATAACCGCCTTGTCGATACCGCGCTTCAGGTCCATTGGGTTCATGCCAGCGGCAACGTACTTCAGGCCTTCGTTCAGAATGGACTGAGCCAATACAGTAGCAGTGGTTGTACCGTCACCTGCCTGGTCGTTAGCCTGGGAAGCCACTTCCTTAACCAACTGGGCGCCCATGTTCTGGAACTTGTCTTTCAGTTCGATTTCCTTGGCGACAGAAACACCATCTTTAGTGATAGTAGGCGCGCCAAAGGATTTTTCCAGCAGGACATTACGGCCCTTTGGACCCAATGTTGCTTTTACAGCGTCAGCCAGAATGTTGACGCCCTTGAGCATTTCTTTGCGAGCTTCGTCGCCGAATTTAACTTGTTTAGCTGCCATGGTTGGTGACCCTTTTCACTATTTGTGAAATCAGAAAAAAATGCAGTGTGACTGGTTAACAATCAGCCTTCCAGAACGGCGGAAATGTCACTTTCAGACAGAATGATCAGCTCTTCACCGTCAATCTTCACGGTGTTTGAGTCTGCATACTTGCCGAAGATAACCTTGTCACCAACGCTAACGCCAACAGGACGCTTTTCACCATTGTCCAGGAACACGCCATCGCCGACTGCAACCACAACACCCTGGTTAGGCTTTTCAGTTGCAGAACCTGGCAGTACGATGCCACCAGCAGAGGTAGTTTCTTCTTCGACACGACGAACGACCACGCGATCACGCAACGGACGGATTTTCATCGATTCTTTCTCCAACAGTTTGCTTATGCCGTGCAACCTTTTAGAGGCTGCTCGCTATCAACTTAATGGCAGTGAAATGAGGAACTATCGCTTCACTACTCACTATGGCCCGGTTTACCCGAACCCCCCTGGTATTCACCAAGGGTGAAATCTACTTTGGCACAGGACTTTCCAGTAGGTTCAAGCCCTTGCCGAAGTCTTATCAGGTGTTCCACTTAGTATGGGTGGCCAGCGCTGTTTTCAAGAGGCAGATGGAAAAAAAACTGACTTTTCCACATTAATTCTGCACCCGCACTCCAGATAGACTGGTAAATTCTTAAAATGTTCAGATACTTAGAATTTTAAGTACTAGTCCTTCCTGTTTTCAGGATCTTGATTAGCCTTTTCCCGGGTATAATCCCCATCAATAGTATGGTTAAGATGGGTTTGATCCTGGTGCCACGACGGCTCCCGGCGGTACTCCGCTTCGTAAATATTGGTTTGCTGAACCTTCATGCCAGTCGCTTTCAGCCATCGACGAACGAGTAACCTGCGAACCGGGGGAATTAACAGGAAAATACCCAGAAAATCAGTAATAAACCCAGGTATCAGCATCAGTAAACCACCCAGGGCAATGGCCAGGTTCTCCAGCATCTCCATAGCTGGCAGCTCGCCGGCTGCCATTTTCTGGCGGGCTCTTAATGTTGTTTTGAAGCCCTGACGACGAATGACTTCAATGCCAATAAATACCGACAGAATAACCAGGGCAACCGCATTCCAGGCTCCGATGATACTGCCCACTTTGATCAGCACCACCATTTCCAGAATGGGTAAAAGAATAAACAGAAGAAAGAGGAAGCGCATAAGAGGCCCCGTTAATCATTGGAGCCTCCTATATAGAGGCGGTGTCGTTTTTTTTCAAGGGTTACCAGAACTTGAATCAGGCCGCTTTGGCCATAGCAACCAGTTGCTGGCGAACTTCCATGGCACTGCCAGCATTCCCCGGAAACGGAATACGTATGACTTTTCTGCCCAGCAGGATGTGCATACCTTCTGAGTCGACGCCGGCCATTTTTGGGCTAACCCCTTCAGGAATAACCACTTTAGCAGCCAGACAATACTTCACCATGGCGTCCACGTGATCTTCATTCATATGATCAATCATACCTTTGCCTGCTTCGCCAAAGAATGGGTTCTCTTTGCAAAGCAGCTCATTTTTTACCCAGAAAATCTTACCAAAACCGCCGATAAAACGGGCCTTCACCAGCTTGATGCGGTAGAAATCAAAGTTATGAGTGTTGCTGTAGTTTCTGGCCTGGGGGAAATAGTTGAAGTAGTGCTCAGCAACGTCTTCAGGGTTTTCAATTTTTTCAGCATCACCCATCCAGGTCAGGCGCCCGGCAGTATGTACATCGTCGGTGTCTGTATCACTGACAATAAGAGAAACTCTTGGGTTTTCTTCAATATTTTTGGTGTGCTGGGCAATGGTACTGATTTGAATGATCGGGCAGCCATTGGCATCCAGGCAGTAAGGCATAACGGAACCAAAGGGGTAGCCCGGAACATCTTTGGAATGCGTAGACAAAATACCGTGGTATTCCCCAAGCAGCAGTTTTCTGGCCTCAAATGCAGCTTCTTCCCTGGTATCCATAATAGCTAGACTCCTCTGAGGATTTATTCGTTATCGTTTATCGGTAATGACAAGCGCAGCTGTTGAAGATTAAACCACAATTGATGCGTTGGCCGCATTATATGGGAATGAGATTTATTATCAATAACCTTTATGGATGTTGTTTTTTATTCCATTTAGTTTCAGGATGATCACTGTATCGTCCACCACAGAAGTATAAGATCACTTTTTACAAGAGCCGTTATGAACATAAAAAATAAAAATATTCTGATCACGGGTGCAGCCAGAGGATTGGGCCTGGCAATGGCTAACTGGCTTGCGGGACGCGGCGCCAACATAGGTCTTATCGACCTGGACACCCCCGAACTTCATGAAGCAGCAGAACTCTGTCGTTCAAAAGGTGTCAATGCTGTAGCGCTTCCAGCCAATGTTGCTGAAGAAGCGCAGGTAGAAGCTGCCGTTCAAAAAGCATCTGTAGAGCTTGGTCCACTCAATGGACTGGTAAACAATGCAGGTATTCTCCGGGATGGTCTGCTGATCAAAGCCAAAGATGGCAAGGTGACCGATAAGCTCTCCTTCGACAAATGGCAGGCAGTCATTAACGTTAACCTGACCGGCGTCTTCCTCTGCGGTCGAGAAGTAGCAGCCAGCATGATTGAAAGTGGCTCTCAGGGCATTATCGTCAATATTGCCAGCATTGCCCGGGAAGGAAATTTCGGCCAGAGCAACTACTCTGCCGCAAAAGCTGGCGTTTCTGCCATGACCGTTACCTGGTCTAAAGAACTGGCGAAATACGGCATCCGTTGTGCAGCCATTGCCCCGGGGGTTATTGAAACGGAAATGACCGGCAGTATGAAGCCAGAAGCCAAAGCCAGATTAACCGCTGGTATTCCGGTTGGACGAATGGGAACACCGGAAGAGATTGCCCAGACCGTTGGTTTTATTTTTGAAAATGATTATTACAATGGGCGTGTGCTGGAGTTAGATGGTGGTTTGAAGCTCTAAAAAATGAAGGTATCCTGAGCAATAATACGATGGACACCTTGTCTGACAAGACAATAACTAATTAACCGATGTTAAAAAATACAAGTCAATTAATTAAAAATGAATGGGTATAACAAATACCCATTCATTTTTAACGTTTGTTTCTGCGCTCAACAAACACTTAATTAATATTCAAAACAAACAACTTTAAAAGTCGTAGATAAATCCACACCTGCACATAGAAAGGAAAATATTCTTAATCTTATGCAATGGTTTAGAGCTGCGTCACAGATTCAGATGAATGTGCGGGTGTTTCCGGCACAAAACCAACATTACCGTAAAACTGCTGATGAGAGGTGCCAACCTCTCCCACCTGCCTCATGGCAGATACAGATGGAAATGCAGGAGCTCCACTAACACTCGGTCCATGAATAGAAGAGGCGGTCCCTGTAACAGCCAGAGAATCCCCCTTACACTTTTGATAAAGCTGATTTATCAGCTTTGCAGCCTGCTTAGTACAAGGAAAAACCGCATTCTTAGTCCACGCATAAATAATAATCATTGCCTGCCAAAATGTTGGGTCTGCATCGTAGGGCAGCAATGCAGCAACGGCCGCAAAAGGCATGTTTTTCTCTGATAGCCATGGAGAGTATTCCGTCAGATTCCACAATTTAACATCAAATCCCCAGAGCTCTTCAAACTCATGCACTGCATAGGATAACAACGCATATTCAAGCATTTCTTTAGTCCAACTTCCTGCGGCATTTAAACAAGTTTCAATCTTACTTGTCAGCCAGCCTGTGTCGTTAAAACATTTTTCTATCTGTCTACCTAAAGCAAGCGCACCTTTAGCACCAAAATATGCAGCAATTGGTATTGCTGTACCGGCCATACCACTCAGAGCGATAGAGGCAATCGCAGTTCTAGGGTTAACCCCGGCAATAAGATATGGCGCCATAGTCACACCACTCAACACACCAAGCTCCCCTCCTTCACGTGCAGCTTGAGTAACTACATATTTTACAACTTCCTGTATTTTTCCGTAGATACTGGAATCAAGCTTTGCCTTATACTTTCTTTCCAGTGCCGTCGTTGTGCTCGGCTCAGGAACTGCTGCTTCAACTTGACTGATGTTACGCCGTCTTCTGACATTAGAGTCCATTCCGCCTGCCTCCATATCAACCTCATGAGTATCGAAGTCCCGAACCTCAATCTCCTCCTGCTGTCCCTCCAGCTTCTTAGTCATTTGATTCAGCTGATGCAGTTTATAGGCCGCCCAGAGCTTGGTTGCTCCTTCTATTGATTTGATGAGCAGATCCGTCTTTTCGCCAGATACAACCTGCTTCGCAAGTAGTTGACCAAACCCAGCACCAACACCAATCCATGAACCTAAAAAGGCGGCCATTGAAGTGCAAATAATAAGTGCTTTATTTGCAGCCGTTTTCTGCTCTTCTGTGAGCGCATTCTTAATTGCCACGTTTAGAAATGCGATGAGCTCAGTACACTCTTTAACCGATTGAGCAAGAACAGCACGATCAAGTGAAATATCCTGACTCAAAGGCTTAGCCGTCGTCATTTCTGATGCTACAGTTGTAGACTCTTTACCTGATACCAAACCCAGTTGGGCCATAAAAGCCAACACCTTCATCATCCCACTATTAGAATCTGAAGCCCCTCCCCCTTTTGATTCAACAGGTTTTTGTGATGAAATCTTGACTGGGTAATTTTCAGTTTTTTCTGTTCTGTTAACTTCCTGCCCCCCTCCCTGATCATGATCGACAGCGTGCCCAATTGTTCTTTTTTCTATTGGCTTTCCTGATATCGTTTGAGCCAGTGTTTCCCCTCCCCATCTAACCGCGTCCTTAAAACCTTTGGGCCAATTTCTAACAGAAAAGCAAGAAAACATACCGACTTCGTTTTCTGCTTTTACTTCGCAGCCCCTCTGATTAGTCGCATTAAATAGGCTAGTCACAGCACTTTCTGCACTAAAAGCAACATTTTCCATTCACGATTTCCTTTGAATTAAGTCAATCATTTGCCAAGAAACATACACAACACCAGACAAAAAACTGGTCATGTACAGTCAATTCATAGACAAAGGAAAAGAGAATCAGTTCTCAAAACTAAATAATTTTGAGAATAATTATCATTTATAAAAAGTAGACATTACTTATATAGTGCCTGAACGGAAAAACCTTCTTTTTCTGTTTTGGAAAAAGTCCGTAAAACTGGTAGCTTCAACCCAAAGATAAGCCTCAGCCGTTGCCGATTCCTGCTTTTAAGCCTGCTGAAACCTCAGAATTATCCGAATCAGCCTTTGATGCCGTCAGCCAAAGAGACGCAACTTACGTTTTTTGGCTTTCTTCCTTTCTAACTTCTGGAGTTCAGCACCCAGCTTCTGAATATTTCGGGCAAGAATGCCCAGAGCCACATAACGTTTCAAGCCTTTAATCCCATGATCAGGACATTTATCCAGGCCATGCGACTCAAGGGCATTAATGGCTGACTCAACGGCGGAATGCTGTCCTTTCCTCAGATGATCTCAGTGCGTTCCAGGCCCATTACCCAAACTCCAGAAGCCGTGACTTCCCTCCAGTCAAGACGTTAACGCTCTTCATGCGACAAGTCACCAGTGATACCAAGTCATGTCGGCACGCCTTGATTGATGAAGCCAGGGATCAGGCTGCCATGGATAGAAAACCATCCAATACTCATACCAGTGCCTATTGTAAGGCTCGCAAGCGATTAACCGAGTCATCCATTAAGGCATTGATGTGTCAATCAGGCATTAAACTTGATAAAGCCAGCCCAGACTCTTGGCTATGGCACCAGCGGCGTGTTCTGCTCACTGATGGATCAACCCTTCTGATGCCAGATACAGCTGAAAACCAAAAGGTTTATCCTCAGCTGAAATCCCAAAAAAAGGGTGCGGATTTCCCATACTAAGAATCCTTGTTTTGATGAGGTTACGACAATGCTTGATGCTGAAACTTATCCAAGAACTGAAATTATTGCTCTGTACCTCAAGCGCTGGAATGTAGAACTTGATTTTGATGCAATAAAAACGACGATGAAAATGGATATGCTTCGTTGCAAAAGTCCTGAAATGGGGCGTAAAGAAATTTGCATAAATCTTCTTGTTTTCAACCTGATAAAGGCGTTAATGGGAAGAACTGCGCAATATATCGGGAAAAAGCCGAGAGAAATCAGCTTTAAAACAGCACAGGAGACCCTTGTTTCCTTTCATCAAACATTACTGATGGCATCAGTTGATTCACTGGAAATCAGAGGTTACAGCACTCAAGATCACAAGCCCGGAGGCTCAATAAATACAAGGGGTAGAGCCTTAAGTCAGTGCCATTGGACTGAACACCTCTGGCGTTTTTCGGATCGCCTGGGTGCTGCCAGCCGTTTTTTGCATTGAAGTGATCAACTAAGTGGTCGTAAGTTTTCTGCCAGCCAGGTGGCGCTACGTTAAGCGACTTTCCTGTTCTGAGCTCAACCCGGGCACAGAACGTGTGGTAATGCTTCGAACCGTCACCATCAACATGCTCGATCACTGTAAAGGCGTACTGATCACGCTCAAAGCCAGCGAAAGCAAGGCGCTCGAACTCTGTCAGGACTTCAGCAACTTGCTCTTCTGTTGGCTCATCATCGGGGTGAAAAGCGATAACACCTGACGTGTATCGATGGACAAACTCAAGGCTATCAACCAGTTTTGCGACACGCTCCGGATCCCCGCGCATAACTCTGATGCCAGCTCTGGCCTCACCCTTGTGATCATTAGTCTGAAGAAGGTAATTGATAGCCCGAGCGCCGCTCCCGGTTCTGTGCCGAAAAAATTTATTCATCATTCCGGCGCTTCCTTCTTTTCATTCTGTCGAGCGTTGTCAGTCAGCAGTTCTGCTGCATCTGCAATGCGATCGAGGGCGCGACTCATTTGTGTCAGCGTGTGAAGCACTTCGAGAGAAGATATGGAGTGCCCGCTATTAATGGCTTTAGCGATTTGATTAATGTTGCCGCCAACAACATTGATAGCGCTTATTAAGCGCGGATCAATGCGTTCAGCATCGCGACGAATCGGCTTTTTACGGGGTGAGGGTCGGTTAGATAGCTCAGCAATAGCAACACTGTCAGCTTTATCATCACGATCAGTATTTGCCAAAAATCGCAAATAATTCGACGTGTTCAGCTTTCGCTTTTCAGCAGCTGCAAGCCAGCGTTTTTTTCTTCTGAAGACGCGCGAACAGTGAGTACTTCTGTTCGTGCGGATGTGGCTTCTTTTTTGTCGGGTATATGATCTCCGTATCATGTCACGACCGCCGGACTTCATGTCCGGTGACAGGCGCTTACACCTGCAGGCGGCAGCCTTGATGTCGTAAAGACTGGCAAAGCCAGGCTGTCGATATTAGCAGCCCCCGGGCTGCTGGCTTTTAGCTTTTGGGGGTTCAAAGGGGGCGGAGCCCCTTTGCCAAGCCTCGTACGGAATTTCGCAGAAATGTAGTACGAGTAGACTGGCTAGCTAGCACGATTTTCATTATATCGCGAAAGTTATCAGGGTTGATTGTAACAACCAACCAATAAATAAATAACACAGGGAACTATACAGATCAGAATAACACTAAAACTAAAACTAAAACTAAAACTAAAGGCTATGACCATGCATGTAACAACTCCCACTGGACACAATAACAATCTACAACCTTCTCTTAATTCTGAGGAATATGATGATTGCAGTATTTGTCTTGCTTCTTTTGGAGGAAAAGAAGTAAAGATTACAGAATGTAACCATGGCTTTCACAAAACCTGTCTAGATAATTGGCTAATAAATAAAAATAACTGTCCTCTATGTAGAACAGTCCTTAAAGAAAGGGACCCTCAACCAACCCCTGCCCCCCAGAGATTTACCCCTTATGGAAGTAGGCCCAACCGTCAGATAGCACTTCGGAACCAATCCCAGCAGGAAAATGGGGCATTGAACCAGCCCCATGCCCGCCAGCACGGGCGTAGGCTTCCCCGGATGGAGGATGTGGACCGTTTTCTCAGTCACCCCCGCCTGCAGGAAAATGGGGCATTGTGCCAGCCCCTTGTCCGCGACATTTCAGCCATGATGCACGGGCGTGGGCTTCCCCGGATGGAGGATGTGGACCGTTTTCTCAGTCACCCCCGCCTGCAGGAAAATGGGGCATTGTGCCAGCCCCTTGTCCGCGACATTTCAGCCATGATGCACGGGCGTGGGTTTCCCCGGATGGAGGATGTGGACCGTTTTCTCAGTCACCCCCGCCTGCAGGAAAATGGGGCATTGTGCCAGCCCCTTGTCCGCGACATTTCAGCCATGATGCACGGGCGTTGGTTTCCCCGGATGGAGGATGTGGACCGTTTTCTCAGTCACCCCCGCCTGCAGGAAAATGGGGCATTGTACCAGCCCCTTGTCCGCGACATTTCAGCCATGATGCACGGGCGTGGGCTTCCCCGGATGGAGGATGTGGACCGTTTTCTCAGTCACCCCCGCCTGCAGGAAAATGGGGCATTGTGCCAGCCCCTTGTCCGCGACATTTCAGCCATGATGCACGGGCGTGGGTTTCCCCGGATGGAGGATGTGGACCGTTTTCTCAGTCACCCCCGCCTGCAGGAAAATGGGGCATTGTGCCAGCCCCTTGTCCGCGACATTTCAGCCATGATGCACGGGCGTTGGTTTCCCCGGATGGAGAATGTGGACCGTTTTCTCAGTCACCCCCGCCTGCAGGAAAATGGGGCATTGTGCCAGCCCCTTGTCCGCGACATTTCAGCCATGATGCACGGGCGTGGGTTTCCCCGGATGGAAAATGTGGACCGTTTTCTCAGTCACCCCCGCCTGCAGGAAAATGGGGCATTGTGCCAGCCCCTTGTCCGCGACATTTCAGCCATGATGCACGGGCGTGGGTTTCCCCTGATGGAGAATGTGGACCGTTTTCTCAGTCACCCCCGCCTGCAGGAAAATGGGGCATTGTGCCAGCCCCTTGTCCGCGACATTTCAGCCATGATGCACGGGCGTGGGTTTCCCCTGATGGAGAATGTGGACCGTTTTCTCAGTCACCCCCGCCTGCAGGAAAATGGGGCATTGTGCCAGCCCCTTGTCCGCGACATTTCAGCCATGATGCACGGGCGTGGGTTTCCCCTGATGGAGGATGTGGACCGTTTTCTCAGTCACCCCCGCCTGCAGGAAAATGGGGCATTGTACCAGCCCCTTGTCCGCCACATTTCAGCCATGATGCGCGGGTGTGGGCTTCCCCGGATGGAGGATGTGGACCGTTTTCTCAGTCACCCCCGCCTGCAGGAAAATGGGGCATTGTACCAGATTCAGTAACAGTTACTGCCGGTAACACTCTTTACAGACCAGGCCTTCATGCTGGGCATGGATCTGCACTCGCTGGATATGGAACAGGGGGGGCGTATTGAATACGCGCTGGAGGATTTCCGCACTTACTGGATGGAGTCTCGCCCGGGGGAGGCCAATACCCAGCGACTCTGGCAGCAGAAGTTTATCCAGACCAGCCTGAAGCGGGAGCTGGGCAATAACACCAAAAACAACACGGGAAACGGAGCAGACCATGGAAACGGCTATTCAAAAAATTCAGGCCAGCATCAACCGTCGCCAGTTACCCAGCCCTTCACCGCTGAAGACTTCGACCTCAACGCTACGTGGTGAGCAGTTGAATGACCATCAGCGTCAGTCGGTGAACTTGTTCTATGCCCGGATCAAAACCGTGTATGGCTCAAAATACAAGGCGACGTTTCCCAGTGATCAGGATGAGAGGCTGTCGAAAATGGAATGGGCTGGCCAGGTGATGAACCTCACACCCGACGATGTGGAGCGCGGTATTGGCAAGCTGAAACAACGGATCGTTACCGGAGAAAAGGATTACCAGTGGCCAAACGTGCCCCTGATTGCCGCGCTCTGTCAGCCACAACCGGAAGACTACGGTTTGCCAGCCGTAGAAACCGCCCGGACCGAAGCGGAGCAGAACAGCCACCAGGTAGACCGCCACCCATGGAGCCATGAAGCAGTAAGGGTTGCCGGTAAACGAACCGGCTGGTTCGACATCATGAGCTGTGTGGATGACCACCGTCGTCGAACCCTGAAAAAGCAGTTTGAGCGCCATTACCAGTACCTGGTTCGGGAGGTGATGGAAGACCGCCCTCTGGACGGTGCGCCCATGCTGCTGGAAAACCACCAGCCTCAGAACAAGAGCCTGACGGAGCTGTTACTGGAACAGCAGGCCCGGCAGCTGGAAAACGAGATGAAAGACAAGGGAATTAATCCGGCTGGTGGACGGGCTGAGTATTTGAAACGGATGAAGGGGGTGCTGAGATGAGGGAAGTAAAACCGGCTTAAATCAGGCAGCAGGTGCTGGAGCTCCACCAGCAGGGGTTGAGTCGTGGTGAAATTGCCGATGCGGTGGGCATTGCCCCGAACAGTGTCAGCCGTATCAAAAAGGAGCTTGGCATTCAGCGGCCCCGGGTGAAATTAACCGCACCGGTGAAAGCGGAAGTGTGTTACCTGCTGCGTGAAGGATTATCCACCAATGCCATTGCCCGACGGGTTGGGCTGGCACCCTCCACCATTGGGCTTTTCCTCCGCTGTGATAACAGCCTGTCACCGGTTGAAGCGATGCTGAGCAAGCCGGTTAACCAGTTTCTTATACGTCCATGGACGAAAGCAGTCCGGATTGATGCGGTAGCGGTTGCCCTGGCTGGTGGTGCTAATAACCACAACGGAGGGGGCGAGCATGCCAGTTAAGGTACCAGCACAGAAAAGCCCGGTAAAAAACCAAAGGTGGATCGGGAAGGAGTACAACAGAGCCTGTTCTTTCAGTGGCTGCGGTTTACTTACCCTGACGTTTATCTACGTACATTCCATGTGCCCAACGGTGGCCAGAGAAACCGTGCAACCGGGGCAAAGCTGAAGCGTGAAGGGGTTAAGGCGGGTGTGCCTGACATTATCTTTGCCATTCCCAAAGGACACTGGCACGGGCTGTTTATAGAGTTCAAGACGGCAAGGCCTCATTCAGCATCGGTCAGTGTTGAGCAAAAGCAGTGGCTGGAACGCTTGAGCAAGGCGGGATACCTGGCCGTGGTTTGTCGTGGTGTCGAGGAAGCCAAAAAAGCCATTGATGATTACATGATGGCTGATGAGGTGCCCCATTGAGCAGAGTCAGCCACAGACAGTCATTCAAGAAACGCATGCTGCAAAAGTGCCCTTACGCTGACTGCAACAACGGTTCTGTGGTGGGTATGTTTGGCAGCCTCGCGGACTGCGCTACCTGTAACGGTTTAGGGCTGGTGGATGCGGATACAGGGGAAGCATTGCCAGAGCGGGACGTTATTCGCCAGTTGCTGATGCGGTTTGAAGAACAGAAGCTGCGGATCCACGAGATGCAGCGGTACCAGGTCGAATTACAAAAACAATTAGATCGGTACGAACGGGGCCGGTAACAGGGGGGGAAGTTGGGCCATGAAATTTTATTCAGCCAGGCAGGCGATACACGACGCCTACGCCATTCATATGAGAAGTAAAGGGTTTGAAGTGAACCTGACTGCTGCAGTTTCAGAGCTGGATGTGTTGGGGGAGTTCTCAAAAATGCGCCGGCAGTTAGACCGACTGCCAGAGGATGGTCGGCTGACACCGACACAAAAACGACAGAAGTCCGAGCTACTGGCCAAGCTGGAAGGCTGGGCTCCAGTCTCTTTCGCACACGGTGACCGTTTCAGCAAGGTGGATGCAGACCGGTCGATCTGGGATAGCAAAGATGCAGCCAAGGTCATTGCGGTTGTGGAAAAACTACCGGTTCATTTGAAAACCTGGTGCTACTGGTGCTATTCCCCGTTTGGGGATACCAATCAGGGCTGGTTTAAGCGGGTGGAAGCACAGACCAGGGTAAGAGATTACCGTGCCGAGGCTGATTCACTCTCTGATCAGGCTGCGGGTTTACCTGCCCGTATCGACCGATGCAAAACCGAAGAACGACGGGCAGAACTGAAAGCCATTGATACTGATGAGCTGATGACTAGGGCGGCCATACTGGAAACACAAGCTGACCGGCTTGAACGTAGCCTTCGCCAGCCTGATCACTGCGCCCCCTTCTGGAACTGGCTGGATACTCAAATAGCGGAACGGGCCCCTGAGAAAATCAGAAAGAAGACGCTGTTGCATGTTCGGGATGTGTGTCGTGCGTCTGTGTATAACTATCGATATCAGGTGGTGACAGGGATTCAGAAGCCGTTGATGAGTCGGAAGGTGGTTTGTGAGCGGTTTGGGGTGCCGAGTAGCCATTTTGAAAGGGATTACCGGCACTGGATGAAGTGGGTTTATGAAATATGTGATGGATTAGATCGTGGGAGTTTACGGCCAGTGGCTAGTAAAGTTCCATGAAGAATTATTTATTGATGGCTGTTATTATGTCCGACTTAGAGTTTTATGTTTCTCGGTATAGACATTCATGGTTCGAAAGAAGTATCCAAAAGGACATCGGTTATATAGTTCCTATTTTTTGCAGGTTAAGCGGGGTAGAGCTAATTGGAAAATATCCTTAAAAAAACGCAAAAGGCCAGATACGAAGAAAGGTAGAAATGGATTATTTCATACTGTTTCTGCACCTCGATTGCTGTCCTTATTCCATGCAAAAGATCACAGGAAAACCTGTTTGTTTCTTGAAGAAGTACTATCGCTTTCTTCAAGCAAACCGGTACTAATTGATTTCTCTAAGACTGATGTAATCACTGCTCATGCATCTCTACTACTTTATTCTGTAATCGAAGAAGTAAAAGACGATCCCAGTAGAACTTCGGTCAGATTAAGAATACCAAGAAATGCAGAGAATATTAGAAAGATTGTACAAAGATCAGGTATACATTCCCTGGTCTATGGCGTTGTACATAAATCTAACGATTCTCTTCCAATCGTTTCGGCAAATTGCTCAGAACTAAGCAATGGACGTTGGGAAGACGTGTTAGACTTCATCGATAAAGAAGTCATCAAAGGAGGCTTCGCGCCAGAAGAAGAGCAGAGGTTTGGGGGGGCGATATCCGAGGCCGTAATGAATGTGTTGCACCACGCTTATCCTTCACACCATAAAGAAGGTAAATACGTTGATATGCGATGGTGGATGATCTGTGAAGTCATAGATTCAGACCTTTACTTAGCGATTTTAGATCGTGGAGTTGGTATTCCAGAAACGCTACCTGAACAGTCCTGGTTTAAAGATAAAATGAGCAATAGTCCCAACACACTTAAAAAATTACTTGGTAGTGGTTCAAGAGATTCTAAGTGGATACGGGTATCCATGATCAAGGGAGAAAGTTCAACCAAGCGGCCAGAAAGAGGTTTAGGGGGTCCCACGATTCTCGGGCTTATCGAGGAGGGTAGAGATGAAAGCCTATATATCTTCTCAAACAAAGGAATTTACGGTCGAACTAAAGCTAAGGTAAACTACGCGAGTGACTCACGTAGTTCCATAAATGGCACAATAGTGCAATGGAATATCAGGCTAAGAGATGACCATCGTGATCAATGTAGTTAAACAATTTAGCCCTAGACCATTTGGGCGCTACAAGGCTGACGCTCAAGGGCGTAGCGGTGAAGAGTTTCGCGAGGAGTGGTTGAATAAACCCCTGCGCGACGGTAAAGACGTAGTTGTAGACCTTTCTGGCTATAATCGTTATGGGGCTAGTTTTATTGACGAGGCCTTTGGGGGGTTAGTTAGAAAAAGTCAGTTTGATGTTGCTTTCTTGAAAAAACACTTAACTATCAAACACGAGCTACTCGACTCAGTAGTTAAGTTAGCATGGGATCGCATCAAAGCAGCTGGTTGAGCCCTTCAGGAGAGTCGTTTTTGCAGCCGTTTAATATTTGGCCAATTCTTATCAGTGCGCTACTCGGCTGGCTTTTTGGTGCTTACAATGCAAACAGAACCGCGAAACGATCTGATGTCCGCCATGCTTGTGACCGTATTGAAAATACTTTGAATTCAATAGTTTCATTGTCTGAAGATTTTTTTATTGAACGGTCTGGGGATCCAGAATTTTTTGAGGAGCGGGCAGCCCAACAGGTCGGTCTTTTGGAAATGAGACATAAACAGGTTAAAAACCGACTAAACCGTGACTTTATCAGTGGAGCAATGCTTGCTGAACTTCGGGCATTATTGACCAGTGAGTCGCTAGACGATGAAGTGGTGACTGGTCACCAGAAAGTAAACCTTATTGCGGCCAAATGTTGGGATATTCTTGAACAGGTTGAACACTCCTTCACTGATTCTTATATCCCCAGTATTTGGGATAGGGTAGCGAATTTTCTAGACAGTCATACCAATAAAATTAGTACCATGCTGTTAATTGTTTTGTCCTTAGCAGTGCTCAGCATGTTCTGGTGGCTCTTTAGCAGCCCCCCTAAAAGCTGGCTATTGTAATTGGCATCGCTTTTAGTACATAATCACCACTATCCAAAGCCTCACCCAACTCCGGCGTGAGGTTTTTTTATGCCTGTCTGGCGGGGTGGAGCAGAGGTAGCTTGTCGCTCTAATAAGCCGAAGGTCGCTGGTTCGAGTCCAACCCCAACCCCCCGTTCCCAATAACGAGAATAAACACCCCTGTGTAACCGACCTCTCCCGGTGTTCCCCCGCACCGGGTTGAAGCCCTTATTGATGAATTCCCATGCCTGCATTCTCCCAACAATCCAAAGACCGGCTCGCTACCTGTCACCCTGACCTGCAGCGGCTGATGAATAAAGTGGTGGAGCGTTACGATATTTCCATCATCTGTGGCCATCGAGGGCAGGAAGCGCAGGATAAGGCTTTTCGTGAAGGCACCAGTAAAGCCCGTTTTGGTGAGAGCAAACACAACAGTTACCCATCAAAAGCGGTGGATGTTGTGCCATGGCCGTTTAACCAGGACGACTGGCAGGACTGCGACTACTTCAACCATATGGCCGGTTACATTACGGCGGTGGCCGATAAGCTGGGTATTCGTATTCGCTGGGGTGGTGACTGGAATATGAACCGGCGCTCCTCGGACGAAACCTTTCTGGATATGCCCACTTTGAGTTGATGGACTGACCATGTTCTGGCCTTTCAATAGTTCTAATAACAATCCTTCAACGCTGGATGCTGCTGGCAACCTGGTGGAGAAAACCGGCGAGGCGCTGGACTCTCTGTTCACCAGTGATGAAGAGCGGGCAGCGGCTGAAGTCGTTAAGTCGAAAATAAAACAGATGCCTCAAGCCTGGGCGCATCAGCTTAACCTGATCAACGCACAGTCCCGCAGCTGGTTTGATTCTGGCTGGCGTCCTGCGTTGGGCTGGGTTGGTGCTATCGGTCTGGCAGTTTATTTTATTCCGCAGTATGTCATGGCCACGATTCTGTGGGTGCGTCACTGTCTTATATCTAATGAGCTGGTGGCCTACCCCATTACCTCTGATGGTTTGTTTGAGTTGGTCGGTATCCTGTTTGGTCCTGCCCTGCTCAGGTCTCAGGAAAAGAAAAACGGCACCGCACGGCAAGGTATCACTGTGAGTGAAGATCGTCTGAACAATATTGAGAAGGCTGTTGACGGCCAGGGGAAAAAGATTGACCGGCTGGTAGAAGGATTTGCAGCCTTGACCTCACAGAACGAACGGATCAGCAGCCTTGCAGACCGGCAGGATAAAACAGACGACCGCTTACACGCGCTGGAAGAGTTCCGTGCTCAGCAGCAAGCCCGGCGTGAAATCTGGCAGATGGTTTTTACCCGCTATGCACCCACCAGCCTGACCATTGGCGCAGTGCTGTTTGCTGCCATCAAACTGTATGTGCTGAATTAGTCAGCAATCAACCAATGCCCTCACGATTAAAACGAGCCTGCCGTAAGCCTGGCTGCCCGGGGACGACTACCGACCGATCCGGCTACTGTGACAAACACCAGCCCACAGAAAGCAGCTGGTCCCAGTGGCAACGGAAGAAAGGCAACACCACCCAGCGCGGTTACGGTGCTGACTGGCGCAAAATCCGCCAGAGAATCCTGCAAAGAGATAAAGGTTTGTGCCAGCAACACCTGAAACAAGGGGTGATTATGCCCGGTAAACATGTTGACCACATCACACCTAAGGCACAGGGAGGCGATAACAGCGACGCCAACCTGCAGACGCTCTGCACCACATGCCACCAGTAAAAGACCGCCACAGAGCGTAGCTTACATGGGGAGGGGGGGGGACAATCCCTACAGCCTGAAACTGAATGACCGCCGCCCCAGGGAAATTTTTATGTGTACAAAATTAAAAATTCCGGTTTGGTGATTTTATGGCAGTTCCCCGTCGCCCCGGTCAGGGTCGAAAACCAAAACCCAGCGCTCAGAAAAAAGCCGCTGGCAGTCGTCATGTAAAAGCGAACGAACCTTCATGGCTCCTCGTCCTTTGATGTGGATTTTGTAAGCAAATTTCTGTAAAAGACCCTTCTTTTTTTCACCTCAGAAGAAGTGTCCTGCCCATGGATGGAAATCAGATTTTTATACTCGGCCTCGGCTTACAATTTCCATGGAAACTGGTGAGTCAGCATCTGGATACTTCAACCAAACCCAGTACCCTTACGCTCAAGGTGGCTGCTGATCGTGGCAGCCTCTATCCATGCCCCTGCTGTGGCAAGGCCTGCCCTGCACATGACTTCAAAGAACTCACCTGGCGACACCTGAATTTCTTCCAGCACCACTGCTTCATTACTGCAAATGTCCCTCGGACCAACTGTGAAGAACACGGTATACGTCGTATTCATGTACCCTGGGCCAGAGAAGGCAGCAAGTTCACACTTTTATTTGAACAGGCTCTGTTGATGTTGGCTCGTGAAATGCCCGTCAAGGCCTGTGCAGAGTACATTGGTGTCGCGGATAAACGTATCTGGCGGGTTATCAAGCACTACGTCAGCAGAGCGCTGCTTGAGATGAACTTCGCTGAGCTGAAAGCCATCGGTCTTGATGAAACAGCCTCAAAACGAGGTCATAACTACGTTACCGTATTCATCGACATGGATCGTTCGGATAAGCCGGTGTTGTTCGCGACGCCCGGCAAAGGCAAGCAGACAGTCAGGGATTTCAAGACCTTTCTCGAAGAGCATCAGGGCAAGGCAGAAAATATTCTGGAGGTGGTTTGTGATATGTCCAAAGCTTTCCTGGCAGCAACGAAAGAAGAACTCCCCAATGCCAATGTGACCATTGACTGGTTTCATGTTGTGCAATTGTTTACCACGGTATTAGACGACGTGCGTAAGGCTGAGCGTAAGTTACAACACCTGCCGAAAGAGCTTCGCTGGGCGATTCTGAAGAACGCAGACGGGCCATTGACAGAGAAACAAGTTGAAGCACTTGCAGAACTGGAGACCAGTGACTTACATACAGGCACGGCCTGGAAGATCAAGGAAAAGCTACGCTGGATCCGTAAAGCTGAAACCATCAGGGCAGCCCGCTGGCGACTTAGTCATTTCATCGGTTATGCACGGAAGGAGCTGGGAGACATAGAAATCCTGGAGCCGGTACGCAAAGCTTTGGAAACGGTTGAACGTCATGCTGATAAGATTCTGCAACGCTGGTATTCGACGTATACCAATGCACGAATGGAAGGGCTGAACAGTCTGTTTCAGGCAGCCAGGGCAAGGGCAAAAGGTTACCGTAATACAGGGACTTTTATCACGATGATTTACCTGATAGCCAGCCCTGTGGCGGATATCCTGAAATCCATATGAAACGACGAAGAGCCGAGATTTTCTCATGGTTGTTTTTTGGTCGAAAATCCGGAATCTTTGCGGCCTCATTTGAGACCAGCGTGATCAATTTTTCCGCAAGCGCTTTTTTATTTGAAGGAGACACAGTAATACGACAAAGATTGTGTATATGCTGAATAACTTATTAAAAGTCTGCGATTACAGGAATAGCTACTTCCCCTCTAACCCTTGGTATTATTGATGGTAATCAACTTATCAGGAATTGCTGATGATAAGCATAATGGCTAGAAGCCATAATATATGGCTCATAACAAATTATTATCATTTTATATACAACAGGGGAAGATTAAACAAAAATAGAGAATAAATAGAGAATAAATAGAGAAATAAAAAAAATGTATAAACTTTCTATTTATTCTTTAAGAACAATGTAAAGCAATTTATTTGCTATATACTGATAAACGAGAATCAAGTATTTATTGATTTTTAATCGTTATTAAAACCTTTATTGTTCAAATTACATTTTTATTCTCATCATCTATCTCTTGGGTGAATGCTAAGTTTTTCTTCTATTTTAAGAAAATAAAGAATATAGAAAAAGCAATTCTGAATTTCATGTCTAACAGAAAATCTGCACTTTTCATGATATTCACTGAATCAATCATATTTTTTGACGCTGTATTTTAATCCAATAGTGAGGATTAAGCATTATGGAATATACGCTTAATTTTAAACCTGAAAGTGAGCCATCAACAAATCATATTCTGCACAATAGGAGGCTTGGCACCTCCCAACAGCCTGCTCAATCATTTGGTCAGCTTGGGACTTCTGTCGTCTCACCTGAGTATGTCCCTCTGTTAGCGGTTCCAACTGATAATGTCAGATTCAATAACAAAAGTCCCACTTGGGTAGTAAGTCATACCAAGCTCACTGTTGGCTCTGTTTCAACTGATAGTGGAAATATGGTTAAGCCTCGAAAAAGGCCATTGAGTGACAGCTCAGATGCGCCTCCAGCACTCCAGAAACAGGCAAAAATAGAGTCACCCACTATAAGCGAAAACCGAGCCCTCATTGATAATGATCAGGAGAACCAATTATTATCATCAAACAGTATAGAAAAAACAGACCCGGAATCAGGAAAACACCTTTTGGCACTGTGCAATGACAAACAGTATCTCAGGATAGCTGTTAATTATTCAAATAACCCTACCTTTTCTGCAATGAACACAAACCATCTTTACCATCCAGCCAGATTGCAATTTCATTTTACTTTACAGCCCCCCTTGTCCATGCCTAGTTTAATTGCTTTAACTTTAAAACAAGGAAATAAACCTAGGTTAATTGATGCTAATGCATCTTTAAAAACAAAAATAAATATAATGTTAAGTGAATAACTATCTAATGAAGAGCAATGAGTGATTAAATAGCAAGACAGTTTATTAGTGATAGTGGATGATCGTTTTTTAAAGCAACCTCTGGAACAGAGAACAATACCCGCCCAGCAATACTTTAAAAAAGAACAACATTTATCACAAACAAGAAATTCAAACAGAATAAGCATATAGCTTGGAGAGAATAAATGTTTACAACAGCATCTGAAACAAGAGCAGTGCATCACCCTCAGGATTTAGGGCCGGAAATTACCCAACCCTCTGATCAACCTTTCAAAGCTTTGTATATTCCTAGACCAACAACTACGGAACAGAGGTCAAGGTCTCTGAGAGAGAGAATGCTGGATTTACCAGTAGCGGTTTATCATTCATGCTCATCATTTATTCAAGTTGATGATGGTAGACCAGAATCCCATAAAGCAAAAACTCCAGAAACAATAACATTAATGAAGTGTTTTACTTTACAGATACCCCCCAAGGCCGCCAGCATAGATATCTGCAAACCATTAATATCAAAGCTCCGAGAAGAGCTGGAAATATTATTCGGTAGTAATACAGATGATCTGTTTACAGATACAGTAGCCGCATTATTGGAAGGTACAGAACTTAAAAAATTGATCATCGATAATTTAAAAGCATTTCAGTTCAAGTTGAATTATTACGAACAATATCAAAACAAAATCAACTATGACCTACACATGACAGATCTGATTTCGTCTGAGTTAGGTATTATAAGGAAACTTTCTGAAAAAATTAGAGTAATAAAAAGTGATGCTAACTCTACAAATACTCAAAACGATTTCAAAGCTTTTATTCCAGACTTGATGAGAGAAAGCCTTATCATCTGCTTTACCCCAGAAACAACAGACGCTGCAACATTAGAAAACTTTCTAATGATTAATGCTCAAGAGCTAAAACAAACCTGTAGCACAGAAATATTACATGGCTATTTAATGCAACTGCTCAATAGTGAAGACAAATTAACTGTATTCGATAGAATAAATGAAGCAGCACATAACCCTAAAAGAGATATAAGAAAATTTTTACAGACACTGGATACTCACTTAAGTTCTGACAAGTCAATCAGTAAACCTCTACGTCGAATAAATGAGTTTTCTGGAAAGGTACGTGATTATTTTGTTTATGTATACAACAATATGACTGGACAAAACCAGTCATTTGAGCAACTTCAACCATTTAACCGTCAGAAGATACTGGAGTGTACGGGAAAAGCAGTCCGACATATGGCAGACAATGGCCTCCTTTTGGATAAAGTGGAATTCTACAAGGAAATTGATCTCTTTGACAAATTATTGGGCAGGCCAACTTCTGTATTGAAAGCAGTTTCTGGATTAAAAACATCTCATCGCAAAATGATCGCCGATCATGTACTCAATGAAGCATTTAGACTGCCTGAATTAATTGATATACACAATGATGAACGAAGGCATGAAAAAGAAAAAATTGATCAGGCAAACCAGAGTATCAAAGAACTAAAAACCGAGCAATCAGAGTTAGAAACCAAAAAAAAAGACATTCAAAAAAGAACCGAGAAAACTGATCATGAAGCAGCACAACAGCTTGAAATGATAGATTCCAGACTGTTGGAAATAATGACTGATACTAAGAAAGAGACCGAAAAAAAGACAACTGCTGTAGAAAGTATTTTCAGACAGGCTGCACGCCATCAGGAGCGTGCGATATGCGAAGGTTTCGAACGCCTTATTCATGAAATGCTAACTGAATTTTCCCCTGGGTTATTGTTATTACCAGGCATTCAAGGCAATGAGGAGCTCAGAGCAACCGCGCAAAAAGACTTGAGGCGAACACTCTCTATTTTTGGCTTTTCTACAGATCATATGCAAAACCTCAGCTTCAGGGAGCAACTGAATATAAGGTTTAAGATACTGAACCACTTCTGCAGTTTATATGATGAAGTGACAAAAGTGCTCGCCAGAGAAGAAGCTGGAGACCTGCTTACCCCTGTGTTTTCAAAAGTTGTAGTCAGTTTGTCAAATAAGCTTTCTGATCAATTGGCACAGGTTGAGGGCACTTCTGACAATAGTAGTCCTACTGATGATTACCTGAAGATCATGGAATCAGAATTTCTTCAGGCAAAAGCGAACATCTTAAATCATTTCCAAGACTACCAAAAAGAATACATGGTAAAGGTGGCCGAAACTCTTGAACAGCTTGATGCAGGAGTAGGGACGAAACAAAAGTGCTATAAAAGAGCCGCTGAAACGGTCTCCAATGTAGCAGGAAAACTGGATATACGAACTTCTCTCTCAGAAGGTGTCAGAAGTTATAAGGATATAGATATGAAAGTAAAAACACAGGGGGGAAATACTTCTGATGATAATCACGTCACAGTCAATCTACTCCCTGCAAAAGGGGGAATAACTTTTGACGAAGCTTTTGATATATACAAAACACTCAAGGCTTATAAGGCTTGTGTTGAAAAAAGACATACCCCACAGGATCTCGTTCAAGGCATTCTCAGGGAGGCTCAGACAGGGAAAGTGTCGAGAAGCCGGATAGCACAAATCTCTGAGTGGGATAGCCGCCGGATTGAACAGGCATTATCATCCGTTGGAGGGTGGACACGAGTTACTTCCGCGTTAAAAAATACTGTAAGGGGTTTTTCAACACATGGCTTTTATAATGAGATAGCTCGTGAAACAAGAAGTCTGCGGGCAAGAGAGAACCACCGGCAGTGTGATTTAATTAAGATGGATGCCAGTGACCATCAAACCCTAATATCTCTTACTCAAATTGCATTACAGCATGCCCGCCTGAAATTAAATGATCAATACCCCAATGACGAGCGTATAGTCATGATTGATAGCACAATCAGCAACATGATTAATAGAAGGCAGTCACTGACAGATTCAGGAACCTGTAATCCCATGGACAGATTTCTGGAGATCTTTGATGCAATCGTGGAAGAGAGTAGTAGCGATGAAACTTCCAGATTAAGAGAAGAGTTAATGGAGAACTTCAACTCCATACTTCAGAATTTTAACCGCACTGCTAAAGAAAACTACATTGGTATGGATGATACTGGCAAACCAGCCCGCCCCTGGCAGACTCTTGTAATAAATCACAAGCATCAAACAAGGCCTTTTCGAGATATTTTTTTACATAACATCGATCAAAAAAATCCAGAAGAGGCAGGTGTTAGACGCTTGCTTGCCAATGTGTTTGACACATACCAACAATCTCTTGAGCATTGCATGGATTCAAAATTAGCACACCAGCACCTACCTCCAGCCAAAGAGACAGTTCGCTATCTTCTGATGGCTGCGGGATTAAAATCAGGTGCAACAACGAGTGATCAGGATAACTATAAAATTTATCAATTTGCATTGAGCAGATATAATGATCACATTGATGCTATGGCCATGCAAATGGCCGATGCTGTTTTTAATGACAGAGTGAATAGTGATCTTAGAGAGAAAGATCTTGACACTACTTTTTCACGAGTTATGGATGTTGCCAAAAACGAGTCAATGACTAAATTAGCAGAAATAGGAAAAAAATTTAGCGAAGACAAGAATAATCAGGAAAAACTAAAAGCACTTAATGAGAAACTTGATGAATTATTCAATCAACATGAATTCCAACGCTTATTCTCTAAAAGAGGTGCTGTAGGAAAGCTAGCTCTTAAGACATGGAATTATATGAAAAAGCAGCAAGCTTTTTTACCTGGGTTCTTTGTAGGTTGTGCAGTGACCAGTATGATATTCACAGGTACAGCAACAGAACTACTCAAAGATATCCAAGGAAGAAGTGATAAAATATCAACGCTGATATTTGGAATCAAAGATATAGTTGATCAACTAAGCAAGGGATCACCAGGACTGTTAGGACACTCTGATAGAGTTTTCACCGTTTCTTCAAATGTTAGCTCTACCAACTGTTCAGATAGAATGTTTAACCTTAATAATTCCCCCTTCAATATGAGTTTACAAGATGGGCTAAGACAACTGGAAACAGAGTCGCAGGCTCTCCAGCAACATCTTCGAGAAACAGATACAGGCGGCTGCCCTAGCGGTGGATTAAAAAAATTTCCTCCTGATGCAAATTACAATCTGGCAAACCTTATTACTACTGTTGCCAGTATTGCTTCCGGGCTGGCTGCGTGCCTGGGTGGTTGGTATCAGGAGGTCAAGCACCGCACTCATGACGTCAACCATTATTCAACCATTCCCCTAGCATTCCAAAGCCTACCATCCGAAATGACAGAGGCTCTAATGCTAAAAACATCACAACAATTTACTATCCATAATCAAGATTCAGATGAAATTTATCCCGGGTTGACAGCTTATTCAGGCTTGGAAAAACTAAAACACGGCATTTTAGACTGCATTGATTTCATGATTTGCGACCCAAACCCCAAAATTAAAGGCAAAAAAGTTTGGCCAATAGTATATTTGCTGACTCTTGCTTTACGACCTGCATCCATGGCCTTTCAAAAACGCCCCCACTCTTATCAGGAACTACTAACCCGGCTAGCAAGTGCCGCCAATAGCCGAATTGGAGGAACCCTGCTGCGCATGGGGGGATATAATACAGCAAAAGAATTCATGGATGTTTTCAAATCCAAGGCATACATGCTTGGTTTTCTGATTCTTCTAAAAGAACTGGACATGCCCATTGCTCTGAATGAAAAAGCATCTATTTCAGATTACCTCACCCTGAGAAGCATGGAGACTAAATTATCTGCAACGCTTCATGATCTACAAGGCCAGAAGCGACTTGATTCAGCAGCTATTACCATGCTGAGAAACACATATGGAGATGTACTGATTAATAGTATTCTCGGCCCGGATCCTGACATCCAGCAATTAGAACAGGAAGTATCTACAGCATGGAGCTGTATAACGCATACTGTATGTGGCATAGCCCCTATGGTAGCTATATACACTCTGGAAGCACTGAACCTGATTTGGTATACAGTAAGCCCAATTAGCATGGCGCAACAATTGTTGAATAAGGCTGGAAATATTTTTAATGAAGACCTGACATTGGCAGAGACAGTCGAACACATGTTTGGTAAAGACTCTGACGTAATCAAAAAAATGGCAGAAAAAGCCAGATCAACCATGAAATATGATACAACACCGCGTGACATGAACGACCTTGAGTTGCTATGCCATTACACTTCTGCCGGCCGTTCAAGCGAAAAAGTTGAGCAGTCAACGTTGCTGTGGGGTATTAAGGAATTAATTAACTTGTCCATGTATACTAATACAGCATTACATGAACGAGACATGGGAATCCAAAGCATCAATTGGGAAGCGCTGGGAGCATTCATTGCCTATCTCATTAAAGACAGCACAGGCATTGCTGCAAGATATGCAATGCTACTTGACGATGAAACCCTCAGAACTCTGTTCAGCCTACTGGATAAACTGGACTCACCTCTTGCAGAGTTAGCAATCAGCAAATTAGGAAACATTGGCCTTTACTGTCCACAAAACATCCGGAACGCAATCGGGGATATGATGGAAGAAGCTGTAATTTCCAGTACAGGCAGCGTAGAGAGTATCCATGAGATTTTGAGACCAAAATTTGATCACCTGCGAAAAATCGGCTTACCAAATCTCAATCGAGCAACAAAAATTCTCGCAGATAGAATAGAGTCAACCGTTTTACCGATGGTTCAGCAGTTGTCAGAAGAACAGCAAGGGTTAAAATCTGCAGCAAAGGCTACCGAGGTGGAGTTTTTTAATGACGCAATTGCCAAAGTGCGGGAAGAAATGCCTAAATATCTTGTATCATTCGGTGCAGTTAGCTCAGAAGAGACCAAACAGAAAATGAGTGAACTCAAGCAATTTTGCCAGACTATCGGTAAATATGACTCCCGCCCTGAAGCACTAATAGGTTACCTTGAACAACTAATGCAAAAATATACTAAGGAAGATATAGAAGCTTTTCTGGCAGAGCATATTATTCACCCACTTCAAAGCATTGATCCAGCCGAAAAAGCTGAACTGCTCAAAAAACACTCAGTTCGCATTCTAAATGCACGCAAACCAGGGAACGTAATTACAGAACAACCATTTCCTCTACAAAGCTCCTCTGAACCATCTATCATACCTGAGATTAGAGTACATGAGCGAGCAGTCACCAGTGTTTAAGTGTTGCCCAAGAGTAGGCCTATAACAAGGATGGAAGAAAATTGGGAGTAGAAATTCGGTTGTACTCGGTGAACAGAGGCTCTATTCACCGAGCAAAAATTTATTTTTAGACCAATTTTGTGACTGCAGATTTCCCAAACAATCGTCTCAAGTATTCTCAGGAGTTATAACAATTCAATTGTTATAAAGATGAACCGGGCAGAAAGTGAAAGTGGTGACTCATAGTCTTAGCTATGACGAGGAGCTTCAATACAAAATTTCCTGTTCAGATCAACAGCACAATAGAGGTTTAGAAAGCATAACTGGTATTAATGGTTTTTTCATGCTCGTGAGTGGATGACCGTAATTTTATTGCGGCCATCCAGTACCACATGGAAAATTAGAAATTTCTTTTTAATGGAGGATTAAAAAAGAAGTGACAACTTGAACCAGCTCTGACAATTTCCGAGTAGAAGAGTCGGGTAGCCGGGTGACATTACTGTCACCCAGCCCCCTAAGAACCGTACTTGCGACTTTCACCGCATACGGCTCAAGCCTTAAGGGCATTCACTATTTGCACCCTGTGCCATTCGACACCATTGATGCACCAATTGACGATATTGAGGTGGACTATCAAGCGTTTTATATACAGCCTGCTTGTCGTGCAATGGATCACCATGTTGAAAGGGTGCTCCACACACTGCACAACTGTTCTGCTGCCTGAATAGCGCCCCTCGTCGTTGTTTATAGAAGGATTCTTTCATCTGTCTTCGCCGACGTCGCTGCTCCCAATAATCCAGCAGGTCCGGATTGTGCGGACTTGAAGCCCCTCGAACCTTGATATGTCGGGTTATCGGAGTGTGCTTGTGCCGGTATAGATGCAAACTGTCGTTCCTGAACATCCAGTCCTGACCGGGAAAGTACCGATATTTAACCCAGTGTTTCGATTTGTTAGGGTGTCGGCGCTTTGCCCAGTACCATGTTAATTTCCATATCCGGTGATTGACATAACTGAATGTCCGCTTGCTGTTACCATGCCGATAGTAGTTACTCCAACCACCAATAATAGGGTTGAGAATATTAATCAGCGTAGTTTGCGTGGCCTGCTTATATTTCGAGACAAGATCCTTTATCCGTTTAATATGAGCTTTAACATTGGCCTTCGCCGGGCGGACAAGTACAATCTTCCCACTGTATCGCTTGATAGTGAAACCCAGAAAGTCAAAACCCTTATCTACATGAACGACAAGGCCTGGTTTTGGCTTCGCTTAGTTGCAGCCCTTTTGTTGCCAGAAACTGCTCAAGCCTTGGGATCACATACTCACTGATCACTTCACTCGAGGGTGCTGTGATGACAAAGTCATCGGCATAGCGAATCAGGTTAATGCCTTTGTTATCTCCTCGGCGCACAGACGGACACAGTTGTCGGCCGCTTGCGCTGGTACAGCCAAATAGCCTTTCCAGACCATCCAGAGCAATGTTTGCCAACAGTGGAGAGATAATCCCCCTCTGTGGCGTACCTGCTTCCGTTGGTTGCATGTGACTCCATTCAATAACACCAGACTTTAACCACCGACGTATTGTCGTAGCAAACACCGGCGTTCGATCCAGTATCGCTTCATGCTTAATGTTATCGAAACAACCGGAGATGTCCGCATCAAGCACCCACTTGCTGCTATTCTTCCCCCGCAGCGTATGAGCAATGGCAGTGATGGCATCCATTTGCCGGTGTATCGCATACTACCCCGTCAATGCCCGGCGTTTTCTTGCCGCGATTTTCCATAGTTACCTGCCGTATAGACAGGAACTTCGCAGCCAGTGAACGAACCAGCAGCTTCTGAAGGCTTTTCACCTTCTTCCACTGGCGGTTCTCTGCCGCACGATAGATACGGCCTTGCAGCCGACGAACACTGGCTTCGACTTTTGACCAGTTAATTCCCGGCCAGCCAGAGTGCTGGTGTCCTGTGGTCGGTTCAATGACTAGCATTGTCTAACCCTCTCCACAGACAAACGTCATAGCAGAGCTTGTCTATCGTTAAGACCAGTCGGAAGTGGGCACCCTTTCGGATTGGGTCAAAGTTCGAAACCCTATCCGCCTCATTACAAGACAGCGTTCGCTTTTTCCGACCTCCTCTACCCTCTCCACCATCCCCTTTCCTTGCGGTCAGGATACCTTCTACGAAGGAATGAATAGGGTTTACCCAGTTGATAAGCTTGAGTCAAATGAACCGGGGAGGGTGGAATCTTTACTCCGGCAGGCGTTACAACATCGTTAGATTTAGCGCGTCCAAACTCTGATCCTGCTTGCATCCCTTTTTGGGCTCTGCCTGTCAGTCTCTTTGGCAGATTGGCGGTGACGAAGCTTTAAACTCTTCACTTACGTTCACCCGTCCGGTTCGCTCCTGGCCTGCCACCGGTTGAGACTACCAGCTTAAAGGCTTTGTCCCCGGAGCTTCACACCTTGGATTACTCCGCAGCATGTCCGGGTAGGAGCATCTGGATGTACAGAAGTCCGAATCACAAATTGTGTCGGAACCTCAAACTTACCCTTGTGAATCGGGATTATATGCGACCCCCGATTCTCTGGTCGCACGGACGTTACCGCCCTCAGCCCTCGCAGAGCCGGACGAGCCCAATTAAGGCATCCGGTTCCTCACAGTTACTGGTTCACTAACTGATGACCATGGTAGTACTGATGCTGGATTCTTGGCGGTGTCAGGGGGAAGCGTTTCAGGAACCGGGAGAATTTCTCCCACGGAATATAGCTTTTTCGAGATCGACGTCCCAGCCATTTATGCCAAATTACCTGTACTTTATGATGCACTGTCTTCAGAGCTTTGAAGTTGCCCGTAATGCCGAAATACGCAAAGTGTCCCCGTAATTTCCGGTTCAGCATAGCGTACTGCGCACTCAATGGCTTATGTCGATCTTTACGACAGCTGTCATTGAATGATTTCAGCGTTTTGGCCACTCGCCCCTTGGCGGTTTTCTGGAATATTGCAAACCCACCTTTCCGGGTTTTACCCCAGTAGTGTGTGAACCCAAGAAAATCAAAGCTGATTGGAAGTCCACGACGTTTGTTTTCTTTCCGGTATAAAACCCTCAAGTCAATTCTCTGCGTCTTTTCCGGATGTAACGTTAAGCCATAAACTCCAAGTCGTTCAGGCAGTACACACTCTACTCGACAACAGTCATCAAAGTTTTGAAATACCATGACAAAGTCATCAGCAAAACGCGTCAGGCTACACCTTCCCTGCATTCTTGAGGCTGTCGCGAAACCCCGAAAGCTTAAAATACCGCTATTCCAGCGCCACCATAACCAGCCATGACAACAAAGCAAAAATTGGATATCTGTCGTACTCCCCAATACGACATTTTCTCCGAACTGGCTGACATGCCAGAAAAAGGATCGGTAAACCATCAGGGTATAGACCAGCAAAGGCGCTTTCTTGCTCCGCAACCATCAGACATCACGATTGGACATACCTATCTGCAACAGCACCTGGAACAGGCTGGTCAGAAAACCCCCATCATTGTTGCTGATTTCCTTAACGAACTGGACTGGTCGGATTTTGAAATACGCTATGGCAAATCAGGTCGCCCACCCTATGCACCTCGCAACATGGTCGGGCTTATTCTTTACGGCATCATGCAGGGCGTAACTTCTCTGCGAGGGCTGGAGGCACTTGCCCGGCTCAATCTGGGCTGCATGTGGGTCAGTGGTGGCATTTTTCCGGATCATGCCAATATTGGCCGGTTTATCATTATGCATGCCGAATCCCTGAGTCTTGGTTTTTTTGAGGATCTCGCCCGGTTGGCACTGAAAAGACCCGCTCTTCAGGCCACTGTCTGGCCGGTGATGGCACCACCATTGAAGCGGCCTGTTCGAATTACAATCTGGTGAAAGAAGAAGCGGCCAGGGCCAATGGCACTGACTTAAGGCCCTACCCCTTGTATTTATTGAGCCTCCGGGCTTGTGATCTTGAGTGCTGCAACCTCTGATGTGGCTTTGGTCGTCTTTTTACCGCTCGTGGTTCTGATCTTCCCGGACGATTGGCTACAATGTGCTGACTAATAATTTTCAGCATACTGTTGACCTTTCTTTCCAATGAATCAACTGGTGCCATCAGTAATGTTTGATGAAACGAAACAAGGGTCTCCTGTGCCGCTTTAAAGCTGATTTCTCTCGGCTTTTTCCCGATATACTGCGCGGCCCTCCCCATTAACGACTTTATCAGGTTGAAATCAAGAAGATTTATACAAATTTCTTTACGCACCATTTCAGGACTTTTGCAACGAAGCATATCCATTTTCATCGTCGTTTTTATTGCATCAAAATCAAGTTCTACATTCCAGCGCTTGAGGTACAGAGCAATAATTTCAGTTCTTGGATAAGTTTCAGCATCAAGCATTGTCGTAACTATTGTGCGGCGTTTGTTCTTAACAGCCCGGATAATGAGTTCTTCAGGCATCTGATCATATAATTCCTGACTCATCCATTCAGGGCGTACAGGTCGCTGTAGCTTGAATAATCCATCTTTGCTGTTCAGCTTCTTGTAGCACTTTCTGAAATCCAGCTTTCGGGAGCCGTTTTTCTCGAAAACCACATCCGCCTTCACCTGGAGCAAAAGAGCCAACAGAAAGTAATTTTCAAAATTCGCATCACCAAGAAGAATATCGCCGTCGTTCAAATGGCTTAATAATTTCCTGAGCAAGGCCTGCTCACCCGTTTCTTTGCCTTCATAGGGCGCCACTTCAAAATCCAGTAATGCACCGCTACCAAGACTCATCAAAACAAGGATTCTTAGTATGGGAAATCCGCACCCTTTTTTTGGGATTTCAGCTGAGGATAAACCTTTTGGTTTTCAGCTGTATCTGGCATCAGAAGGGTTGATCCATCAGTGAGCAGAACACGCCGCTGGTGCCATAGCCAGGAGTCTGGGCTGGCTTTATCAAGTTTAACGCCTGATTGACACATCAATGCCTTAATGGATGACTCCGTTAATCGCTTGCGAGCCTTACAGTAGGCACTGGTATGAGTATTGGATGGTTTTCTATCCATGGCAGCCTGATCTCTGGCTTCATCAATCAAGGCATGCCGACATGACTTGGTATCACTGGCGACTTGTCGCATGAAGAGCGTTAACGTCTTGACTGGAGGGAAATCACGACTTCTGGAGTTTGGGTAATGGGCCTGGAACGCACTGAGATCATCTGAAGAAAGGACAGAAGACAGGTCATCATTGTCTATTTGTGCAAATTGCTGAAGACAGTCATCAGCGAGTGAAAGGAACTCTGGACTACACTTGGTCATGGCTTGCTCGGAGGTTGGAATATCACGACTTTTTATAGTCGCTCTCTTTCGGGCAAGCCCTGATTTTATTGACCTTTAGCCTTAAGTCAGTGCCATTGGCGGCCAGGGCTGCTCTGGAAGAAGCTCGGCGTCAAGCGGAGAAAGCGCCCGGGGATGAAGAAAAGCAGACAGTAGTCGTGCACAAGACAGTGGTTCTTGAGACGCTGCTTTCCCAAAAGGAAAAGCGCAGAAAACGTAGCCAGAAAGCCGCTGAAAACACCATGGTCAGCCCAACAGAGCCTGAAGCCATTATTCAGAAAATGAAACGGGGGCGAGGTTATGCGTCTGGTTATACCCCTTCGGTTCTGGCCAATGAGAAACGGGTGGTGGTCGCCGTGGCCGTTGATCCCACCAACGAAACGGCCGTTATTCCAGAGATGCTGGATCAGGCAGTACGCACTACCGGACAAAGTCCTGATGAATTACTGCTGGATGGAGGTTATGCCAATGAAACCGTCATCACGACAACGATAGATCGTGATATCAGCCTGTTGTGTCCGGAGAGTGGCAAGCCGGGCAAACCAAAAAAGAAGCAGCAAATAAAGCGAGATTTTAACCACTGGGTAACAACCCGGGTTGATTATCCTGACTTGCAAACGGTATTGGGGAAGTTGATGGTTGTCAGGGAGGAGCTGTTACTGGTTCTTGAATACCCGTGGCTACCGTTACATAACAACCTGATGGAAAGGCAGATCAGGGAGTACGTGAAAAGGCGAAAAGTCAGCGGTGGAACCCGCAGTGACCTTGGCCAAATGTGCCGTGATACTTTTGCCAGCCTGAAAAAGACCTGTAAGCAGCATGGAATTTCGTTTGCCAAATATCTGAAAGACAGGCTTTCTGGAACAAACCTGTTACCTCGTCTAAAAGATCTGGTACTGCAAGCATCAGGTCATCAGGAAACTGTTATTGCCAGTTAAATATGAGCAGTTACTTTATATTGCCACTGGCCGGTGCCATAAAGACAGGGATACCTGCTTCATTTTCGGTCATTAACTGCAAGACCACCTGGTTCAGGTCAGGCCGGTGGTCACGACTGTAGCCCTTGCAGATCTGGATGCAGTGCAGGTCATCAGGGTCTTCATGACTGTTGTATTCACCATCCGCATGAAAGCTTGTACCATCCAGATTTAATGCTTTACAGGGCAATTTCAAATGGTTGACAACCTTAACCGCAAGGTTCAGGTACAAGTCACTGACGCCAGCGTCATAGAGGCTGTCGAGAGCACGCCCAAGGATTTTGTCGTTTAAATGCTCTGCCTGAATGCCCTCGGCAATGAGCCGATCGACTGGTTTGTCAGCAAAAAACTCAGGAACCAAATAAAGCGCCTGCCCTGTAAAACCAAGCTCATTGATGACCATAGCAACAACAGCTTGACCTATGGTGACCTTACGAGCATCAGCGTCGTTTGTTATACATGCATCGAAATATTCAGCTATCTTTAGCTCCTGACACATTCCCGCAACCAATCCGAGGTGGTTCAGGTTTTTCATCTGGTATTGAACAGGCAGCATTTTGGTATTCCTGAAGTCGGTTTTAGCCCTTTGACAACAGGATTCAGGAAAATATCAATGTGGGTGGTGAAAGGCAGGTCAATAGCTTCACGGTTGCGGTTAAAGGATTTGCAACGGTCTACTTCGGCATTATAAACGGGTTGGTTCGGGTATGGCAGGAAATGGCCGATGCACTGGGCGCGGAGAAAATCGCCGAAAAATTGAAAGGAGCAACCGATTATCTGGGCGCATTAACAAAAGCATTCGCCAATCAAACCGCCGAAGATGCCAACGATGTTAAGGATTCACTGGTTGGAATCTATGATAGCTTTGCAGAAAAAAGCGAGGCTGCAGCAAAGAAAGTATCAAAAACGGTAAAGACCATGACCAATAACCAGAAATTACTCTGGCAACATTACGCTGATGAAGTGGTTGATCGTCAGAAAAAGGTTCAAGAGGTATTTACCAATACGTCTGATACTGCAAAAAACGCCTTTAAAGATGTCACCGATGCAATGGCACAGGTTAGCAGTGCTGAAACTCGGGTAGAACTGGCCAGTTTGGGGGGTAACACTGGCAGAAGCATTAAGTGCTGGCACCCTGTCTCAGGAGGAATATTACGAGGCGACCGAGGCCAGCCGTTATCAAACTGCAGCGTGACGATCAATGAAGAGGCCACAGCAGGCCGAGGAGTCCATTGCCAATAGGTTGGTCAGGAGTGCCGATCAAGCCGGAGCATATCAGACCTCTGCCCTGACGGATGCCAGTTCAATAGCAGGTGCTATAACGAGCCGGTCATTACGGCCATTTGACCTCACAATTGAAGGGCATGAGCGATGCGGCGCACGATGCCCTTGTTGCCGATGAGATGCCATGGTGAGCACGTCAGCACCAAACAGGCTATTAGCAGTATTTCGGAACTGAAAAGTCAACTCGAAAACTCCACAGAAGAATTGATCCGGCTGGAGCACGCTTATACCGGGCGGTGTAACCGGCATGAGCAGTGTGGATGCATGAGATTGCGAAAAATGCTGCCTATGTCAAAAGCCAATACTTAGAACAGAAGATCGCCCTTGAAGAACTGTTAGAAAGTTATGAACAGGGTGGAACGGTTGCCCGGAGCTTTATTCGTCAGGGCGAGCGAGCCGCTGACACTATGAACCTCTTGAACAATCAGGATTTAGATCGGCTCAACAATGCCATTCGCTCGGCAGAGCAGAATATGGACAGCTTGGGTGATAGTTCCCGTAATACGCTGAACGGTTTGCAAGATGAACTGGATGAATTACAGGGCAGGCAATCGGATATTGAGCAACGCCGTTATCAAACGCAGCGTGACGATCTGAAGGCACAGCAGGCCGAGGCCGTTGCCAAAGGGGATCAGGAGGCGATCAAGAATATCACCTCTGCCTTGCGGATCAGTGAGGAAATTTATAACGAGCGGCGCAGGCAGGCACAGAATGAGCAGGCGAGAGAATTACAACAATCTCAAACCAGCCACCGGCACCCACTACCCGAACAGAGCAGCAGTCACCCCAACGGATAATCAGGTTGGAGTATCCAGGTGGGAACGTAAATGTCGGTGTATCCCCTGCGGATGAAACAAGGCTACTGGATGCGCTTAGAAATGCTGGCATGAGGACGGTCTGATGCAATTGGATACCATTACTCTCCCGGACGATCTTCTCTGGATCAATGAATTTGAATGGAACCCCGTCGAGCAAACGACGGAACGAAGCCTGACCGGGGCTTTGCTGGTTCAGGAAGGACAACTATCCAACGGCAGGTCAATCGTTCTCTCTGGCAATGGTGAGGCCGGTTGGGTTTCCCGGCTGACGGTCAAGAGCCTGTTTGCTCTCTCCAAAGCGGTTAATAAAACGATGACTCTAAGGCTCCCGGATAATCGACAGTTCTCCGTTATCTTTGATCGGTCTAACGGGGCTCCCGTAGATGCGCAGCAGGTTATGCCGTTTGCCTATCCAGAAGATAGTGACCAGTATTTTTTAATTCTTCGATTGTTGACCGTTCACTCAGGGTGAGATGGGTTCGATCGGGACTGTAAATGTTCCTTCAGTTTGACGACTGAAAAGCGGGGGGGCAGTACCATCTAAATTTTTACTGGAACTCTGGGTCGTTTCAGCTAAATTAGAAGTCAGTGGTAAATCACCTGAGTTTTTAGCTAAATTGACTGACTGAAGATACTGTTCTCTTGCGATCACAGCTTGCTTTTTAGCTTCTTCCTTGTTGGAGGTTTTTCTTTTGATTCTATCGTAAGTATTCAGATAAATTCTTGCGGCAAGCTTGGCGTAAGCGGGATCTTTGCGAAGCTCGGCTATTGCGCTCCCTATTGCGCTCACGTATTGAGCTCGGCGTAAGCGGGACCTTTGGAAGCTCCCTTTTGCAGCTGCCTATTGCGCTCCCTAGTTGCGCTCCGACGATGAGCGGGATCTTTGCGAAGCTCCCTTTTGCGCTCCCTATTGCGCTCCCTATTGCGCTCGGCGTAAGCGGGATCTTTGCGAAGCTCCCTTTTGCGCTCCCTATTGCGCTCCCTATTGCGCTCGGCGTAAGCGGGATCTTTGCGAAGCTCCCTTTTGCGCTCCCTATTGCGCTTCCTTTCGCGCTCGGCGTAAGCGGGATCTTTGCGAAGCTCCCTATTGCGCTCCCTTTCGCGCTCGGCGTAAGCGGGATCTTTGCGAAGCTCCCTATTGCGCTCCCTATTGCGCTCGGCTGGTTGCAAGTGAATAACTGCCATCAACACTAACTTCTGCTTGGGTTGCTTGGTTATCACTTGTAGCTTGGTGCATGCATAACGGATTAACGACAGCAACTGGCCGTAAATCTTGTGAACTATGAATTCCGGCAGTGGGATTAGTTAACTGAATATCTGGGCATGTATGATTCGCTGATGTTTGCTCCCTAATTTCAGGCTCGTCCCTCAATAATAGCTGCTGAATACAGGGAGTACTTGGTGATAGTGCATCATTAACGGGTTCATTATCAGACTGGTAAGGAACATATTCATCAAGAATGGATTGTGGTAACTCTTGAATACCTGCTTGAATACCTGACTTGAATACCTGTTTCGGAAGCGTTTTCTAAATAGAAGTCTGTTAGAGATTCAATATTATATCCATTCAATGAATTATAATGATCAGCTTCATTTTGATATGTATCTGGTACGCTATTGTAAATAGGAAAAGGGCTCACCAGTTGAACAGACATGCCCTTGATAAATAGACTGCTGTTCGCTGTAATCAAATTGCTGCTTTTGCTCTACTAAACCTAATGAGCTGGAATAAAAATTAGAAAAAGCATCATTAAATGAAGGAAGTTGATTGCTTTGATCCATTGAATTATTGAATTATTGAATTATTGAATTATTGAATTATTGAATTATTGAATTACAGCTTAAGACCACATCTTCTTATAAAAGTTCCTCCCTTTAACAACTCATTCTCAATTTATGTCAACCAAGCATAAGGATTTGCTATGGCTATTACTAATGCCGACGTAAAACTCTTCGAAAGCCAGCGCCTCACGGATGAGGAGGATGGTGGTGGTCGGGTCACTGGTAATGAGGTCATTGATGGCAACGTCAATAATCTCTTTCAGGATATTTCCCGGATCGACCGAACCATTGGTGATGTGGCTTTACGAAAGGCATTTATCGGGATCAGCACCGTAAGCGCCAATATAACCAGCGTTATAGCCAATCCCAACAGATCTGCTTATTCTTGAGCCGCCTTCACTGCCCAGGGCAGAAGCTGTTCCAGTTTCTCAATCGTGTCAGCGTAAGGCAGTTCTTTTAAAATGTGGCTCAGGTATTGGAAAGGCTCCAGCCCATTGCCTTTTGCGCTTTCAATCAGGCTGTAATAGATGGCACTGGCTTTGGCACCCTTGGGTGTGTCTGCAAAGAGCCAGTTCTTGCGACCAAGAGTGAAGGGGCGGATAGCATTTTCCGCCGCTGCATTACTGATATTGATATCCCCATCTTCACAGTACACGACCAGTTTCGGCCATTGGTTCAGGGCATAGCTCATTGCTTTATGGGTCAGGCTGTCAGGTACCAGCCGGGTGATGTTTTTCTGTAACCACTGGTGCAGGTCATCCAGCAGGGGCTTGCTCTCCTGTTGTCGCCGAGTCTTCTTTTCCGGAGCAGTCAGGCCTTTGATGGCCTCTTCAATGGCATACAGCTTGCGGATTTTACCCAACGCAACATCGGCTTTGCTGACCTTGCTGTTCTTCACCTTCTTGCCCGGTTTGGCTTCGCCTTTTTTGGCATCGGTGAATTTACGGCGTACATGATCAAAGCAGCCAACCTGGATAATGCCTTCTTTTTTGCACACGGCGCTGTAACTGGCATAACCGTCAGTTTGCAGGTAACCGCTAAACCCTTCGAACAGGCGCAGGGGAACCTCCTTGCCTCTGGAAGGATCGTAATGGAACAGCACCGCCGGTTGCCCCGGTGGACCACCCCGTGTCACCCACATATATTTATCAGAGTGGAGTGATTTACTGAGTTCCTTGAGCACCTGAACCCGGGTCTCATCGGCATTCATGATATGCCCTGTGCGCTGATGGTCTTCCATCAGGTTGATCAGTGGCTGCAGCTGCAGGGATAACCGGATCATCCAGTTGGCCATCGTCGTCCGGGTGATGGAGCCACCATAACGAGCCAGTATCTTTTCCTGCCGATACAGTGGCAGGGCATCGCAATATTTGGCACCGATGATCCAGGCCAGCATGTTGACGGTGACCGCCGATTTTGGAATGGGGTGCTTTGGGAGTTCAGCGGCTTTAATGACGCGTTTTTCGTGAGATTCTCCGCCCTGTTCATCCTTCACAATGAATACGGCTTTTTCCTGCATAATCTCCTTGACCTGAACCCTGGCAGGAATAATATCCAGTTCTTCCCGGACTTTGGTGAAGAAGGTCTCAATGGCACCCTGCTTTTCTTCTTCGGTCAGTTCAATACGTTCCTGGACTCTCGGCAGTGACGGCGACAGAGGTTGACGCCCCTTGCGTTTCTTTGGGGGCTTTGGACTTTCCTCTGTTTCTTCCTGAGCATCTTCATCCGGATCAACGGCACAGTCCGTTAATTCTGCTTCATTGAAGATTTCACCCTGACCACTGAACTTTTCAGAGCTTCGACCGTAAAGGCGGGCACGTTCCAAACGCAGGTATTCTTCCAGAATAGCGATGCGTTTTTTCTGCTCTTCGATGACAAAAGACTTTTTCTGGATAATGTCGTCTTTCTCAAGAATGACATTGTCTTTTTCGAGAATGACACCGTCCATGGCCTGGATGGCCTCAAGTAAGGCCTCCAGATCCAAAGCTGTTTCAGCGCTTCCTGCCAGTAAACTCAGGGCGGATTTTGGCTGATAAATGAGGGTGTCAATGGGTGATTTCATAGCCGATATTTTACCATAAGCGGCTGAGTTTTAAGACTAAAAACAGCTTTCGTAATGTCTTTTTTTATGGGGTTTCATCGCACTGAGATTATAGCCATCAAGCAGCCAATTGAGCTGTTGGCCTGTTAAGGCTAACAGTTCGTCATCGGGCTTTGGCCAGTGGAACTTATCCTCTGCCAAGCTCTTGTAATAAAGCACAAAACCATTATCTTCCCAGAACAAGCACTTGATTTTATTGCGATGACGGTTGGTGAAGGCATAGAGGTGACCATCAAAAGGGTTATGCCCAAGTTCCTGCTCGATCAGTACCGCCAGCCCCTTGAAGGACTTTCGAAAATCGATGGGATCCCGATAAAGGTAGACCTCAGGCAAGCTGGACGACGGGCGCATTACAGGTTGATTCATCGCAGCAATCCAATCAACTCACCAGCCAGAGCGAGGTTTTGATGATTAATCCCGGAAACACTGAGCCCACTGGGCAATGATACCGTTAAAGGGGATGATTCTTCGCAAGTTTGACTCTGGTTCTGCGTCAGGGAAACGGGCACAAAGGCAGAAACAGTTTTTGATGATAAAGCAGGAGCTTTCCCAGTCCGCAACTTCTTTTTCCAGTATCCAAGTTGTGATGGCTTAACGCCGTTCTGTCGACTCCAGGCATTTTGGCTCAACCCGGAGTCATGCCAGGCTTCGACTCGTTGCTGCCATTGTTCCCGGGTAGTTTTTGGATTGTCCATCGGAGCCTCCGTGTAATCAGAGACCTTATGATTCCTTATCAGCGTTTAGCCGGGTAGAACGTGGGTTATTTTGGCGCTTACTCAGCACCGATAACAATGATATTTATCTCGGCAGTCATTTAATCCTGACAGAGCCTCCCAAGGATCAGAATGTTTCGGTGTTGCTGTTCAATACCGACAGTCAGACCGATGAGCGTTTGGATGCCAGAGACAGAATCGAGAGTTATGTCGTCCCCGGCATTAAAGCATCGTGGGAACTGGTCGGCGATCAGCTGGAAGGTCAGCGTTCCATTGTCGGCTATCAGCGTGAGCAATGGGTAACTGCTCATATTTAACTGGCAATAACAGTTTCCTGATGACCTGATGCTTGCAGTATCAGATCTTTTAGACGAGGTAACAGGTTTGCTCCAGAAAGCCTGTCTTTCAGATATTTGGGGCTCTTCGTCGTTTCATATGGATTTCAGGATATCCGCCACAGGGCTGGCTATCAGGTAAATCATCGTGATAAAAGTCCCTGTATTACGGTAACCTTTTGCCCTTGCCCTGGCTGCCTGAAACAGACTGTTCAGCCCTTCCATTCGTGCATTGGTATACGTCGAATACCAGCGTTGCAGAATCTTATCAGCATGACGTTCAACCGTTTCCAAAGCTTTGCGTACCGGCTCCAGGATTTCTATGTCTCCCAACTCCTTCCGTGCATAACCGATGAAATGACTAAGGAATTGTCCTGAAATAATTCCTACATTTCGCCTATAGTAAAGAGCCATAAATATCTTCCTTGAGATTCTTTCCTGTGCGAGCGGTTATGGGTAATTATTCAGAAGTAGTTGAAGCTCAGATGATGGATTTTTTCTGTTCACTCAATGAGCGAGATCGGAGAAGGTACGCTGCTATTGAAGCAGTGAAGTTGGGTCATGGAGGTATCCAGTACATATCTCAATTATTGGGCTGCCATCGGGAGACTGTCGTTCATGGAATAACTGAACTTAATTCTGAAGAACAGCTCACTACGAATCGGATTCGTAAGAGGGGGGAAGAAGAAGACTAACGGTGGTATGTCCAAATTTGGTTGATAACGTGCTCCGCATTCTACACGACCATACCGCAGGTGATCCAATGCGACAGGAAGTCCGATGGACAAATCTCTCCCGTCGAAATATTTCCCGGGAACTTGAGAAGACAGACACTCCAGCAAGTAAGAATGTAGTTTCCAAGGTGCTTTATGAACAAGGATTTCGCCGTCGTCAGCTTCAAAAAAAGAAGACGATGGGCCATAACAAAGATCGCGACGCTCAATTTAAGAATATAAACAGATTGATACAGGAGTATTTGGATGCAGGCAAACCAGTACTTAGCATGGACACCAAAAAGAAGGAGATGTTGGGCAATTTCTATCGCGCAGGAGTAACGGATGCTATTGAGCCAACGATTGTCAACGATCACGATTTTCCCAGCCAGGGTAATGGCAAGGTTATACCTCATGGGATATACGACTTAGGTAAAAACAAGGCACTGGTTCATTTAAATACCAGTAAAGATACATCTGAATTTTCATGCGAGTGTCTGGCTCTCTGGTGGCTTGATCATGGACAGCAAGACTATGCAGGTGAAGATGAGGTATTGGTTGTGTGTGATGGTGGCGGTAGTAATAGTTCATCGTCCTACCTGTTTAAAGAAGATTTGGAAGCACTCTCCAACCGGTTGGGGTTAAAGATTCGTATTGCACACTATCCCCCTTATTGCTCAAAGTTCAATCCAATTGAGCACCGGGTATTCCCTCATGTGACAAGAGCCTGTAGTGGTGTACCTCTGGAAAGTATTGAGACTGCGAAGCACTATATTGAGAAAACTGAAACGACGACGGGGCTGAAAGTAGTCGTGAAAATAATCGATAAGGTCTTTGAAAAAGGCCGTAAATATGCCGCCGATTTTAAAGAAAAGATGAGCATTAAATTTGACACGTTTCTGCCAAAATGGAATTACACTGCCGTACCAGACGAAAAATGAAATGTCGGTTTTATTTCGGGACAATTCCTAAGCGCCAATTTAACCTGCGTATATTGCCATTTTATCCTTAAAATGCTTGTGTAAAGGGTTACTGGCTTATCCTTTGCTCATTGATAGCTCAACTCTCTACTGTAGGAGTTCTTCAAGCCAATCATGGTTGTTGTTGACCAGTTCTGACTCTGTCGCCAATAAATCAAAATCAGGTTCCCAAATGTCGTTCAGTCCAAGAGGGTCTTTACTTCTGCATTCAAAGGCTGTGCGCCAAGCGTTTTGTGTCTGTTTATCCACACTATGTTGGTTTATTTTTATGAGAATACTCATTAAGTGCGTAGTCCCCATCTCTCCGCGATAGGGTTTCAGCAGTTCAAGTTCTGCATTTCCCAATACCGGAAAACGATCCAGCGCTTCCATTGCAGTTTCAAAGGTAGCTACCGGCCCTTGAATGCTACTGTTGGAAACTTGGTTCCATGGAGTTGGCATGCTTACCGGAGGTTGTTGCAGAGTGATTGCTGTTACTACTGGTGTTTTTGTTGCCTCAATCTGTACCAACTTTGCAGCCACCGCGTTTTTAACGAGGTCTGGAACAACGCCGTCTATATCATCCTGGATCACCGGGTTGAGTGCCGTGCATAAACCGGCGGTTAGCTGGCCGTTACTGGCATAGTGTTCCAGGGATGACCAGACCGCAGGCTTTAATGGTATGTTGGATTTGATGATATTAATAATCACAGAAGGTGGCAGCGAAGGTGCTGTTTTTTTATGCTCGGCTTTCCTGGGCTCTTTGGTGCTTGTTTTCATTTGGCATAATTTTGCCTCCAACCTGATCGCATAGGGTTCGCGCTTGTCCTGAGGCTTTTCATACCATTGTTCTGTGAATTCGGTTGCCTTGAAAAAGGCGGTCAACTGTTCCAGGGTCCAGTTCTTTATAACAAAACCGGTATCCGTGACGGTAAACTCCGGTTTTTTGAGTACAACCGGATCGCCATCGGGTGGTATGACAGTGAGCCTTTGATTCTTGAGTTGATATTCTGTTTGCTCAAGCTCAATCAGCATCGCCGTGATGAAGTGCCACAGGCGCATCTGACTCGACATGACGTGATCACCATCGACAATCACTCCTGTTTTATCATACGTTGACACTCGGTTTGAAAAGCAGAGTTCCGGTATATCCTTGTGTTCAGGTAGATAGTGGTTTGTCAGAAGCATTCCTTCCAGCAACCGTTGCTGAATCGTGACATCAGGAGCGGTTTCAGGTGTAGCCTGGTAGTCAAGACAGGCATCCATGAATTGCTGCATCTTTTGTGGTCCAAGTACCCGACGTAACCGGTACCACTGTGAGATGGTGGGCACGGTTTTGAATAGCTCGTCCATCTTATCCACGTATTTTGAGCGGATATCTGCTGATTGTTGCCAGAGAATCTCTAGCATCATGCGTTTAGATGGTGTGTAGTCAAATCGCTGGCCAAGTTGTTGGCGGAGTGGTTTTAATGCATGCCACTGTTCACGGGTTGGGGCAGGCTTCAGGTTTCTGCACAGTTTAAGGTATTCCTGCCACTCGGATACAGGGAGCTGCGTCAGTGTAAATTTCGTTACAGTCAATGGTGCCGGAATGGATAATGCCTTAGTGAGGGGCTCTTTATCCCGTGGATTTTTAGAATGCATTTCAATCCAGAACCGGGTGCCCGAACCTCCATGGATAGCCAATATCGGCAGCAAGGATTTCAGCGCAGAACAAACAGCCACTCTTTCATTTCGGGGACTTTTGTGGGCAGTCAGATATTGTTGGAATTCGGCAATGGTCATGTTCCATTTTGCAGGAGCAGAGAAGAATAGAGCCAGTGCTTTCATTTGACTTGATTCTAAAAGTTCATCTTCTTCATCACTGCTGTCGCCTCCAATGTCCGTAGAATAACCTTGATGTTTAAGACATTGACGGAGTTTGTTCTCATTTTCAGTCAGTTTTTCTCCTGAGGGTACTCCAAAGCCTGCAAATATGCGGCAAGAATGTTTCAGAAGACTCTTCTTTTCATCCGAGGGTAGCCATCTAACAAAGTCGTTCACCTCCTTGGCGGTGGGAATCCCTTTTCCGCATCTCATGGAGGAAATGGAGGGCAATAGCGTTCGGCCCTCGCCTTTGAAGACCTCCAGCCCGACAAAATCGTTCACCTCCTTGGCGGTGGGAATCCCTTTTCGGCCATGACACATGGAGGAAATGGAGGGCAATAGCGTTCGGCCCTCGCCTTTGAAGACCTCCAGCCCGACAAAGTCGTTCACCTCCTTGGCGGTGGGAATCCCTTTTCCATTACTCATGGAGGAAATGGAGGGCAATAGCGTTCGGCCCTCGCCTTTGAAGACCTCCAGCCCGACAAAGTCGTTCACCTCCTTGGCGGTGGGAATCCCTCGGCCATGACACAAGGAGGAAATGGAGGGCAATAGCGTTCGGCCCTCGCCTTTGAAGACCTCCAGCCCGACAAAGTCGTTCACCTCCTTGGCGGTGGGAATCCCTTTTCCGGATCTCATGGAGGAAATGGAGGGCAATAGCGTTCGGCCCTCGCCTTTGAAGACCTCCAGCCCGACAAAGTCGTTCACCTCCTTGGCGGTGGGAATCCCTTTTCCGCATCTCATGGAGGAAATGGAGGGCAATAGCGTTCGGCCCTCGCCTTTGAAGACCTCCAGCCCGACAAAGTCGTTCACCTCCTTGGCGGTGGGAATCCCTCGGCCATTACACATGGAGGAAATGGAGGGCAATAGCGTTCGGCCCTCGCCTTTGAAGACCTCCAGCCCGACAAAGTCGTTCACCTCCTTGGCGGTGGGAATCCCTCGGATTACACATGGAGGAAATGGAGGGCAATAGCGTTCGGCCCTCGCCTTTGAAGACCTCCAGCCCGACAAAGTCGTTCACCTCCTTGGCGGTGGGAATCCCTTTTCCGCATCTCATGGAGGAAATGGAGGGCAATAGCGTTCGGCCCTCGCCTTTGAAGACCTCCAGCCCGACAAAGTCGTTCACCTCCTTGGCGGTGGGAATCCCTTTTCCGCATCTCATGGAGGAAATGGAGGGCAATAGCGTTCGGCCCTCGCCTTTGAAGACCTCCAGCCCGACAAAGTCGTTCACCTCCTTGGCGGTGGGAATCCCTTTTCCGCATCTCATGGAGGAAATGGAGGGCAATAGCGTTCGGCCCTCGCCTTTGAAGACCTCCAGCCCGACAAAGTCGTTCACCTCCTTGGCGGTGGGAATCCCTTGGCCATTACGCATGGAGGAAATGGAGGGCAATAGCGTTCGGCCCTCGCCTTTGAAGACCTCCAGCCCGACAAAGTCGTTCACCTCCTTGGCGGTGGGAATCCCTTTTCCGCATCTCATGGAGGAAATGGAGGGCAATAGCGTTCGGCCCTCGCCTTTGAAGACCTCCAGCCCGACAAAGTCGTTCACCTCCTTGGCGGTGGGAATCCCTTTTCCGCATCTCATGGAGGAAATGGAGGGCAATAGCAAGACCTCCAGCCCGACAAAGTCGTTCACCTCCTTGGCGGTGGGAATCCCTCGGCCATTACACATGGAGGAAATGGAGGGCAATTTCGGCCCTCGCCTTTGAAGACCTCCAGCCCGACAAAGTCGTTCACCTCCTTGGCGGTGGGAATCCCTTGGCCATTACGCATGGAGGAAATGGAGGGCAATAGCGTTCGGCCCTCGCCTTTGAAGACCTCCAGCCCGACAAAGTCGTTCACCTCCTTGGCGGTGGGAATCCCTTTTCCGCATCTCATGGAGGAAATGGAGGGCAATAGCGTTCGGCCCTCGCCTTTGAAGACCTCCAGCCCGACAAAGTCGTTCACCTCCTTGGCGGTGGGAATCCCTTGGCCATTACACATGGAGGAAATGGAGGGCAATAGCGTTCGGCCCTCGCCTTTGAAGACCTCCAGCCCGACAAAGTCGTTCACCTCCTTGGCGGTGGGAATCCCTTGGCCATTACACATGGAGGAAATGGAGGGCAATAGCGTTCGGCCCTCGCCTTTGAAGACCTCCAGCCCGACAAAGTCGTTCACCTCCTTGGCGGTGGGAATCCCTCGGACATGACACATGGAGGAAATCCGTTTCAAGCATGGGTTAGCAGCAACCGCCTGAATGTTTTCCTCGCTTTCTTCTGCAAACTTCTTTATCTGAGTCTTCGATTTGAGCATGCTCGTAAGGCAGCTGGTATTTTTAATCTGCTGGGTATTTACAGCTAAAAAGAACGTGTTGGCCTTAGCAAAATAGCCTGTGAAAGTCTGAGAATCTTTAACAATGCTGTATTTTTTTAGCCTGGAAAAGAGCGAGTGTGCGGGCGGCTTACTCCTGTCTCGCGCTAATTGGATTTTCCTGTCATTGAGGGTTTTCAGCAGTATCCCGGCATTCTTTAGTACTGCTTGTATTTCTTGATTATTTAAATGTGTTCGTAGTTCATTTTGCTGGCTTACAGAAAATGCTGAAATTGATGTTTCACTGTTAATTCCTGTAGTGAGCGGTACATCCTCCATTGGTTCTGGCATATCCTGTACCATCGCTGAGGTATGCTCATTGCCAGTTAATGGCCTATTGTCGCTGGCTGTTGGTAGATTTCTTGATATGGAGTTGATCATCCCCGGAAGCCTGGAAGCAGCGTCAGCAGGCATGGCCGGTTCAGTCTCCATCGGCTCTGGACTCTCCTGAACCGAAGCAGAAGAACACACAATACCCCAGCTTTTTTCAGTAACACGCCTGAGTTTTATGGGTGGAATGGCCCCGGATTCAGGTTGCTGTTGATGCGGTGGAAACGCTCCAGTGCCCGTTGCTGTCTGTTCCACCGTGGAACCTGCCATGGTTCGCTTTCTTTTGCCATTTCGGCTGGTTGTCAGCTCGCCCCTTCCTGCTTCAGTGGATGTTAACGGGGATACAGTGTCTGCGGTTACTGAGGAGGAAGGGGACTGCATGGTTTTTTGGGGGCTTCCCTGTTTCCAGTAGGAGAATAGTCTGGGGATGACAACAATAGAACTTTTGACCTTGTCATCCCGGTAAAGTTCCAGGCAACCGGTATAAGGGAAGGCTGACCTGTTTTGTCAGGCAGCCTGGGGGAGGGACGTGTTGCTGGAAAGCACGCTGGAAGCTTTCACATTCCAGGGAAGGAGCACTTCCCGCTTTTCAACCGTATCCGCATACGGCAGGTGCTTGAGCACATAATAGAGGTACTGGTATGGATCAAGCCCGTTGGCTTTGGCGCTTTCGATCAGGCTGTAATAAATGGCGCTGGCTCGCGCGCCTTCAGAGGCTGTTGCAAAAACCGTTTTTGGACAACCTTGATAGACTGGGAACCTCCCTCATGCAGCCATGGTGGCCCACATAAAAAGCCTATTGCAATCTGATATGGCAAGGATTTTCCGGACACTTTTTTACGCTGCCTTGGCAAGTTCGTGTTCATACTTGAACGGTGCCAAGTAGCCATTGCTCGAGTGCTTTCTCTGACGGTTATAAAACACCTCGATATACTCAAAAATTGCCTGGTGAGCCTCTTCCCGGGTCTGAAAACCCTCATGATGAATGAGTTCTGTTTTCAGCGTATGAAAAAAACTCTCGGCCACTGCATTATCCCAGCAATTACCCTTGCGGCTCATGCTACAGAGGAATTCATTGTCGTTTAGTAATGACTGGTAGCGTTCTGAGACATACTGACTTCCACGATCGCTATGCACCAGCAAGCCAGCCTCTGGCCTGCGCTTCCACATTGCCATCTCCAGCGAGTCGGTTACCAGCTTTGCTGTCATCCTGCTACTCATAGACCAGCCAACGACTGCTCTGGAGCACAGATCAATAAAAACAGATAGATACAGCCAACCCTCACGAGTTGGGATATATGTAATATCTCCAACGTATGCCTGATTTGGCTGATCCCGATGGAAGTCACGTTCCAACAAGTTATCCGCCACTGGCTTATTATGCCGTGAATCAGTTGTTGCCTTGAATCTACGCTTCGTTTTACAAGCCAGCTCTTCCTCTTTCTCGACTTTAGAGTTATCAAAGCACAATAGTTCAACAGTTAATTCGTAATCAGCTAATAGCAACCATCTCTAATCTTCAAATACGAGACGGTTGCTATGCTCACTTCCGATCATCGAGTGATCCTCCGGGAGCTCGCTTTATATACAACGTTTATTGCAGGAGCGCTATCACCAAATGCAGTACCAACGTTCTGTGAACTGTTGTTTGGTTGCATGTTATCCGGGCAAGGTTTTGTCACACAGGCTCTGTTGTCTATTAACTTTCAGTGAGTGTGGAGCAGCTACCACCACTGGCTCTCCCAAGGTAAGTGGCGGTGGAAACACTTGGCATGTCGCCTGATTCGGCTGGTATGTTCAAAAGCACCACCGGACGAACCTATTACTTTGGATCTTGATGACTGGGTAATCGAACGCTTTTCTGATAAAGCTCCGGCTTGCCGTACCCACCATCAACACAGTAAAAAACGTAACCGTCCTACTTATATCTGGGGACAATGCTGGGTATCTTTGGCTGTGGTATTTGAACGAACTATGGATGAAGTCTTTACTGCCATTCCCGTTATCTCATTTCCGGCACCGGCTTCTGGCAATACCAGCAAACTGAGAATCGCAGTTGCCATGCTCAAGGTGGTTCGACAAGAAGTACAGGAACGAGCTTTGCGGCTGCTTGCCGACTGCTGGTATATGAACTGGACACTGATGCAACCCGCTATAGATATGGGCTATGAGGTGATTGGTCAAATACCATCGAATCGGGCTCTGTATGCATTGCCCCCTGCGATTACTGTTAAGAAACGAGGTCGTCCAAAAAAGTACGGTACCAAAATGATAGCCGCAGAGGTGGAAAAACTGCCAGAAGACAGGGTAATAGTATGGATGTACGGCAGATTTCGTACTGTACGTTACCGCACCCTAATTTGTCGTGCCCGGTTCCTTAAGGGGCAGAAAGTTCGGGTTGTCTGGAGCCGGTTTGAGAATGACAAGGGGCTCACTGAAAACCGGATATTTATCGCTACCAACGTGGAACTTGAAGGGATAGAAGTTCTTCGTGCCTATGCCAGAAGGTGGCCGGTTGAGTCCATGTTTCATCAACTCAAACACGCTTTTGGCTGTCGCCACCTGTGGCAACAAAAGCTGAGAACACTACTGAGATGGATGCATTTGAAAATGGCAGGCTATGCGTTATTGCAGTTGTTGACCGTCTGCAAAAATCAGGCGTGTCTGAATATTTCCCGAATACCCTGGAGAGATCCGGATACAACAACCGCAGGCATGATGAGAATTGCCCTTTCAAGAATTATTCCGAGGTTCCCTATTCGTAAAGGCTGGAACCGATATAGCCAAAAATATGAGTTCAATTTTGGTGAACTGATCGATCAGACGATACCTGATAAGTCGGAAGCCGCATAAATAAAGGCTTTTAGACAAAAATTGGTAATAAAAGCGAACTTAGAAAAAGAGATCGCCAGTATTGGCTTTTTTAATTTATATAAAATCAACCAATCGTTCGTTTTATATAAAGTCTAAAGTCGAGCAGAGAAAACTATTCGCAGTTTTTTCGAGTTCTTCACAGAGGCCAGAAAGTAAGCAGCTGGAGTTTATCTGTTCTGATATGTGGCCGTCTTATGTGAAAGTTATTAAAGAATGTGCAGGACAGGCTCTGCACATTCTTGATCGGTTTCATATAGTAGCCAAACTGAACAAAGCTCTGGATGAAATTAGAGCGTCTGAGCATAAACAGTTAAAGGCTGACGGCTATGAACCGGTATTAACCAAAGCCCGCTGGTGCCTGCTCAAACGGAAGAGAATTTGACCGAGAAGGAAGAGATAAAATTAAAAACAGTCCTTAAATACAATTTGAAAAGTGTCAGAGGTTATCTGCTGATACAGGAATTTCAGGTGTTCTGGAATTACGTTTCGCCGCATTGGGCAGGAAAATATCTTGACCGCTGGTGCACCCGGGTCATGAGATCAAAGTTGGAACCCATGAAGAAAGTAGCCAAAACTGTTCGACGACACAAGCCACTTATCCTGAACTGGTTCAAGACCAAAAAAGGCGTATTCAAGCGGTAAAGTCGAAGGGCTGAACACTAAAATAAAACTCACTATGAGAAAATCGTACGGTTTCAAAAACCTATAGATGTGCAGAGATCTCGTTATATCACGTACTTGGCAAGCTCCCTGAGCCAGAAATGACCCACAGATTTTACTGACGAGGCTAAAAATAAGGCAGGAATCTCTAAAATGATCAGCCAACCTGCGAAAGGGCCGTAAATACTCTTTACCCGGTTTAATGGAGCTATTAAATCGACTTCCAAAATGTTGCTGGCCTGAATATGTTCGTTGTGATTGTGATTGGGGAAGTGACCAGGGCTTACGCACGAGGATAATCATTCGCATTTGAGTAAAGATTCTGGCCGAACATAAATGTCTTTAACCCCTGTGTCAGCATAGTTGTCGCTATTCCATCGATGGTTCTGTCAGACTGAATGATGCCAAACTGCTTAAGCCCTTCCCACTCCATATGGGTTGAGAGCTGACTCAGGTCGTTAAAGACCCAGCAGCAGCGGTACTCTTTACGACTATGGCCTACATTTTTCTGTTCTGCAAAGCTATCGCTGGGTAGGTCCGCAGGGTTCTGTTCCCAGTGAGTTTCAACAACTGCCTGGATATCTTTCTGTATGGTTTTCTGATTACTCTTTACTGCCAGAAGGTAGTCAGCTTCTTTTTCAATGCATTTGGCTGCAATGCTTTTTTGGCAGCTGATCGCGTCTGCTGTGATGAGCGCTCCCTTCATATCAAGCATTTCGAAGAGTTCAGGTATCGCCGTTATTTTCATTGGTCTTTGAGTCGACCTTTTTCTGGCCCAGTACCAGACGGAGGTTACTGCTCCAAGCACTGACCATATGAACAGCGCGCTTGCCCTTACCTTTTGAGCCGCGAATTGTCTTCCCATCAATGGGAATAATATCAGTCAGGCTCCCTCCAACAGGTAGCGCTTCTGAAAAGAAAGACCTAACCCACCGGATAAAAACAGGTTTCAAAGGCCTCAGGGTCAAGAGCACAGAAAATACGGTAAAAGGTGTCGTGTGAAGGAATTCCGTATGGAAGCTCCAGGAAGGTGCGAAGCCAATCTTCTTTGTCATGACCATAGTTTTCCATATCCTCCCAAGTTTCTCCGTCGCTCATAATGGCGCAGATCGCTATTATCAGGATATCGATAAATTTGTGCTCGCAGCTGTTGCCCCGAGAACGAGGGTCTTTGAGATCGTTGAGGAACATAATGAGAGGAGCAGGCTTGAGCATCTAGGAGCCTGTCGGACTTAGCACAATTTTTGAGTATAATCCTCGACAAGATCGTAAACGAAAGCAAGTCTGCCAATGAAAAAAATGGACTTTCAAACCCATTGACCGAGATACCCCTGACTTCTTTCCTGCTTCTGTGCAGGATTATTTGCCGGAGGTGCATCTCGCCCGTTTTGTTGTCGAAGTAGTTGAACAGCTTGATCTCACTTCTTTTACCAGTGCATATAAAGGAACAGGGTCGAAAGCCTGGCACCCTGCTCTCATGTTATCGCTACTGTTTTATGGGTATGCGGACAGGGGTATTTTCCAGCCGCAAGCTTGAGAAAGCGACTTATGACTCCATCGCCTTTCGATACATCTGCGCCAATGAGCATCCCGATCACGACAGTATCAATACCTTTCGCAAGCGCTTCCGTAAAGAAATCAGCGCACTGTTCGTCCAGATATTATTGATTGCCAGGCAAGCCAACTGGTTGAAAATGGGCACCATCAGCCTCGATGGTACCAAAATGAAAGCCAATGCCAGCAAGCACAAGGCACTCAGTTACAAGCACGCCTGCAAACTTGAGCACAGCTCAAGGCAGAAGTTGAAGAGCTTCTCAAGATGGCTGAGAAAGCAGATACAGAACAACTTCCGGATGCGCTTTCCATTCCTGATGAGCTCAAGCGCAGGGAGGATCGTCTTAAGGTGATTGCTGACGCCAAGGCTGAAATTGAGCGGCGAGCCGAAGATCGTTATCAACAGGAACTGGCAGAGCATCAGGAAAAAATTGCCCGTCGTGAAGCCGTCAAAAAAACAGGAAAAAAGCCCCGGGGCAAAGAGCCCAAGACACCGGTTCCAAGCCCTGGAGACAAGGATCAGGTCAACCTGACTGACCCGGAATCACGCATAATGCCCACATCAGGCCAGTGGCTTTGTGCAGGCCTACAACGTACAGGCAGCAGTCGATACTGACAGTGGCCTGATCGTTGAAAATCACGTCACTCAAGCGACGAATGACAAACAACAGATCGAGCCAGCTCTTGAAGTACTGGCTTCACGTGAAGAGGTGATTGGCAAGCCCCCTGCGCTCCTTGCTGATACGGGTTACTTCAGCCCAGGCCAACGTGTCTGCTGTGGATAACTTTGGTGCTATACCTTACATTGCAGAAAAGCGGGATGCCCATAACAAACCCCTGTTGGAGCGTTTTAAGCCTGATGATCGATGCCTGAAGGCGACGATGTTACTGCACTGGATTTGATGCGCTGGCGATTATCAACCAAGGAAGGGCGAGCGGTATATGCACTGCGGAAAAGCACTATTGAACCAACATTTGGCATACAAAAAGAAGTGATGGGTTACCGCCAATTCCTGGTTCGCGGCCTTGAAGCTGTGTCTGCCGAATGGGATCTCTTGTGCATGTGCTTTAACCTGAAGAAAATGTTCAGCCTAATGCTGAAAGATCTTCAGAACGGTCTAACTTTTATGCTGTTTTCACGGGCTTACAGGTTGCTTATCGCATCTATTTGGACGTTATGGCATGAGCAACTGGTGAAATCAGTGCGTGTCAGAGGCTGATCCGGCAAAATTGAGAGTTTTTGGCCTCATTCTCCAAATTTTGTCTCTAAGCCCGACAGACTCCTAGGACCGTAAAATTGAGCGACTATAAACGTACAGTGTTGTTAATTGAAGCCTTAAATGATTGGAGCTGGTTGGTCAAATGCAAATGAGAATACTCATGCGTAAGCCCTGGGGAAGTGACCGGGTAATGAGCGAAATGGAAGATGCTGGCTGTCACTATCTTTTTAAAATGAAAAAACACGACAACGTAAAGAAAGCCATAGATAATGCGCACTGCAGCGGAGGATGGGTAAAATACGATGACCATTGGGAGGGAAAAGAATCCGTAATCAAACTATCAGGATGGAAAAAAGAAAGACGCATCATCATTGTTCGAAGACGACGTCCTGAAAATGAGATACTGGCTCTGGAAAAAGGAATAAAAGAACGTCAGAAAACATTGGCGTTAATAGAAGAGCCGGAAAATATAAAAGCTTACGAATATTCGGTACTGGTTACTTCTCTGAATAATGACATTGTCTCGATTATTAATCATTATCGCAACAGGGCTGACTGTGAAAATAACTTTGATGAAATAAAAAACCAATGGGGCTGGGGCGGTTATGTAACAAAAGATATGGCAAGATGCCGAATGCTGGCGCGAATGGTAGCCCTGATTTACAACTGGTGGACGCTTTATGTTCGATTAGGCAATCCGGACTTTCATAAAGAATCTATTACCAGTCGCCCTTTATTAATGAGTTCAATAGGAAAGCTGACCCAGTCTGGCAACCAAAAGAAAATCAAGCTGACAAGTCAGCATCGGTGGATGGATAAAATTGCGAAATTGAAAAGCGAATTGTGTGAGTTTTTTGATTCAATTAAAAGCATTGCACCGCAGTTGAGTCCACTTAACGCATGGTGTCGTATTTTAACGAAAGCGGTCTCAAAATTTTTGAAAAACGGGCAGTTTATTACGATTCAGCCATTAATCGAATCGGGCTGATAACTAAAAAACCGCCGTTATGAACCAAGAAAAGCTATCCCTGTCGGCATGGCTCAGCGGTGTTCAACTGCTGAATTTAGGGTGAATGCAGCGAACCATGTTCTACTGTACGCCATGACTCAGGAAGGCAAACAGGCCAGGCAAGAAGCAATTGATGAAAAGCGGGAAAAGCAACTCACGGATGCCCTTAATATACCTCAGTCATCCGAAAAGCCAGAGCTTGATCAACGAGAAATCTACACACCTCAGGTGTTGCTCGAAATCAACATGGCCACCTCCCTGAAAGCCATCGCCTTTGCCGAAGCACTGGGCTTTACCGGAAACCAGAAACTGCTCTCCGCAGACCGGATGCTGAAAAGCCAGACCGGCTTCTCTCCGCTGGAAGCCATGGGCCAGAAACAGTTGATCGCACCGGTTCAGGAAATGACATTTACCCCAACCCAGCTCGGGCAGATGATGACACCAGCCCAGGAAGCTCGTCAGGTAAACCGACTGCTGGAAGCGGCAAGACTGCAAACCAAGATCGACCGCCAGTGGGTACCGACCGATCTTGGACAGCCACTCTGTGAAATCCTTGATACCGGAAAAGCCCATAATAGCGGCACTCCGGTGAAGCAGGTGAAATGGTATCAAAGCGTGCTCGATCTTCTGAACAAAGCCTCTCCCTGTGAATCAATGTCAGAGGCTTATATCTCCGACCCGATCATGCCCGAAGAGACTGGCTCGGAAACCGACATTGACCCCGTGCATCGAAAACAAAAGCGCAAACGGAACCGGTACGAGCTGGACGATTACTTCTCACTGGTGGAACTGGGGGAATTTATTGGCAGAAGCCGTCAGCATGTGGTCGAGGTGCTGGAGAAACACCGCATCATCAAATGGACCGGACAGGGAAAAAAAGGGAAATACCTGCTCACCGATAAGGGCTGGCAGTACGGCCTGATGTACGACCCCACCGAAACCCTCTTTCATAACCGACAGAGCAAGCGACTGACCACCAGTAACGCACAGCCGGTACTGGGTTATGACATCCTGAAATTTTTCCATTAATACCGGGGAAGGCTCAGGAAGCAGACGAACACGCTTCATGGCAGTGGAAGCACCTTACGGGATAACAGCCCCTTTTTACCCGATCGCCAGGAAAGGAGACCATGGCATGGACATAAAATCCCCCATAGAATGCATCAATTATTCAACTCGCGAAGCCGCATTGTTTATCGGTTTGTGTAAGAGTGCACTGGATAAATCCAGAGTATCCGGAGAACTGTTTGGTCAGACGGCGCCCCCTTTTCTCAAGCTGGGTCGCTCCATTCGCTATCGGGTCGAAGACTTGAAAGCGTGGCTGGATCAACAGCAATCGTATGAAAACCTGGCGCAGGCTGAGGCCGATAAAAATTTCGGTGATAATCCGAACTGATTCCGAACCGACCCACAAACAAAAAAGGCTTCCATAAGGAAGCCTTTGTTAAATTTGGTGCCTGGCGATGACCTACTCTCACATGGGGAAACCCCACACTACCATCGGCGATAAGTCATTTCACTGCTGAGTTCGGGATGGGATCAGGTGGTTCTAACTTTCTATGGTCGCCAGGCGAAACTGTTGATAAAAGACTTTCGTCTCTTATCTGGAATCCGGTAATTAAGCTGTTTTCTTGCTAAACACTCTACTTGCGTATGGCTACGACCTCCAGGGATGGAGGAAGTACTTCAAATCGTCTGGAACGATTTCAGTAAATCGCTTTGGCGTTATATGGTCAAGCCGCACGAGTCATTAGTATTGGTTAGCTCAATGCCTCACAGCACTTACACACCCAACCTATCAACGTCATAGTCTTTAACGGCTCTTCAGGGGCATCTGGTGCCCAGGGAAGTCTCATCTTGAAGGGGGCTTCCCGCTTAGATGCTTTCAGCGGTTATCCCGTCCGAACATAGCTACCGGGCAATGCGTCTGGCGACACAACCCGAACACCAGTGGTCCGTCCACTCCGGTCCTCTCGTACTAGGAGCAGCTCTTCTCAAACTTCCAACGTCCACGGCAGATAGGGACCGAACTGTCTCACGACGTTCTAAACCCAGCTCGCGTACCACTTTAAATGGCGAACAGCCATACCCTTGGGACCGGCTTCAGCCCCAGGATGTGATGAGCCGACATCGAGGTGCCAAACACCGCCGTCGATGTGAACTCTTGGGCGGTATCAGCCTGTTATCCCCGGAGTACCTTTTATCCGTTGAGCGATGGCCCTTCCATTCAGAACCACCGGATCACTATGACCTACTTTCGTACCTGCTCGAGATGTACCTCTCGCAGTCAAGCTGGCTTGTGCCATTACACTAACCGTACGATGTCCGACCGTACTTAGCCAACCTTCGTGCTCCTCCGTTACTCTTTGGGAGGAGACCGCCCCAGTCAAACTACCCACCACACAATGTCCCCGATCCCGTTTCAGGACCCGGGTTAGAACCTCAATATTGCCAGGGTGGTATTTCAAGGTTGGCTCCACGCAAACTGGCGTTCACGCTTCAAAGCCTCCCACCTATCCTACACAAGCAACATCAAGATCCACTGTGAAGCTGTAGTAAAGGTTCACGGGGTCTTTCCGTCTAGCCGCGGATACGCTGCATCTTAACAGCGATTTCAATTTCACTGAGTCTCGGGTGGAGACAGCGTGGCCATCGTTACGCCATTCGTGCAGGTCGGAACTTACCCGACAAGGAATTTCGCTACCTTAGGACCGTTATAGTTACGGCCGCCGTTTACCGGGGCTTCGATCAAGAGCTTCCCTCACCTCCAAATTTTTCTTGCTGACTGCGTTAAATGATTCCGCTCGCTCAGTCATTTACTCTTTTGTAAATTCCTTCGCTCGCTCCATCATTTGCCTTGCAGCAAAAAAAATTTGGGGGTGAGGTAACCCCATCAATTAACCTTCCGGCACCGGGCAGGCGTCACACCGTATACGTCCACTTTCGTGTTTGCACAGTGCTGTGTTTTTAATAAACAGTCGCAGCCACCTGGTATCTTCGACCAGCCTCAGCTTACGGAGCAAGTCCGATCACCAAAGCCGGCGCACCTTCTCCCGAAGTTACGGTGCCATTTTGCCTAGTTCCTTCACCCGAGTTCTCTCAAGCGCCTTGGTATTCTCTACCTGACCACCTGTGTCGGTTTGGGGTACGGTCCCTTCTGACCTGATGCTTAGAAGTTTTTCCTGGAAGCATGGCATCAATCACTTCAGTTCCTTAGAACCTCGTCATCAATTCTCGGCATTCTCTATTAAGAGGGCGACCCGGATTTGCCTGGGTCCCCAGCCTACGATCTTAAACGCGGACAACCAACGCCGCGCTGACCTAGCCTTCTCCGTCACTCCGTCGCAGTCAAAAGGGGTACAGGAATATTGACCTGTTTCCCATCGATTACGTCTTTCGACCTCACCTTAGGGGCCGACTCACCCTGCGCCGATTAGCGTTGCGCAGGAACCCTTGGTCTTCCGGCGGGGGAGCTTCTCACTCCCCTTGTCGTTACTCATGTCAGCATTCGCACTTCTGATACCTCCAGCATACCTCCCGATACACCTTCAACGGCTTACAGAACGCTCCTCTACCGCACACTCTATTTACAAGAAATAAAATGTACCCGTAGCTTCGGTGAACAGTTTGAGCCCCGTTAAATCTTCCGCGCGAGCCGACTCGACCAGTGAGCTATTACGCTTTCTTTAAAGGGTGGCTGCTTCTAAGCCAACCTCCTGGCTGTCTGGGCCTTCTCACATCGTTTCCCACTTAACTGTTACTTTGGGACCTTAGCTGACGGTCTGGGTTGTTTCCCTTTCCACGACGGACGTTAGCACCCGCCGTGTGTCTCCCGTGATTGCACTCATTGGTATTCGGAGTTTGCATGGGGTTGGTAAGTCGGGATGACCCCCTAGCCCAAACAGTGCTCTACCCCCAATGGTGATACACGAGGCGCTACCTAAATAGCTTTCGAGGAGAACCAGCTATCTCCGGGCTTGATTAGCCTTTCACTCCTATCCACAGGTCATCCGCTAGCTTTTCAACGATAGTCGGTTCGGTCCTCCAATTGATGTTACTCAATCTTCAACCTGCCCATGGATAGATCGCCCGGTTTCGGGTCTAATCCCAGCAACTCTTGTTCCTAAGAACGTTCGCCCTGTTAAGACTCGGTTTCCCTACGGCTCCCCTATACGGTTAACCTTGCTACTGAAATTAAGTCGCTGACCCATTATACAAAAGGTACGCAGTCACCCCTATCTCTTAAAAAAGAGCAAGTAGGCTCCCACTGCTTGTACGTACACGGATTCAGGTTCTGTTTCACTCCCCTCAACGGGGTTCTTTTCGCCTTTCCCTCACGGTACTGGTTCACTATCGGTCAGTCAGGAGTATTTAGCCTTGGAGGATGGTCCCCCCTCGTCCGAAGACAGTTCAGTCAGGATTTCTCGTGTCCCGACCTACTCGATTTCACAATAGATGAGCTTTCGTGTACGGGGCTATCACCCACTATGGCCACACTTTCCAGAGTGTTCCACTAACTCATAAATTGCTTAAGGGCTAATCCCCGTT
>CBDHDM010000052.1:0-47500 GCA_965261315.1 Endozoicomonas sp. | reverse complement strand
GCGGAGGCGCATCTTACCGCGCCAGCTTGATTTGTCAACCGATTGTTTTCATTCAATTCAAACAACCATCTTCAAATCGTTCTTCCCGGTCAGCGATGAATGTTCATCCTGCTGATCCGTGGCTGACCGTTTCAGGAGAGCCCGTGGAAGAGCGGCGTATTCTACGCAGGTCAGAATAAAAGTCAACACCCTGAGTTTTCAATACCCATAAAAAAGGCCGCTCTTCTAGCGACCTTTTTAAATAAGCTCTATAGATGTCAGGCTTCCATAGAACCTTTCAGCTTTTTCATCGCATTCTTTTCCAGCTGACGAATACGCTCAGCTGATACACCATAAACATCAGCCAGTTCATGCAGTGTTGCCTTTTCTTCTGCCAGCCAGCGCTTTTGCAGAATATCCCGGCTACGCTCATCCAGCTGGGCCAGGGCATTTCTTAACTGGGAAACAGAGTTATCCGACCAGTCTGCATCTTCCAGTATGGATGAAGGGTCTGCATTGCGATCTTCCAGGTAGTAAGCAGGTGCCTGATAGGCTGTATCGCTATCATCGTCCGCATAACCATCGAAGGCGGTATCTTGACCAGCCATTCGCCCTTCCATTTCACGCACAACTTTAGCATCAACGCCCAGGTCATTGGCTACAGCATTCGTCTCATCGTTGGTCAGCCAGGACAGACGTTTTTTAGCACTACGCAAATTAAAGAACAGCTTACGCTGTGCTTTGGTCGTTGCTACCTTAACAATGCGCCAGTTGCGTAGAATGAATTCGTGTATTTCCGCTTTGACCCAATGCACCGCAAAGGAAACGAGCCTCACTCCCACTTCAGGGTTAAAGCGTTTAACCGCTTTCATAAGACCAACATTACCTTCCTGAATCAGATCCGCCAGCGGCAGACCATAGCCAGAATAGCTTTTGGCAATATGAACCACAAAACGAAGGTGTGACATAACCAGCTGACGAGCCGCTTCAAGATCATTTTGAAAGAAGAGACGCTCAGCAAGACTTTTTTCCTGTTCGACAGACAACACAGCAATACTGCTGACTGACGCAACATACGCATCAATGTTGCGACCAGGAACTAACATATCAATTGGTTGAAGACTGGTGCCCATAACTGACTCCGTCAAGATACCCTCTTATGTGGATTTGGACTCTATTAAAATAGTTGAAGTTTAAACTAATACTAATAATAACAACAATTAGCCTTATAATGGCTATCGACTTTACCGGATATTTTCTTACTTTACACGGACTAATCAGGTACTAGAGCCTGAAAGTGCCGATAACAGCTACTCATTGCTCCGAGAGCCCCGAAAAAAACTCCGGAAAGCAGCAATAGACCTAAAACTCCAAAACCGGGACCGGACAATACCATCTCACTATTGTACAGTCCGGCAATATTCATCACTTCATGACTCAAAACTATTAACAATGAAAAAACAATGACTTGGGCCAATATTGCACCTATTACGCCATACCAAACGCCCATATAAATAAAGGGCATAGCGATAAAGCCACGAGTCCCACCGACCATACTGATTACTTTAATTTCGTCGCGTCGGCTTTCAATATTGAGGCGGACAGTATTACTGATTACCAGAACTACAGTCAGCCCCAAAATCCCCCCCAGCATGATAGAAAAGCGTTCAAGCATGGTTAATATCGCCTGCAGCCTCTGCACCCACTGCCTATCCAGCCGAACTTCCTCCACCCCACTCATACCCTGAAAAGTGGTCACCGCGTCATCCAGCTGTTCAAAGGATGCACCACTGACAGGTAGCAATTGAATAACACCTGGCAACGGGTTAAACCCAAGGTGGGTAATAATATTATGCAACCCCGCCTTCTGCTGAAATTCCTGCACCCCCTGCTCCGGAGATATATAGGCAACCTGATCAATCAGGGGATGATCACGGTAGTCAGCAATACGCTGATCAATCACTTTCTGGCTGATCTCATTATCAAGATAAACTGAAATTCTCGGCTGCCCATCCCATGTTGCCCCAAGCTCCTGCACATTGCTCACCAGCACAAACAGCAGAACCGGCAGGGAAAAGGCTACAGCAATCAGCAAGCTATTCAACAGACTTGCCACAGGGTTCTTCAGCAGGCGATTCAGTGCATCTTTACCAACCTGCTGATGCAGGCTAACCAATGAATGAAGCGTCAGGGTAGCAGCAGACTGACGATTGGCACCTCTTTTATGGGTATCGTTTCCTGCAGATTTTCCGTCTGCTTTTCCCGCAACAACATTATCATCCACTGCCCGCTGTCGGCGACCATCGTGATGATGCCTGTTTTTTTTATTGAACAGACTCACTGAACCTCCTGGTCTGCAACCAGCCTGCCATGATCCAGGGTCAGTATACGATGTCGCATTCGAGCTACCAGCGCCAGATCATGACTGGCAATCAGCACAGTCACCCCAACCTGATTAAAATTTTCAAACAGTTTCATGATTTCGGCGGACAGGTGTGGATCAAGGTTTCCGGTAGGTTCATCTGCAAGAATCAGTGCCGGGCGATTCACCACTGCCCTGGCCAACCCAACCCGCTGTTGTTCACCACCGGAAAGCGCAACAGGAAAGAGCTTCTCCTTGCTTAATAAGCCGACCATATCCAGTGCAGCACGGACCCGGCCAGCACAATCACTCGGAGAATAGCCGGCAATCAGAAGTGGTAAAGCGACATTATCAAAGACGGTGCGATCAAAAAGCAGTTGGTGATCCTGAAAAACAACACCTATGTTTCGACGCAGATAGGGAATCCGGCTGTTCCTGAGAGTGCGCAGGTTATGACCTCCTACCCAGATCTGACCTGCACTGGCGCGTTCAAGAAGCATAATCAGTTTCATCAGTGTGCTTTTTCCTGCACCAGAATGACCGGTAAGAAACGCAATCTCGCCCCGGTTCAGGTGAAAACCGACCTGCTCAAGGCCAACATGCCCTCCCGGGTAACGCTTACTGACACCGTCAAAGCGAATCATCCAGCTGTCCTTACTCTATCCTTTTCTCGGGTGTTCTTTACTAGCCCGGATTTTAATTAAGGCTAAATACTCAATGTCACCGTTAGCTGATCAAGCAACCCACCAGTGAGCGATAGCTGCCGCCCACCGCCATTTACCTCAACCTTCCCGGGAAAATAGAGCTTTGACAAACTCATTAGCCGAGAATGGTCTCAGGTCATCAATCTGTTCACCCACACCCAAGAAGCGAATGGGCAATCTCATCTGCTTGGACAGCGCGAAAATAACCCCCCCTTTTGCCGTCCCATCCAGCTTGGTCAGCGCCATACCAGTTAACTGCACCGTTTCATGGAACAGACGAGCCTGGCTCAGGGCGTTCTGACCGGTACCTGCATCCAGTACCAGCAATACTTCGTGAGGAGCATTAGGGTCCAGTTTACCCAGCACCCTCTTCACTTTTTTCAGTTCCTCCATCAAATGATCCTTATTATGGAGGCGACCTGCAGTATCAGCGATTAACACATCAACATTACGCGCTCTGGCGGCCTCAAAAGCATCAAAAATAACCGAGGCACTGTCTGCACCCGTATGCTGGGCAATGACTGGAATCTCATTCCGCTCACCCCAGACCTGCAATTGCTCAACGGCGGCAGCCCGGAAGGTATCACCGGCAGCCAGCATCACCTTGAGACCGTCTGACTGGAGCTTGCGAGCCAGCTTACCAATGGTGGTCGTTTTACCCACACCATTGACACCCACGACCAGAATGACAAATGGCGTATCCTGCTTCGGGATCACCAATGGCTGATCAGCGGGCTCCAAAATCCCTGCCAACTCTGACTGCAGTGCAGCCATCAGGGCATCCGCATCATCCAGCTCTTTGTACTTAACTTTCTGAGTAAGCTTTTCAATAATTTCCGTGGTTGCTTCAACACCAACATCCGCAACCAGCAGCTGGGTTTCCAGCTCATCCAGGAGATCATCATCAATCTCCTTTTTACCGATAAACAGTTCTGCAACACCTTCGACCAGAACATTACGGGTTTTGCTCAACCCCTGACGCATCCGGGCAAAGAAGCCCCCTTTGGGTTCAGGCTTGTTCTCTACCTCAACCGGACGTTCTTCAGGTTGTATTTCTGCCTCAACGGGTTGAGCCGTTTCGGTGGTTGAAAACACTGTGCTTTCTTGATGAGAAGCCTCGTGAGCTTGATGGAAAGCTTCATCCCGAGTCTCGTGATGAACAGCTGTACCTTCAACACTCTGAATAACCCCAGGCACAGCATCGGGAACGTGAGTATCAGCAGAGGGTTCAGGGGGTGTTTCAGAAGCAACTTCCGGCGCTGCATCTATGGTGGGCACAACGTCGTCTACAGCAGGGTCATTCTTCTGCTCTGCCTGTTCTTCAGAAACTTCATTTTGGGTACGTCGACCCCAGGGCCAAAAACTGCGTTTGGCTTTTTTCTCATCGTCTTTGCGCGAACCGAACATAGACTACTTCAATAACCTTGATGGGAGAGCCTGATGAGTGTGATGATCGCCACATACCTGAAGCCAGTCCGGAACAGTCTCCGTAAAAGCGAATTAAAAGCAATAACAATCAATCATGCAGGCTATGAATAATCGCTTATCCTATCTTAATTCAGGCTGTCACGAAATGAACTTTATCTGGGAAAATAGTCCAACTCTCATGAACCCGAATGAACCAATCCACAATAAAAGATTGCTGCTCTGGGCAACCGGAGGTCTGGCACTTATTTTTCTGGTCTATTTTATTTCGCCAGACCCGGCGACCTTCACACATCAGGCCGCAATCACTGAAGGTGAGTCAGCTCCGTTTAGTACCCCCCAATCAGTCAATGAAACGGTATCTCATGTGAGGTCAGACTAGCAGACCCAACCTACATGCTCCGTGTATCGTTTGTCAGAACAGCATCACCGATTACAGCAATGGGCTGCAATCAGAAAAAAGGATCAATACAAATTTGTAAGCTCCAGCCATCGATCTGACAAAATAACAGACAATTTACTTTCCTGCCGGATACAGTCATTGAGGGGAATAAGCCGTTTTTATCAGTAGCTACTGTCAGCAACCATGATTACTAAGGAATTGTCCTGAAATAATTCCTACATTTCGCCTATAGTAAAGAGCCATAAATATCTTCCTTGAGATTCTTTCCTGTGCGAGCGGTTATGGGTAATTATTCAGAAGTAGTTGAAGCTCAGATGATGGATTTTTTCTGTTCACTCAATGAGCGAGATCGGAGAAGGTACGCTGCTATTGAAGCAGTGAAGTTGGGTCATGGAGGTATCCAGTACATATCTCAATTATTGGGCTGCCATCGGGAGACTGTCGTTCATGGAATAACTGAACTTAATTCTGAAGAACAGCTCACTACGAATCGGATTCGTAAGAAGGGGGAAGAAGAAGACTAACGGTGGTATGTCCAACTTTGGTTGATAACGTGCTCCGCATTCTACACGACCATCGCGATGCTCAATTTAAATACCAGTAAAGATACATCTGAATTTTCATGCGAGTGTCTGGCTCTCTGGTGGCTTGAGCATGGACAGCAAGACTATGCAGGTGAAGATGAGGTATTGGTTGTGTGTGATGGTGGCGGTAGTAATAGTTCATCGTCCTACCTGTTTAAAGAAGATTTGGAAGCACTCTCCAACCGGTTGGGGTTAAAAATTCGTATTGCACACTATCCCCCTTATTGCTCAAAGTTCAATCCAATTGAGCACCGGGTATTCCCTCATGTGACAAGAGCCTGTAGCGGGGTGCCGCTGGAATGCATTGAGACTGCAAAGCATTATATCGAGAAGACCGAAACGACAACCGGTTTGAAGGTGGTCGTTAAAATAGTCGATCAGGTGTTTGAAAAAGGTCGCAAATATGCAGAGGAGTTTAAGTGAGGATGCGTATCAAATTCGACAACATTTTACCCAAATTTAATTACACGGCAGTGCCAGCACTTGAGTGAAATGGCCATGTTATTTCAGGACAATTTCTTAGAGTAAGGTAATGCATCAACTTCTGTAATGACTCTTCCATCTTTTACAGCTTGTTGCTCGGCTTGATCAACTGGTGGTTCTTGAGTAACGGGTGATAATGGAATATGGCCACCTATTCTGCCATCACTCATAATAATGTTCCCTCAGGCTTATAGTTATTTTTTACCGAATGATGAGCTGGAGAATGAAGGCCAATTTTCGTAAAAGGAGGGAGTGTATGAACTTTTAAATAAAAACATGCGCATTAGTTTTTATAATTAACATCCCTGTTTATGGTTTAAAATTTAAAACCATCCGATCCGGCTAAATATCCATCAGTTATTACTTAACAATATAGTTACATCTGGCAACAACCATATTGTGACAAGATAAAGTCAGTTTTATTTTGATTCACACAGTGACTCTTTTCATTGCAACCAGCTGTTTTATTTACTCTTAGCGTATTTATTTAACAATAAATTGACCATTAGCCAGGTTAAGGCTAATTCTCTTTGAGAGCTGTTTCGCTTTATTAACATCACCATGACATCAACTTTGATCCAAAACTCAAGCAAGCTGTCATAAGCCAGTCCAAGATAAAAGAGAGTGATTTTTGACAACCGGAGGCTTGGCGATTATTCGCCAAACCCTAATAGCTATAGACACCAGACCACTGGTCAACAAGGTAACCATATGTCTGCCAGCATCCCTCATAAGCCCAATATGACAGAGCCTAATGAGAACTCATGACTAACAGATCAGGATTACCCGCTTTGCGTATTATTTGCCAGAACAGCGAAGGTCATTACAACAAGAGAACCAATGCCAGAAAAAGCAATCAATGGCCAGAGGCTTCCCACCGGAAACAGCACCACCACTGCGGTGCCGAGTAAACAGACCAGCACGGCTTCAAGGCAGTAATACAAGGCCACACCTGTGCCAGCAATATCCTTGAATTCTGCCAGAGCCCCGGTTGCACACACAGAACAGGTAATACTGATCCCCACGGCAATCACCATCATGGGCAACAGTAAGACCGGGGCCTCTGGTAGTTGCAGAATGCTTCCTAAAAGCATCAGCAAAGCACCGGCAAGAATCACCGCCATTCCCAGCTTCAATGTGCCAGAGATCCCAAGCTTACGAGCTATGGAGCCGGCAAATCGGCTGACAATAATCATGGCAACAGCAGCCATTGCAAACAGCAGACTGAATATCAGAGATGAATACCCTAGCTTGCCAATCAAAATACCGGGAGCAATGGAGAAGTAGACAAAAAATGATCCCATAGCCACGGTAAAACCAGAGGTATACAGGAGAAAATCAGAAGAGGTTATGACCCGGCCAAATGCATGTTTGATACTTCCCCCGCCTACTGAACAATGGGTTTCTGGCCAGCTGAACAGCGCATGCACACCAGCAACCGATCCAGCCACAGCCAGCCCCCAGAACACTGACTCCCAACCAAACCAACCAATCAGAAACGATCCGACAATGGGGCCCAGAGCGAGCACAAAAGCCAGCATACCACCTAACAACGCATATAACGTGGCTGACTCAGGCTTATGGCCATAAACATCCCTGACTGTTGCAAAAGTCGCCACAAGGGCTGCTGAGCCACCAGCCGCCTGACAGAGCCGGAAAAAGATAAAAAGCTCAATAGACCCCGTCATGGTTAAACCAATAGAGCATATGACAAAAAGCAGACAACCAAAGAGGAGCACAGGCCTCCGTCCATAACGATCAGATAATGGACCAAAGATCAGCTGTCCACACCCCAGCATCAGCATATAAAGCGAGAGTGTTAACTGAACCATAAACGGCGATGCTGAAAAATACTCCCCCATACCTGGCAAAGCAGGCAGGTAAATATCCATACCCAGTGAAGCCAGCAGGTCAAAAGGGACCATTAGCAACAAGGTACGCGCAAGAGGATAATTCCAGGTTTTATTGGACGATGCTATATGAAACAAAACAGTAGAACTCCGTCAGAAGCGAATAATACGTTTCTGCGGCATGCCGGAAGGGGATTTCTGACAAGCCACAGCACCAGAAGATGCTGTGGCTTAAGTTCGTGTTCTGACCATTGGCCTCATAGTGTAATCATCGTGATGATATGAAGGCTTAGCCTATGCAGTTTTGCACCATTAAACAATAATGACTGGTGCGTATGTCATCCCAACTTTCCAACGATTTAATAAGTCTGTTATTTCATGACCTGACAGGGCGAAAAGAGTATCCTTACGACCCAATTTTTCTCGACTCAACTGGTGCCTGTTGATGCCCCGCAAATCAAAAAACCCAAAGCTCTCAGAACCCCGATCCCAAACCGGTTCACTACATACCGGCGGTGGTCAGCTGCGGATTATTGCGGGAGAGTGGCGTAGCCGGAAGCTGCCCGTTGCCAATGTTCCGGGTTTGCGCCCGACATCGGACCGTGTTCGAGAAACGGTATTTAACTGGCTGGCAATGATTACCCCAGGAGCCAAAGTTCTGGATGTATTCAGTGGTACCGGCGCACTCTCAATGGAAGCGCTTTCCAGGGGCGCTTCCTCAGCGGTTCTACTGGAAAAAAGCCCGATTGCCGCAAGAACGTTGAAGAGTAACCTCGCACTATTAAAAACTGAGCACGCAAAGGTTATTGAGACCGATAGCCTCAGCTGGTTAAACCAACTGGCTGAAACCGGTTTTGACCTGATTTTCCTGGACCCACCTTTTCGGATGAACCTGCTGGAACCAGCCTGCCAGCTGCTTGAAAGCAATGGCTACCTGAATGAGAACAGTCGTATCTATATTGAGGTGGAAAAAGAACTGACACCACTACCAGTTCCAGAAAACTGGCAGCTGGAAAAAAGCAAAACCGCCGGCCAAGTAAGCTTCAGCCTCTGGTCTCGCATAAAAAAACAACAATAATCAGCGCCTCACATATGGACTTACCGAAACGATATCAGTAATCTGTGCGCGGCTGATCTTTATCAAATAAACAGTGCGTCTGAACGCTGTATTATCCACAGGCTTACAATTAAGGATGCCGTGGGTCGGGTGTCTCTTTTACGACTTTTTAGTTCAAGAAGTTTCCATAAAGAATGGCTCATGGCGATTTGGACGTATTCCTAATCTAAGAACGAACCTGAAAACTCTAAGGAGCAGTTCCCCATGAAACAACCCGTACGAATTGCGGTCACAGGTGCAGCTGGCAACATCAGCTACTCTCTGCTGTTCAAAATCGCTGCCGGTGAAATGCTGGGGCCTGATCAGCCTGTGATCCTGCAACTGGTTGAGATCCCACAGGCTATGGACAAACTCCGTGGCGTTGCCATGGAACTGGAAGACTGCGCCTTCCCACTGGTTCACGGCATCAGTCTGCACGACAACCCATTTGATGGTTTCCGTGGTATTCATTACGCCATGCTGGTTGGTGCTCGCCCACGCTCTAAAGGCATGGAACGTGCTGACCTGCTGGAAGCTAATGCGGTTATCTTTGCCGAGCAGGGTAAAGCACTGAACGAAGTGGCTAACCGTGATGTTAAAGCCCTGGTTGTCGGTAACCCAGCGAACACTAACTGCCTGATTCTTTCCCGTAATGCTCCGAACCTGGCACCATCCCAGTTCTGTGCCATGACCCGCCTGGACCACAACCGGGCACTGGGTATTCTGGGCAACAAGCTGGGTGTTAACCCTTCAGACATTGATGGTGTTTGTGTGTGGGGTAACCACTCTCCTACCATGTACCCAGACCTTCACCACGCTCAGGTGCTTGGTGATGAAGCTGCCATCGATATGATTGATGAGAAGTGGTACAAGGATGAATATACCCCTCGCATCCAGAAGCGTGGCGCTGAAATCATCGAATGGCGTGGCCTCTCCAGCGCAGCCTCTGCCGCTCAAGCCGCCCTTGATCACATGCACGACTGGGCTCTGGGCAGTGATGGCCGTGTTGTTTCCATGGGCATTATCTCCGATGGCAGCTACGGTGTTGCCAAAGGTATTTACTACTCTTTCCCTGTCCTTTGTGAGTTTGGTAGCTACCAGATCATTCAGAACCTTCACATTAACGACTACGGTCAGGCAATGATGAAGAAAACTGAGCAAGAGCTGCTGGAAGAGAAAGCCGCTGTAGACCATCTGTTACCAAAAGAAACTGCAGCTTCCCGTGAAGAGCTGGGAACCTCCAGCCGCAGCGGCCAGACTGAGTTTGATGCGGGTATCGATACCGGAGAGTCCTACTACAAGGCTGACCGTATCTGCTAAGCAGATCACTCGCGAGATAAATTAAAGCAAAACACCGGAAAGGCTCAATTATGAGCCTTTCTTTTTAACAATCACTTCATTGAACACGTCAGCAAGAACCTGGGCCGTATTCTGGGTTATTTCTTTATACTGTTCTTCAGAAGGCCTGTCATCCCCCCACACCTCACCAGCCTTATCATAAGTCAGGCTTTTCCCTTCAGTTCCAATCCCCTTACAATCCGCAGTATTGCCAACGATATGGTTTGGTCCGGTAAGAATGGCATGATCGGTCATCACACGGTCATTAAAATCAAGACTGAATTGATCACGAGCCGTCGATAAATAATTAATGATTGATTCAGCTTTTCCTGACTCTGAGGGATTAATATCGTTGCCTTCAAGCGTTGTCAGGGGAAAGAATGTAAGCTGATCAGAGATTGGTCTTCCCCATGTCACATTCCCACTGGGAACAATCAGAGCCAGATGATGCTCATTGAGGATATCCTGCACACCGGGCTTCAATGTTCTTACTCCTGAAATCGGATCATCATCAAACAGACACACATTGGCATCGCCTGTAATAGCAAGCTCCTTCAGATCCCGACCATGAGCTACATGGTGATCAACATAAGCTCTGATTCTTGATCCAAATTCACTGTCTTTTTCAGACGTTTCTTTTTTTAGCTGTCCGGCAATCTTACCGTCTCTCAGCTCCATTTCTACGGAGGCGCCATGAAATGAGTAAGTGCCATCAGAAAAAGCAACAGAGTCTTTTAAAACTTTACCCGCAGCGTTTTTAATGACCAGATCATCTTCAACTTGAACGCTTGAGGAATCACCAAGATTTGACAGGCTTATATCCGGGATATTACTTTCATTCCTGACGATCCAGATTCTCTTTATCCTGCTTATTTCCGGGTATGTATTTTTTTGCAGGTGAAGGACTTGCGCTCATGCTCTGCAGCTTTCTTTTTCTTGGCCTTGAACTGATTTCAAAGTTGTCAGGAGTTCTTACCTGAAGTCCATTACCCTTGACGTGCAGAACACCTTTGCCATCTTGTTTCCCAGCAGGCTTCTGGCTTTCATTCTGAATCGGCACCAAAGGAGTGCGATTGTTATTAGTACCTGAAACGGGCATGGTTTCTTCTTCCTGAAAAATATCACTACTTGAAGCCTTGCCAGAACGGGCTCCAAACAAACGAGGTATCCTTTTCTATATCGATGTCTGAGCCCGGTTCACAACCAGAAAGAAAACTTATGCATCATATATCAAGAGGTGAAAAGTAGGCCTGCTCCAGAACTTTAAAGGACTCCATAGCTTCTGATGTAATAAATCCCCTATCCATGATCAACACCTGATAAATAACCCTGTTCAGCATAGCCCTGGATGGCTCACCCCCTTCACTATGCAAAACGCCATGCACCAATTCATGCCAACTGGTCAGCACCATAAATGTGTTCAGGGCCAGAGCTTCAACTTCTTCATCACTGGCTTTCATTAATCCTGATGTAATCAGGCCTCTGAACACCTGAACAATCATAGATATACAGAGTCTGGCAAACCCCTGATACATAACCCGCAGCTCTTCACTTCGGGCAACGGCTCCATGAAGATCCCGGAATATAAAGCGGTATCGCCACATGCCAGCCAGCAAAGCTTCCAAGTATCGCTGTTTATCTTCCAGTGTTATTCCTTTACCTGCGAGCAAGATAATCTCTTCAGTCAGGGTCTGTTGAAAATCTTCAAACAGAGCGAGGATAATCGCTTCTTTATTACGGAAATGGTAATAAAGGTTCCCAGGGGATATCCCAATATGGCTGGCGATATGGTTGGTCGTTACCACCCTTTCCCCCTGCTCATTGAAGAGTTGTAGAGCAGCATTGAGAATCTTGTCGCGAGTCTTTCCGGCCATAAATGCGCTTTTAACCAAATGCCCATTGCGTAAGAAAGCGATTTTGCCTCATCCTCAGCCATGGCAAACAAGAAGCAAAACACTTTTCACAATAATAAGTGATTGACGATTTAGAGTAATTACTCTAAAAATAACATAAACACACTAATCCTGCTATTCAAGGCAATTTTGAGTTGATACTTGCAGTGGGAACTAAAGCCTTATCAACACAGCTGTGAAAGTCAGGCTAAAAATAAAAAAACATTACTAAAACAAATAATTAACAAAAAGAGGGAGATAACCATGAGCGCTGCCGAACCTATCACTTCAGAGCACAGAAAAGTGACCCAGCAAATAACTACCCCTCTGCAGGACCTTCTTGATGTCCAGCGTAAAGCCTTCCTGAAAGACCCCAATCCCAGCTATCAGGAACGGGTATCCCGACTGAAAGCCCTTGAGAAAGCACTGTTAAATAATAAAGAAGCGCTACTTTCTGCCCTGGATGAGGATTTTGGTGGCCGAGCAAAAAGTGAGTCTTTACTTACCGAATTTACGCCGAACCTGGGGAACATTCACTACACCCTCAAGCGACTAAAGAAATGGATGAAGCCCAGCAAACGTAAGCTGAGCCCCCAGTTATTGCCAGCCTCAGCCAAAGTGGTTTACCAGCCACTGGGCGTTGTCGGTATTGTGGTTCCCTTTAACTATCCACTGTTTCTTTCCCTTGGCCCACTACTGACTATTCTTGCTGCAGGTAACCGGGCCATGATTAAAATGTCCGAGTTCACACCAAAAACCTCGGAACTGGTGGCAAAAATTATTGAGCAAACCTTCCCTTCAGACCTGGTCACTGTGGTTTGCGGTGATGCTGAAGTCGCGACCGAGTTTACCAGTCTGCCCTTTGATCACATTATTTTCACCGGCTCTACGCCGGTTGGTCACCATGTCATGCGGGCTGCTGCACAAAACCTGACTCCGGTAACCCTGGAGCTGGGTGGTAAGTCGCCAGTCATTGTGGATAACGACTTCCCCATTCAGGAAGCGGCTGAAAGAATCTGCTACGCAAAAGCCCTGAATGCAGGTCAAACCTGCGTAGCACCTGACTATATTCTGGTGAAGAATGATCAGAAGGCTGCCTTTATTGAGCACTACCTGAAAGCCTTTCGAAAAATGTATTCAAAGGTCAACGGGAATAATGATTACACATCGATCATCAATGACCGCCACCACCAACGCCTGCTAAACCTGCTTGATGATGCCAAAGTCCAGGGAGCAACCATCCATACACCGGGTAACGAAGAAATTAACGACGGAAGCCGCCGAATACCCATACACTTGATTGAAAACCCGTCTGACAGCATGACTGTTATGCAGGAAGAAATTTTTGGCCCCCTGCTCCCCGTCATCGGCATTGACAGTCTTGATGAAGCCATTGCGTTTGTACAGCAACGCCCAAGACCCCTGGCACTGTACTACTTTGGTTCCAATGCAAAAAATCAGGAAACGGTATTGGAGCAGACTCACTCCGGCGGAGTCTGTATCAATGAGTGCCTGTTCCATGTGGCTGTTGAAGATATGCCGTTTGGCGGCGTTGGCCCATCAGGCATGGGGCACTATCATGGTTACGAGGGTTTCCAGACATTCACCAAGGCCAAAGCAGTACTAACTAAAGGTAAACTGAACAGTGCCAAAATGATCTACCCTCCATACGGCGGGTGGCTGCAGGAAAAAATGCTGGCATTTCTTTCTGGAGGAAAATGATTCTTTTTTGTTTTGACTCTGGCTCCTGGTTCACACCAGGAGTTACTCTTTTTGGTAAAGGCTTATTAATACCCAGTCATATGACATTAAGTATTTCTGGGTATTAACTGGTTTAACTCTTCCACAGCTATACTTCCATCCAGTCATACTGAACTCCCCTGCTTCAAAAGGGTCTAACCCGCCTGAAGCTTCCAAGTAGTGATATTCTTGATGCATCAAGTTGCAACACCTGACTCATCCCATACCACTGTATCGCTCCCTCCCCCTGCACCGGAAGCCAGTAGGGAGCCCAGCTGGTTAGGGCGTGCAATAACGACCGTTGCTGATGTTTGCTGTAAGACTGGCAGGACTGTTGTGTACGCCATTAAGTCATTACTGAACTTTCTGATCTATGCGAGTGTTACGCCATACAAATATATTTTCAACTGCCTGACATACCCATTTACCGGCACCAAAACCACTGCAACAGAGCAAAGCAAAGTAGAAGACAGCAAAAGCATCAGTCCAACCGTTATCTCTTCGACCAAGGACTCTGACGCAGTATTGCCAGATACTCCAACTTTACGGCAATACCTTCCCCCCCATCAGCGACCGGTAAATAAGCTCCAGACGCTGCCAGAGCATAATGAAAACCTTGAGTATCGGTATGTATCCGGTGAGCAGGTAATCCAGCAGAAACTGTGTAAAGAACTCAGCGCGGCAGAAGCCCAGCTTGATCATTATCCAAAAGCCTTTCAAGGGCGCACAAATGCAGCAAGCTATTATCAGCAGGCGTCAGGGGTACATTTTCCAGCAACCGGAAGAGGGTACGTAACAGTTCAACGAGCAGGTGAAAAAACCACCATTCACTATGAGCCTATTCACGGAACTCAATCTGGCGTTGCCCATGCTCAAGGAGCCAGACGACATATGGAAGATGCCCATATTGCCAGTCAGTTCACAGCCATAGTTAATAACAGGCCTGTTGTCATTGATATTACCGGTATTTTTGATGGTCATGGTGGTAGTGCATGGTCTTCATATGCCAGTCAGCAGATTATCCCTCACCTGCAAAGACGGCTTGAAGAGTTCAACCCAAATGGGTTGCATGATGAAGGCATCTGGAATGCTCTCAAACTTGCCCTGGTGGATCTTGATAATACGCTCCCACAAGCCCCTCTTCTGGGCACAAACGCTAAAGCGTTCTTTGAAGGACTTGCCACATCAGGAACCACTGCTAATATCGCCCTGCGGATAAACGGTGACCTGTGGGTTATCAACCTTGGTGACTCCAGAGCAATCCTTCTCGACCAAGCTGGACATATCAGACAAATTAGTGAAGACGCAGAGCCAGATACACCTAAATACAGACACTCCATCGAGAAACGCGGTGGCTATGTTGTCGATGTTGATGGGACTCCCAGAGTTAATGGAAACTTAGCTGTAGCAAGGACCTTGGGGGATCACTACCTGAATGGGGCTATCAGTGCCAGAGGTAAAGTCATCAAAATACCTTCCCGCGAATGCTCAGGTGGCACTCTAATACAAGTTTGTGATGGTATTACCGAGGTTGCATTCTCTAAAGACATTGCCAGAACTGTGCAGCGGCAACTGCATCTAGGAAACCCTGTTGAACATGCTGCGTCAAGGCCGGTAGCCAAGGCCTATCAGGCTGGCTCGATGGACAATATGTCGGTCATGGTAACCCCTCTCCCACTTCCGGTTCCTGCCGTTTAAGACTGTATTAAAATTCATCTTTTATAATAGGAAAAGCTGCATACCTCGCGGCTGATTCAACCTTAAGAAAGCCCGAGTGTCCCTTATATGGCATGATTTTAATAACCATTTCATAAAATGGTTTGAACTTTTCCCACTTTATTACATTAAAATGTCGCTAATAATATATTTTTAATAATGGATTGGGATAAGTCATGCCTGCAATTGAAGTCCATAGTGCACCGATAACCAGCGGAGCGCCTTTAAGCAGCAACATCCTTACTCCAGAGTGGACAAAATAAAAATCAAGAAGCCAGATGGCTAAGTCGAAGTGTATCGGCTGTCACTGCTGTATTCTGCAAGATAGGTAGAGCTATAGCCTACACAGCCAAGGTCTTGTATGACTTCCTGATTTTTGCAGCCGTCACCCCTTACAAATATATTTATCAATTTTTGACCTCTCCATTTAACGACAAAAAACAACAGGATAGTGTAGGAATAAATATACCCACCTCAGCCCAAACTACACCTGAAGGTAGAACAAGCACAACCATATCAGAACCTAAAACTGTACAGACAACACCTCCAGCCCAACAAAATAAGAGCCACTCTTACCATGGAGTGGTTATAGTTTTCCGGACACACAAATGCTCATGACCGATATTTCGGTCACCCCGCACCATGAAAATTAGGCTCTGCCACAATCATCATGGTGCAGAGCCTGACAGTGGTCGTTATCTTTGCAGTGGCTTTTAGACCCTGAACACAAATTGACCCGGGCTGGATCGTTCGCACCCTCGCTTATCTCATGGTTCAGAACTGGCACCATCAAGGCTCCATTTCTGAAGCATTGAATGCACGGCAAACAGTCCTGTTCTCCAGGTGAGATTCTCTCGGGGAGAGTGGCGATCCGATCCAGTCCGCCAGGCTCTGCCGGACCGAAGTGAACGTTTGGAGCATAGACGATGCAAACCATTGTGAAAAACTGCGCAGGCATTGATGTCCATAAAATGATGGTCATGGTTGCCATTCGCAAGGAATTGCCAGAAGGCAATATCGAAACATTAACCCGTGAGTTTGGCACCTTCCGGAAAGACCGGGAGCTGATGTGCCAGTTCCTGCAACAACATCAGATTGACCTGGTCGTGATGGAAAGCACCGGTGTTTACTGGAAAAGCATTTATGCATCCATCATTAGCTGCCACCTGAACCCCTGGGTAGTGAATGCCCGGCACGTCAAGAATGTGCCCGGTCGCAAGACGGATACACTGGACAGTCAGTGGCTCGCCCACCTTGCCCATTGCGGCCTGGTTCGCCCGAGCTTTGTACCTCATCCGGATCAGGAACAATTGCGCTTACTGACTCGTCGGCGGGACACACTGGTCAAGCAAATGGCCAATGAAAAGAATCGCCTTCATAAAACCCTGGACGACAGCGTCTGGAAAAGCAATTGCACAAGCTGGAAATCCAGATTCTGGAAGGCATTCAACCCTGGAAAGAAGCCTGGCAGATACTACAGACTCTCCCCGGAGTCAGCGAAAAGAGTGCAGCAGCCCTGCTCGCAGAAATCGGTGATGACATGAGCAAGTTTGGTGGCATGAAAGAAATTGCTTCATGGGCTGGGCTTTGTCCAGGCAACAACGAGAGTGCTGGCAAGCGTAAAAGCGGTCGAACCCGAAAAGGGAATAAGATGGTCAAAACAATCCTGTGCGAAGTAGCCAATGCTGCCATCAAGACCAAGAGCCAGTTCAAGGGCAAATACCAGAGCCTGGTTATTCGCAAGGGGCATAAGCGAAGTTTGATTGCCATAGCCCACAAACTCATCCGTGTGATTTATACCTTACTGAAGCGACGACAGCCTTATATTGATCCTGACACTGATTACGAGGGTTTGATGGTCAGGAAGAATGCGGCGCGCTGGTTGAATAAACTACAGGAATACGGCTACCTGGCTCAGGCTCAACGGTTGGCCTGAGCCTTTGATTAATACGATGGTTCCTTGTTCTGCGCAGGGCGGATGTTTGCGTCCTGAATTCAGGGATTTTCACGGCAAAGTGTCCGGAAAATCCTTGCCATATCAGACTACCCTGGTTGGGTAGCCATTGACGGAACTAATGAACTATATCAGGCATCAATACGCTTGTACTTAATACGGTGAGGGCCTGCAGCTTCTTCACCCAGTCGCTCACGTCTATCGGCTTCATACTCGGCGTAGTTACCTTCAAAGAAGGCCACCTTGGAGTCGCCTTCGTACGCCAGGATGTGAGTGGCTACACGATCCAGGAACCAACGGTCGTGAGAGATAACCATGGCACAGCCAGGGAAAGCCAACAGGGCTTCTTCCAGGGCTCGCAGGGTTTCTACGTCCAGATCGTTGGACGGTTCGTCCAGCAGCAGTACGTTACCACCGTCTTTTAATGTAGCGGCCAGTTGGAGACGGCCACGCTCACCACCGGAGAGTTCGCCGACACGCTTCTGCTGGTCACCACCTTTGAAGTTAAAGCGTCCAATGTATGCACGGGACGGTACTTCATAGTTGTTGATCTTCAACATATCCTGACCATCGGAAATCGCTTCCCAAACGGTTTTCTTGTCGTCCAGCTCATCACGCAGCTGTTGAACGTTGGAGATTTTGACGGTATCACCCAGCTCAACGGTTCCGGAATCCGGCTGCTCCTGATCAGTGATCATCTTGAACAGGGTTGACTTACCGGCACCGTTACCACCGATAATGCCGACGATGGCACCTTTCGGAATGCTGAAGCTGAGATCGTCGATCAGCAGGCGGTCACCAAACCCTTTGGACAGGTTGTTGACTTCAATAACCTTGTCACCCAGACGTGGGCCGGGTGGAATGTAGATCTCATTGGTTTCGTTACGGGTCTGGAAGTCCTGGGACTGCATCTCTTCAAAGCGAGCCAGACGAGCCTTGGACTTGGACTGACGACCCTTGGCATTGGAGCGAGCCCACTCGAGTTCATGCTCCATCGCCTTACGACGGGCATCCTGCTGTTTCTGTTCCTGTTCCAGGCGCTGCTCTTTCTGTTCCAGCCAAGAACTATAGTTGCCCTGGTACGGGATACCTTCTCCACGATCCAGTTCCAGAATCCAGCCGGCGGCATTGTCGAGGAAGTAGCGGTCGTGGGTGATCGCTACGACGGTTCCAGGATATTCAACCAGGAAACGTTCCAGCCAGGCAACAGATTCGGCATCCAGGTGGTTGGTGGGTTCGTCCAGCAACAGCATTTCAGGGCTGGAGAGCAGCAGGCGGCAGAGTGCAACACGGCGGCGCTCACCACCAGACAGGTTTTCAATTTTTGCATCCCACTCTGGCAGACGCAGGGCATCAGCAGCCACTTCCAGTTTGCGCTCCAGGTTATGGGCATCGGCAGCCTGAATGATGTTTTCCAGGCGAGCCTGTTCGGTGGCCAGGGCATCAAAGTCGGCATCCGGGTCAGCGTACGCCGCATAAACTTCGTCCAGACGCTGCTGGGCTGCCTTAACTTCCCCTAGTGCTTCTTCAACCACTTCACGGACAGTTTTGGACGCATCCAGCTCAGGCTCCTGAGGCAGGTAACCCACATTCAGATTGGGCTGAGGGCGGGCTTCACCATCAAATTCCTGATCAACGCCTGCCATGATGCGCAGAAGGGTCGATTTACCGGAACCATTCAGGCCCAGTACACCGATTTTGGCGCCGGGGAAAAAGGAAAGGGAAATATCTTTTAAAATCTGGCGTTTCGGGGGAACGATTTTGCTCACCCGGTTCATGGTGTACACGTACTGAGCCATGTCTCTGGGTCTCTGATTCTATAAAAGTTAATCGATGGAAGATACTGGATGCCCGTATCCTTGGCAATGGTTTATTTGTTATGGCAATTGTCCGATTTTATTCTACAAATGGAGTGTCAATTGATCTTTTAATTGTTGAACTGTAATCCAAGTTTGCTTATTGTTAAAAATCGAACGTGTAAAATATGTTTTCAGGTCTCTAACGTTTTCAGTTGTTAATTTATCCATGAAAGCATTTTGTGTTGTTCTGGTTGTTCTGGTTGTTCTTGGGGATAAATCTACGGCTAGATCTTCTACATTTGACTCTTCATCCGAGAAAATTATTGTTAGTAGTTTTTTCTGACTAGGAGTTAAAGCAGTCATTAGCTCATCAAGATTAGCTGGTAACCCGTTTTGTATTCGAATATTTTCTGTCGTGTTTATAATCTGGTCAACTACAATATTAATTTCTTCAGGTAGATCAATTTCTTTTTCCTTTTTTCTTTTGGTTGAGACTATTGACTCTGGCTGTAAATATTTTTGATTGAGTTTGTTGACTCTCATGGCTATTTTTTGCTTTTGTATCTCGGTTGGTTCTTCTACTGCCGAGAGGCAAAAATCTATTTTCGAGGCAGGCTTACCTGTATCATAGTCGAGGAAAAGTTCTTCTCCCGATTTAATATCTTCCAGAGCAACAACGGTCAGCCGAAGACTGTCTTGGTCACCCCACTTCACCATGTTCATGCCTGTATAACGGATCATTACATTGGCTTCCTTGGAATGGTTAAGGAAGCGTATGTCTTGCTCACAATTACGTCCGAGCTCAATAGCAGGTCTGCCCGCGCTCTCAACATTAATGCCTGACCATGCAACATAGGTGTCTTTTTCAAGGAACTTGATATTGTCAAAGCTGTCATTGCCCTTGTTATTTATGCTAAAGACATAATATTTGCCACTAAGATGGTTAAAGATTCGGTATACCATCGGTCCATCGTAGAGACATATTTCATCATTCTCTTTAAAATTGCGGGTAGCCACTACACCGATACCGTGTACAACGCTTTCTGTTGTTATCTTGAACCCTTGTGGTGATAGAGGGTCTAGCTCAGTTGTGGTTGGTGATGAGGAGGATGATTCCAGCGAAACAGGAGAGTCAGGTGTCAGTATAGTTCGGAAATTATTTAATAAGTCACTTGGTCCGAAAAGTATATTAAGAGTTGAGATAGCTCTATCTCTTAATGACTCAAGGGATTCTCTTGTTGCATCAGTTTGAAACTTGGCTAAGGTTTCAGGGGGAGCTGAATTGACTGTACTGATTGTTTGTAATGTTGCGATATCGCTAAGACACTCCTTATAGCCAGCCAATAAATAATTATTTTGTGGCATGTCAACTTGGAGTGTTCGATTGAAATATGGCTTTTTGCAAGGCTGAGTGACTTCAACCATTCCTTTTGGAGGTTGTGGGGCAGACCGTTTCGCTGTAATAGTAGTGCAGTCCATAATAATTAACCATTTTGTCAATATTTTATTAGTGCTAATGCAATGATTATTACTGACCATAAAGACAGCTTTAAGTTCGGGAATGTTATGAAGATTTAATTTTTGTTTTACTTTATTCTTTCAGGTTTGCAGTATGTCAGCGATCCCCGCTATTCACTTATTAAAGCCGGATTCAAGAGATTGTCCAATCAGGTATTTATTCAGGCCGAGTGATATCGCACTGAATCATCAGTCAGGAAACAAGCAAGTTCAGGACACAGGTTAAACAGGGCTACCAATATCTCAACTATGTGGTATCAACTACCAAGTGCTTTAGGCTGACATTCCTGCCTTCGATTATCGCCGTAAAAAGATCTTCCCAGTTGTCGATGGTGAACCAGTCAAACAAGCCCCATATCGCATGCCATAGCGCTTTTTTGGACTTCTTTGCTTCAAGAGCCTGCTGGAAGAACTTGCAAACCAGCTGCTCTATCTGGTCGATGAGGAAAGCGGTAAACGTCAGGCAGGCCAGATTGGTCGCCAGATGTTGCTTCCCATGGCCCCTCTCTATAAAAAAGATAGTTGTGTCCGAGATGATAGCCCTGTGTTTTCAGTGTGTTAAATGTCTCGTTCTCAATTTTCCACCTGGCGCGGCCTCCTCGCATAACTTTCGCCACATTCTCTTCAGTCAGTTGAATGTCGGTTATCCATGTGTTGACGTATTCGTTGCCTTTCGGATCAGTCTCTACATATTCGAGATAATTGACCCGTGTCTCTTTATGAGACTTGTTGATGGGCACACCGTTGACGAACCGGAACCAATGCTGGTAGCCGTTCTCATCGGTATAGTGATAGCGTTTTACCTCGCCAGCCTTATCCAGTTCATCCACTGATTCGTAAAGCGATACATGAGAGGTGTCTTTTGCCACCATGATGAAGCTGTATCCGTAGGACTGCACCAGCTTGATGGTGGGGCCGTCGGAGTAAAGATCATCAAAATTCAACACCAGTTTAAGATGTGGGTGCTCCCTGGACCAATGGCACTGACTTAAGGCCCTACCCCTTGTATTTATTGAGCCTCCGAGCTTGTGATCTTGAGTGCTGTAACCTCTGATGTGGCTTTGGTCGTCTTTTTACCGCCCGTGGTTCTGATCTTCCCGGACGATTGGCTACAATGTGCTGACTAATAATTTTCAGCATACTGTTGACCTTTCTTTCCAATGAATCAACTGGTGCCATCAGTAATGTTTGATGAAACGAAACAAGGGTCTCCTGTATTGCATCAAAATCAAGCTCTACATTCCAGCGCTTGAGGTACAGAGCAATAATTTCAGTTCTTGGATAAGTTTCAGCATCAAGCATTGTCGTAACCTCATCAAAACAAGGATTCTTAGTATGGGAAATCTGCACCCTTTTTTTGGGATTTCAGCTGAGGATAATCCTTTTGGTTTTCAGCTGTATCTGGCATCAGAAGGGTTGATCCATCAGTGAGCAGAACACGCCGCTGGTGCCATAGCCAGGAGTCTGGGCTGGCTTTATCAAGTTTAACGCCTGATTGACGCATCAGTGCCTTAATGGATGACTCCGTTAATCGCTTGCGAGCCTTACAGTAGGCACTGGTATGAGTATTGGATGGTTTTCTATCCATGGCAGCCTGATCTCTGGGTTCATCAATCAAGGCATGCCGACATGACTTGGTATCACTGGCGACTTGTCGCATGAAGAGCGTTAACGTCTTGACTGGAGGGAAATCACGACTTCTGGAGTTTGGGTAATGGGCCTGGAACGCACTCAGATCATCTGAGGAAAGGACAGAAGAGAGGTCATCATTGTCTATTTGTGCAAATTGCTGAAGACAGTCATCAGCGAGTGAAAGGAACTCTGGACTACACTTGGTCATGGCTTGCTCGGAGGTTGGAATATCACGACTTTTTATAGTCGCTCTCTTTCGGGCAAGCCCTGATTTTATTGACCTTTAGCCTTAAGTCAGTGCCATTGGTTTTCTGACCAGCCTGTTCCAGGTGCTGTTGCAGATAGGTATGTCCAATCGTGATGTCTGATGGTTGCGGAGCAAGAAAGCGCCTTTGCTGGCCTATACCCTGATGGTTTACCGATCCTTTTTCTGGCATGTCAGCCAGTTCGGAGAAAATGTCGTATTGGGGAGTACGACAGATATCCAATTTTTGCTTTGTTGTCATGGCTGGTTATGGTGGCGCTGGAATAGCGGTATTTTAATAGCTTTCGGGGTTTCGCGACAGCCTCTTAACTGACTGTGGTCAATCGTATCGAAATACTTTTGTATGTCCACATCCAGTACCCATTGGCCTCCATCTCGCATTATGTGGCTACGTAGACTTTGCAAGGCGTGATGCGCTGACCTCCCTTTGCGAGACCCAAACGAGCAGTTATAGAAATCTTGCTCATAAATAGGTTCCAATAGCATCGCCACCGCTCTCTGGGCAATCTTGTCCTCGAAGGTCGGTATGCCCAAAGATCGTTTCTGACCTTTCCCTTTTGGAATATAAACGCGTCGTAAGGCAGGAGCCCGATATTGACCGGATTTCATTCGATCCAGCAGATTAAGGAGATTAGACTCCAGCTGTCGCTCATACACCTCGGCCGTTTGACCATCGACGCCTGTCGCACCATCCTTGCGGGTCAGTTGATAGGCCTGTAAAAGCCAGTTGTAGTCCATGTATTGATTTAGCGAGGTGAAAGCCATGGCTTGGTTGTTTCTGGCCAGTGTGGCTATCCGTCTCTGTTTCGTTGACACAAACATAAGGTTTCAATGTACCTCTTGTGTTTCCCACAAACGGGTCAATAACTATGATGTCCCCTTTCCTCGTCCGGGTCCTCCTGAGCAGAGTTCCCCGTTGTCATCAGTACTATGGGACACTAAGACTTCCAGTACCTACTATCCGGTCACTTATGGATTCGCTTCCGGACTCCTGAGTGTTGCTTCATATTCGCTTCGCCGGGCTTGAAGCAAAGCCTAACGACCGGGTTCTGTTCAGCCATAGAACCAATGGCTATGCAAAACTCGCTTCCGGCTGATGGTTAATCTCTACCGGGTGGGAGTCGAACCCACTGGATTTCAACGAATGATTTCAGTTCATCGAACCTCCCACATTCTCAGGCTTAGCCTGTCGCCATCAGGACAAATCCTAAGTATCAGGGGCGTCGGCTGATTGATCTGCCAGAGCCTTACCTCCTCTGGTTTGCAGGAAAAGGGTTTCCGGAGGGGGAGTTGGGCAAACTGTTGGCACTGACCCTGAGGGGTCAGATTAATGGACTGAATGATTTGATTACACCACTAAAAAAACAGTAAGTTCAGCAATTTGGACTATACGCTGTGGGCTGTGGGTACCGTATGATGAAATAAACCAAAAACTATAAGAACAACAGGTAAACAATAACAATGAAAAAGCTTGTTTCTCTTATTACTCAGGTAATTAGCCTGTTAATTGTTGGTGGCTGCAGCATTTCCACCAGTGAGCAAAGTGCCAGGGTCGCTTCGTTAAGTTCATGGGCTACGACCGATGCTGTTCAGACTGCCTCCCATAAAGATGCTCAACTGTTGATTCATCGCCCTTCTGACATGATGGGTAGAATGCCTGCTTCCTGGAAACGATAACAGGCACTAGTAGCTATACTGTCTTTCCGTTCATGATGAAGAAGGCTGCATCCAGTGACACTGAGTGAGTTGCTAGAACAAATCCGCCTGCAACCCGAGTTGGTTGAGTTTGAGGCAGTGATGTCTGTTATTGCGGATTACTATCACTACATCCCTACACGCTTTGTAAATGGCAAAGGAGTGCTCTGCCAGATTAACGAAGCTGGCAGTAATGAGGGCTCCTGTAAAATTTTTGCCTTTGCCCAGATGCATGACCTTAGCCCGAGAGAAACCTTAGCCTGTTTTGGTCGGTTTTATCGTGAAGACGTGCTGCTGGAGCCTAGTGGAAGCAGTCATGGCAATATTCGGGCTTTTATGGTTTCCGGTTGGAATAGTGTTGCTTTTGATGAACCAGCATTGATTATTAAATAAAAATGAATATTTATCTGTTTTTTGTGCAATAATATTCAGCATTGCTGGTACTGCCTATCGAGTAATCACTTGACGATACCGCTGTTATTTCAGGTGCAGTAGAGGCGTTATCAAGGGAGGGTCTGGTAAGATGATTAAATCGAACAATAATCCAGAAGTAACGGAAGCATCAGATGATTAAAGTGGGCATTGTCGGTGGAACAGGCTACACCGGTGCAGAGCTTTTGCGGCTACTGTCGGTTCACCCAGGTGTTGAGTTGAGCATGATTACTTCCCGCTCCGAAGCAGGGAAACCGGTCAGCGAACTTTTCTCAGGGCTGCGAGGGAAGCTCGACCTGAACTTTTCTCTTCCGGACCATGAGCAGCTATCGTCGTGTGATCTGGTTTTCTTTGCCACACCGAATGGCATTGCCATGGAGTCTGTTCCAGGGCTACTTTCAGCTGGCGTCCGGGTTATTGATCTGGCAGCGGATTTCCGTTTGAGTGATACCCACCTCTGGCAGCAATGGTATGGTATTGAACATGCTTGCCCGGATGTGCTGAAAGAGGCTGTTTATGGTCTGCCGGAAATGAACCGTGAACAGATTGCTCGAGCCAGACTGGTCGCTAATCCTGGCTGCTATCCAACGGCTACTCAGTTAGGGTTATTGCCTTTGGTCAGGCAAGGGCTGGTCAGTGGCAATATCATTGTGGACGCCAAGTCAGGTGTCAGCGGTGCTGGTCGCGGAGCTAATGTCGGCACTTTGCTCTGCGAAGCCTCAGAATCTTTCAAAGCATATGGTGTTTCGGGTCATCGCCATCTACCGGAAATACAGCAGGGTATTGAGCGTATGCCATCGGCAGGCGTTCCTCCGTTTACCGGTGATTTGGTATTTATTCCTCATTTGACCCCGATGATCCGTGGTATTCATTCCACGCTATATTGCACAGTGAAAGATCGTAGCATTGACCTGCAGGGGCTCTATGAAAGCACCTTTGAAGGTGAGCCGTTTGTTGATGTTCTGCCTGCAGGAAGCCATCCGGAAACCCGTTCTGTTCGTGGTTGCAACCAGTGTCGTATAGCTATTCATCGCCCACAGGGGGGAGATACCGTCGTCATATTGTCAGTTATTGACAACCTGGTGAAAGGAGCTGCAGGACAGGCGATTCAGAATATGAATATTATGTTTGGACTTGATGAAATGACTGGTCTGGACTTTCCAGCAGCGATGCCTTGATATCACTGCCGGGCAGTCCCATGGCGCCCTCGTAGCCTCACGAGGGGGCATCAATTCAGAGACTACTGTCGAACAATTCCCTCAGGTTGAAAGTCTGCAACCCGCAAAGGTGAGTTCTGTTCGATAAACTCCTTCAGAACCTCTGCATCCAGGTAGCCTGTGTCCACAAAACCGGGTTTATCGATCAGATTAGGATATTTGTCTCCGCCACTGGCAGAGAAGCTGAGAATAGCCATTTTATAGCGCTTTTCAGGTTCAAGCGCTTTGCCACTGATTTTTACATTATAAAGTTGCCGATCTTTAATCAGCATTTCTACTCCGGAGAAATGGGCAAAGGCACCACTGTTGGCTGGCTTGTTAGCGACAACAGTCAGGTATTCAAGTATTTCCTTTCCGGACATTTCAACCGTGTTCAGCGTGTTGCCAAAGGGAAGAACCGTTAGCACATCTTTGTAGGTGATCTCACCGCTATGTAATGCTGGAGCGGATTCCACCACCATTCATCACAGCAAGGTCTGCACCGGATTTTTCCATCAGGGCTTCTGTCAGCAGTGTGCCGAGGTTGGTTGGCTGGAATCTGACTTCACTTCGTTCTCCCATCAGCCGTTGATCAACAATTCCGACCTTACCTCCAACCAATTGCTGACCTTTTTCCTGGTAAGGTGATAGCAGGTTCAACATCGTCTGGTTTTGCGGGATGGTTTTATCGTCGTCAGATCCATTGACCGGAATAAGCTGGTAACTGGTCAGTGTTAGTTGATCATTGGTATGCAGAACGGTGAGCTTATAAGCTCGGTCTTTTTCAGGAGAGCTCAGAGGGGGCGTAACTGTCGTACATGCACTGATTAGCAGCGTTGATATTCCAGCTGCTAGCCAATTCCAGTTCTTTTTCCGGGCCATCATCAGGAGTCCCTGTTGTATAGTTTATTGGTTATCTGGTGAAGCTTTTCATCACCGGCTCATAATTGTGTTTATTTTAAATATATTTTGTTATCGATAAATTTATAGAAACTGATTTTATGATATAAGCCAACCCTGAACACTTGTCAGTAATACCGAATGTACTTTCTAACTACCGTAATGAGCATAACAATCTCGGCATCAGCCCAGACAAAGCAGTAAGTAAGAGAAGACTTATTGTGAGGGATTCTGATGCTGTCAGGTTGTCAGCGTAATGGTGTAGTCAGAAAGGATAATGGGTATAAGGAGCTTAATCGTGGATATGTCTCTGTCTCTGCATGAAACCCGTGTGATTGGCTGTTTGCTCGAGAAAGAGAGTACGACACCGGATCAATACCCGCTGTCGCTCAATGCGTTGACCAATGCCTGTAACCAGAAAAGTAATCGTGAGCCTGTACTTAGCATGGCAGAGTCTGAGGTTAAAGAGACGTTGGAGGCTCTTTTGAAAGAGCGTCTTGTCAGTGAAGATACCGGGGCTCGCGTGAGTAAGTACCGTCATCGCTTCTGCAATACCGAGTTCGGAAATTTACAACTGAGTAATCAGGAAAAAGGTATTATCTGTGTGCTTTTTCTTCGGGGCGCACAGACTCCCGGGGAATTGCGAGGTCGTACAGGCCGGCTTGCTGAGTTTAATGATGTTCGTGAGCTTGAAGCGGTTCTACAGCAAATGGTTGAGCGAGGACTGGTCGTTCAATTGCCACGTGAAGCTGGAAAACGTGAAAGCCGTTATGCACATCTGTTTTCTGGTGAAGTCAGTGTTGTAAGTCGGGCCGGTTTGGCTGCAGATGACAAAGCCCGGATTCGTGAACTGGAACATGAAGTCAAGGTTTTAAGGGCGGAGGTTGAGCGTTTAAATCGTGAGTTAGGCCGGTAAGGAAAGCGCTTAAGAACGCATTGGCTTATCCAGGCTGGTCGGCAGTCTCAGAAGCAGCATTAGGCCAGCCAGATAGATCACTAACAGATAGAGTACCGGGGAAAATACTATCTGGGTGGTGCTGACAAGCCAGATAGCAATCGCTGGTGACAGGCTGCCCAGAAACCCCTGGGCAGTGTTGTAGCCTAACGCCAAGCCCGTCTTCGGACAGAGGGGGGGGGGGGAGTAATCTGGCGGATAAGATAGCACCACTTCCATAGATTGCCGCCAGCAACAAGCCAAAAGCTAACTGTCCGACCACAGCTTTCCACAGTTCAGGCTGAGTCATCAGCCAGTAGCTGGGCACCATACCAATAATGCCCGCAATAACGGCTTTGATAATCATGTTTCTTGCCCCTATTTGGTCGGCTATTCCGGCGGCCAGAGGAATGGCTAACACCATGAGCATCATATTGCTGGTATTGATCGCAAGTGCCTGGGTGCGGCTATAAAACAGCTGTTCTGACCAGTAGGTGTTGATATAGATAAACACCATAAAGAAGCAGATACCGTTAAGCATATTAAGTACACCGACCCGCAGCATATCCATCTTGTGTTTATGAACGACTATAGAAAGAGGTGGCTGCTCAAATTTTTGTGTTTTATCGGGTAGGGTTGAGCTTATTCGAATGCCTGCCAGAACAATGCAGCTAATGGCTCCTGTTAAGTATCAAGGCTGGGCGCCGACCGTAGATATCACCAATATGGCCAAAAAGGATTGCCCCAAGAGGACGGATAAAGAACCCGAGAGTGAATGCTGAGAAAGTGGCCAATAGAGAAATAGTCTGGTTATTTGATGGAAAGAACAGCTCTGCGATGACCGGTGTAAAGAAGCCATAGAGGGTAAAGTCGTATAGCTCCAGGAAGTTACCGCCAACAATTTTAATGATAGGAAGGCTTGTAATCTGAGAACATTTATTACTATTTCTCATACATTTCAGTTTAAATCGAAATAGACTATTGTAGTTTATGACTTTCCAGTTAAATGCTTAGGAAAGCCTATTAATCTGGAAAATGATATTTTGGCATTCTTTATTTGTGTTGGAGTAAAACCTCTGGTCATTTCATCTTGCTGCTCAAGTTTATAAAACCAGCGACTCATGCTACTTTGCAGGGATGACGGATTCATCCACAGGTTGCTGCTATCAACTATGAATTTCATTGCTCTGCATACTTGGTCTTTGGTTGTTGTTTTTTCCAGACACAGCTCGATGATCTGTTTGACAGCGATGATTCTTTCTTGCTGGTGGTGTACCTGGTCAGGTTTTCTCTGATGCGTTATTTTTCGCCGTTTTACTTGAGTTCTTAATACTTCTGAATCCGATTCTGAAGAAGTGAGATCTCGATCTGAATTATGCTCGACACTTGGAGATTTAGAATCCTTTTTTTCAGTAAGAGAGGATATGCGTATTGATCGGCGACAACTGGTATTTTCAATATCCATATTAGTATTGTCAGGGGTTGCTCTCTTTCTTATTGGAAGCATTTTGCGAGCAGCATCAATGTCAGGAATCATTGTGTACTTTTCTAAGTGTATTAACCTTTTTAGAGTTGCTTTGTTTTTATCATCACTGTAACTATCAATTTTAATAACTTCTGTAACCTCTTTGATATGGCTGATGTGGTTTGGGCAATGGCTAACGACACGCATCATTTTACAAAAGTCTCCGATAGGATCGGTGAATGGTGTAAAGTTAACACCTTCTGGTAGTTTGGGAATAATGTCTCCGGTATTGTAAAAGCCTTTACAGAATCGAGAAAATTCAATGACTGTTCTGTCTTCTGATGAAAGATGTTTATCCTTGAAATATTTTTTGTCTGATTGCGTTGGTTTCAGATCAGAGTCCTGTGGGATTTTCTTTTTAGCACTCACTTTTTTTATGCTTCCACTTGTTGATGTTTGGTTGTTTGAACTGAAATGGGAATGAGTGATGTGGGTAGGTGTTTGGAGTCGCTGACTACTATCCATAACTTGCCTGATGATTCTATTAATCAATAGTATTATTTTTTAATTGATAGTTTTTTTGGTGTAAAGTTCCAGTTTTGGTTTGAAAAATAATTGTTTTAGCTTTGGAGGCCCTCTCATTAAAGCAATATGAATCATGAATAGGGGCTATCTAGTCTATTAAAACTGTATTTTTTAGATTATTACAGCTAGAGGCCAGTAAGAGTATGTTTAGCGATGGAGTTTTCTCAATATACTTTGTTCATATTATAGTAAGTTCACAAATATGTATGGCTATCGCTTATTGTCTTCCTCTGGCTCCGGAGTATGCTTATTCACCCAAAATGAAACCGTTTGATGGTGTTTGAAGGTTACTAATGAGCGAATCGGATCCTGCATTCTGGCAGGTAAAATCGTTAACCGAGATGACTCCTGAAGAGTGGGAGTCGCTCTGTGATGGCTGTGGTCGATGCTGCCTCAACAAGGTGATTGATGCTGATACTGAGGAAATTCACACCACCGCTGTGTCTTGTCGCCTTCTGGACCTGGAAACCTGTCGCTGCAAGCATTATAAGCACCGCCGCAAGTATGTGGATGACTGTATTAAGTTCACTCCGAAAACCCTACATGAACATTTACCATGGTTGCCAGATAGCTGTGCTTATCACTTGCTCTATCTCGGGTATGACCTTCCAGACTGGCATCCTCTGATTACCGGGAGCCCGGATTCTGTCCATAACTCTGGTTTCTCAATCAAGGGTAAGGACACAACATCGGAAGACGATGTTCCAGATCCTTCAGACTGGTTTGATTATATTATCCGGGTGAGTTGAGCAGCCTGTTACCGGAAAGCTTCTGGCTACTGCCTCAACGCTTTAATAGTGTGTGAGGCGCCGGATCTGACGAAGTCTGCATCACAACCAGCGGTTACCAGACTGAATCCTTTTTTTCGCATACGATCAGCAAATTCTGGCCCCATGCAGTGAATAGCTGCAGGTACGCCATGCTTTTTGCTGCAGGAAAGGATGTGGTCGATCGCCTCCATTACTGGCGGCGCATAGTTGTCCGGTCGGGGCTGGCAGCCCAGGGCATAGGACAGGTCGAAGGGGCCAATATAGACGGCTCCAAGCCCTTCTGTAGTGATAATCTCATCCAGGTTTTCCACTGCCTGCCGGGTTTCAATCATAACAATGGGCAGAATGGTTTCTTCCGCCTTTTCCGGGTAATCGTTGCCCGCGTAGATCATTGCCCTGCTGGGCCCAAAGCTTCGATTGCCTTTGGATGGGTAACGGCAGGTGGCGACAAATTCCCGGGTCTGTTCTGCTGTCTCAATCATTGGGCAGATCACACCGTATGCGCCTGCATCCAGCATTTTCATAATGATGCCCGGATCCAGCCAGGGAACCCGGACAATGGGTGTAACGGATGTGGTTGATATTGCCTGCAGCATAGCCAGAGCTGATTCAAAGCCGATCATGCCGTGCTGCATATCAATGGTCATTGAGTCAAACCCCTGATGGGCGATCAACTCTGCAGTCATTGGACAAGGGTGGATAAGCCAGCAGTTCAGGGCGGTCTGGTTTTGCTGGAAAAGGCTCAGTACCTGATTCTGTCTCATTGTTAGTCATTGTTATCAGCGTTATGGAATCTCTGAAGTATAGTCAACGTGAAGGCAGAGGAGCCGTTGCTTTTCTGCGTGATAATTGATCTCAAGGCTTGTCAGGGATGCGGAAAACCTTACACTACCCTCGGTGAATATGAATATCGGATGAAAGAGTCTGTGAACGAATGACGGCTCATGGCACGCTCTACGGTTTGGTTCTGGCAGGAGGTCGCTCCTCCCGGATGGGGCAGGATAAGTCACGACTGAGCTGGTTTGGGAAACCTCTTTACCTGCATATGTTATCCCTGTTGGCTCAGGCCGGAATTGGAAATGCTCTGATCAGTGGATCCGGATTTGCGGGTGACGTATCTGTCAATGAACGCGCCACAATAGATGGCTCTGCTATTGAGAGCATTGAAGATGTTGTTCCCGGAAGAGGTCCCCTGAGTGGTATCCATGCCACTTTTCAGCATTTACAGGATGGCGACCGTTTGCTGGTTATTCCTGTTGATATGCCTCTGGTTCCTGCTGATGCGATCCGAATGCTTTGTGATCATCAGCAACCCTGTTGCTTTGAGGGGTTTAACCTTCCGGTGGTTCTGCCTGTGAATGCAGAGTCACGACGTCTGGTTGAAAAGGCCATACAGAGTGATAATCCGAAGGATTACGCGCTCTGGCGTCTGCACCAGCAGCTGGGGGGGCAGACGATGCCGCTGCCATTCTCCATGGCAGACCTCTTTGTGAACGCGAATACGCCTGAAGACTGGCGTGATCTGGTGGATAGATTTTGAAAATAGACGGGAGCGAAAATACCCATGGCTCATAATCAGTTTGATGAGTTTATTCCTGTAAACATTGCGGTTCTGACGGTATCGGATACCCGTACCGAAGAAAACGATACTTCCGGTCATTTACTGGTTGATAGCCTGACTTCGGCTGGGCACAGGCTGGTGGATAAGGCCATTGTGAAAGACGACATCTACAAAATCAGAGAAGTGATGTCCCGCTGGATTGCCAGTGATGCAGGGGCTCCAAACTGTGTGCAGGCAGTACTTGTTACCGGTGGCACTGGCTTTGCCGGCAGGGATAGTACGCCAGAAGCCTTATTGCCTATTTTTGATAAACAGATTGTTGGCTATGGTGAACTGTTCAGACAGCTTTCTTATGAGCAGATTAAAACATCGACTATTCAGTCCCGTACTGTCGCGGGGATAGCGAATGGTACCGTTATTTTTGTAATGCCAGGCTCCAATAATGCCTGTAAGACAGCCTGGGAAGGCATTATTAAGGATCAGTTGGACAGTCAGCACCGTCCATGTAACTTTGTAGAACAACTGAAAAAGGCGGGTTGATCGTGTCTCAATCAGAGTCCCTTACCCATATTAACAGTGATGGTAAGGCCAGCATGGTTGATGTTGGTGAGAAAGACATCACCCGTCGTGAAGCTCGGGCAGAAGGCTATATCTACATGGCCCCAGAGACGCTGGCACTGGTAAAAGACAATGGCCTGAAAAAGGGTGATGTGCTTGCAGTTGCCAGAATCGCCGGGATTCAGGCAGCAAAGCAGTGCAGCCAGCTGGTCCCGCTTTGTCACCCGTTAATGTTGAACTTTATCGGTGTTGAGTTTCAGCTTGAAGACGAACGCTCAAGGATTCGTATTGAAACCTGCTGTCGCCTGAGTGGAAAAACCGGTGTTGAAATTGAAGCACTGACGGCGGCATCGGTTGCCGCTTTGACTATCTATGATATGTGCAAGGCCGCGGACAAAGAGATGCATATTGAAGGCATTCGCGTTCTGGAAAAGAGTGGTGGTCGAAGTGGTCATTACATTCATGGTCAGGAGACTTCCTTATCAGAGCCTCTATCAGGAGGCGCAGCATGATTAAAGTACGGTTCTTTGCCAGCTTTCGCGAACAACTGAACTGCGAGCAGTTGTCTCTGGAAGAGGGAGAGTATTCAGCTTTACTCTCCGAATTAAAAGGTCAGCTGGCTGAAAAAGGTGAAGCGTGGCGTGAGGTGATGATGAGTGATCGTACGCTGGTTGCTATCAACCAGAATATGACCCGTCAGGATGTCACATTGCAGTCTGGTGATGAAGTGGCATTTTTTCCTCCGGTTACCGGGGGGTGATTCTTATTTGAACCACTACGAAACTAAGGCTTTCTCTTTGAACTCGTTACTGTGGCTCCCCCTGGGGCGAGGAAATAAGAAAGAAAAACTTTGTGCCTCTGTGACTTTGTGGTTCAAAAAACAAACAGGATTAACGCTTTGATTTCCATTCAAGTAGAAGACTTCAATCCCGGTCATGAATATGAACGCCTGGAGGGGAGTAAGTCATCGGGAGCCATTGTTACTTTCACCGGTACGGTTCGTGATATGAACCTTGGGGATCAGGTTGGTGGGCTTTTTCTTGAGCATTACCCCGGTATGACTGAAAAGGCCCTTCAGGAAATCATTGATGAGGCAATGCAGCGTTGGGAGCTTCAGATTGTCCGGGTGATCCATCGTATCGGGCAGATGGTTCCCGGGGATCGTATCGTTTTTGTTGGCGTCGCCAGTGCCCACCGCAAAGAAGCTTTTGCAGCCTGTGAATTTATTATGGACTATCTGAAAACCCGTGCGCCTTTCTGGAAAAAGGAAACGACACCGGATGGACATCGTTGGGTGGATGAGCGTGGGTCTGATCAGGAAGCGGCTGATCGCTGGTGCTGATTTTCAAAAGGATGGTTTCTGGATGTTAAGAATAATATCGCTGTCGTGCTTACTTTTCTGGAGTGTTGGCGTCGGTACGTCTGTATATGCGGCTGATTTAAAAATAGCGGTTGCGGCAAACTTTAAACCATCGCTGGATATTCTGGCAAAGGCGTTTGAAGTGGAAAGCGGACACCGGTTGCTTATCTCCTCAGCGTCTACCGGAGTGCTTTATAACCAGATCACTAATGGTGCGCCTTTTGATGTCTTTCTATCAGCGGATAGCCTTCGGCCTGAAATGCTTGAAGAAAAAGGGCTTGTTCTGGCAGGAAGTCGCTCCCCCTATGCTTTAGGCGAATTGGTTCTGTGGAGTCCGGGTTTGGCCGGGAGCTTTTTCAGCAAGCGTGGGGAAAATGATGCCATGACACTGGATGACCTGGCTGGCTATAAAGGCCGCCTGTCTATTGCCAATCCGGCAACTGCTCCGTATGGTGTCGCAGCAAAGCAGGTTCTGGATAAGCTTGGCCTATGGTCATCATTCCGCTCCCGGCTGGTACAGGGCGCCAGTATTCAACAGGCCTGGCAGTTTGTTGCCAGTGGTAATATTCCTGTAGGGCTGGTTGCGAAAGCTCAATTGACTGATCAGAAAGGCAACGGTCATCATGCTCTTCCTATCCCTGCAGATCTGTATGATCCGATTCAGCAGGATCTGGTGATATTGAGTCGGACAAAGGAAGCTGAAGCCGCAAAGGCGTTTGTTGGCTTTCTTTTATCGCCATCTGTTCAACGTTTAATCGTACAACATGGCTATCTCCCTGCATCGACAAAAATAGCGGATCTGGTTCCAGAAACGGCTCCTGACAATAGAAGAGAAGCGCTCTGAATGCTGACGACAGCCATCTGGGTAACCTTCAAACTGGCCATAATAACAACACTTATTTTAATGTTAATGGCTATTCCCATGGCATGGTGGCTGGCCAATATGAAGAGCCGGTTACGTCCCGTGCTGGAAGCTCTGGTTGGTTTGCCTATGGTCTTGCCGCCTACCGTCCTTGGTTTTTATCTGCTTCTGCTTTTTTCTCCTAACCATGCGGTTGGTCAGGCCTGGCTTGCTCTCACTGGCACAACGCTGGCATTCAGTTTTACCGGCCTGGTTGTTGCCTCTGTCATCTACTCCATGCCGTTTGTTGTACAGCCGCTTCAGAGGGCATTTGAACAGCTGGATAAGGGGCTGCTTGAAGCAGCGGCCATGATGGGTGCGGGGAGGGTGGATCGATTCTTTAACATCGTTCTTCCCTGCACGAAGAGAGCGTTGATTCTGGCAGGCTGTATGGGGTTTGCTCATACGGTGGGTGAGTTTGGTGTCGTCTTGATGATTGGTGGCAATATTCCCGGAGAGACTCAGGTTCTTTCCATTGCCTTGTTTGATGCCGTTGAGTCACAGCAGTTTGCCGAAGCTCATCAGATTGCTGCCGGACTCTTGGTGTTTGCCATGATTCTGCTGATTGGTTTGTACAGTTTGGATCGCCGACCCGCCTCTCAATCAACGTTTCAACCCAATCAGGGGTAGCTGCTGATGTTAACAATCAATATACAGCTGCCACGTGATCGCTTTCTTCTTAATGTTGATGAGTCACTGGATGGTGATGCCATCTGGGCCATTATGGGGCGTTCAGGTTGCGGAAAAACATCATTGCTTAGAACCATCGCAGGTCTGGAAAATCATGCCCAGGGGAAAGTCCTGTTTAACGATGAAGTTTGGTTAGACTCTGAAAGGCGGGTGTGGATGCCACCTGAACAACGAGGCATTGGCTATATCTTTCAGGAAGCCAGGCTGTTTCCACACCTGGACGTTATGGAAAATCTGCAGTTTGCTGTGAAACGAGCCAGAACCAATGTCGTACAACCGGCGTTATCAGATGTCGTCGATCAACTTGATATCGAGCACTTGTTGAACCGTACCATTGATAAACTCTCCGGGGGAGAAAAGCAGCGGGTCGCTATTGCCAGAACCTTATTAAGTGCCCCCCGCCTTCTATTGATGGATGAGCCTCTGGCTTCTCTTGACTGGTCATCAAAAACCAGAATTCTTCCTTGCTTGAGAAATATTCATCAGCATTTTGGTATCCCGGTAGTGATGGTGAGCCATGCCCGGGAAGAAGTCGCAAGACTGGCCGATAAGTTGATGCTGATTGATCAGGGTCAGGTTGTGTCGAGGGGAGAGTGTCGTCAGCTACTCAGTCGTCCGGGATCTTTATTGTCCAGGGATGATTGTGCGCTTTCGATTCTGGAAGTGCAGGTTGCGAACCACGATCATGGTTATGGTTTCACTGAGCTGTTGTTTGGGCAGCAAAGATTGCTGGTGAATCAGATCTCAGCGGCGAGTGGGGCAAAGCTGAGAGTGATATTACCTGCCCAGGAAGTCAGTATTGTTGTTGAAGATATTCACTGTACGAGTGTTCAGAATCGTGTGGCAGTGAATATCCAGTCGATACAGGCGCTGGATTCCAATAACGTGATGCTGTTTCTGGAAGCAGAAGGGCAGACATTGCTGGCGCTGGTGACTAGGAGAGCATTGGGCTTATTGGGTTTGTCTGCGGGTCAGAGAGTCTTTGCCCATTTTAAAGGATCATGTCTGGATGTTATTTAATGAACACTTTTCTTCAGCCACTGCATTTGTAGATGCAATGGCTGAATAATCGAAGACTTGTCGTTTAGTAACTATTATTCAGTATCGGATTTATTGTGAGTCTCTACGCCATCATGATCTGTGTTTTCCAGTAAGACTTTTGCTGCTGAGGCGACATCTTCTTCTGTGCCGTTATAGAGCAGCAGGAAACTGCCGGCAGACAGTGACTCTTCATAACGTACTATGCTGTTTTTGGGAATACCCATGCTGGCCAGGCCTGCACCCAGGGCAGATAGCCCACCGACAATAACAGCACCTTCAAGCCCTCCGACAATGGCTGATACCAGAGGTCCTGCAACAACCATTGGGCCTACTCCGGGAATAATAAAAAATGCAGCGCCGAAAAGAATACCCCACAGCCCCCCCCAGAAAGCGCCCATTTTACCCCAGGCTTTCATCCGGTCACCGATGTTGTAGTAACCAACAACATGTTCTTCTGTATGGTAGTCATTGCCAATTACTGATATTTTTTTCATTTCAAAACCCGATTTTTGCAGCCTTTTAACGGCATCATCTGCAGCATGGTGGGTTTTGTAGACAGCAACACAGGTGTTCGGAGTTTTCATGATCAGGCTCCAGCCAGAAAAGAAACTTAACAGAGCAATTGGCAAAAGTTAAAGAGAGTAAAGCGAGTCGCTGCTAAAAAAATAGATGATTTTATCTATCAGTCAAACGGTTGGCAGGTGTCTTACATTCAGGAATGTATTGCGGAAGGGGAAATATGTATCAGTTTGTGGGTGCTTACAAAGCAGAATGTTGAAAAATAATACACAGGAATGTATTTATGCATGACTGCATTTTAATAATCAGTTCTTTGTCGACTGATTAATGGTGCTCGATAAAAAGGGCAAAAAAAAGAGCGCTAGAAGCGCTCTTTTTCTGTTTTCCCGTTAACGGGAAAAGCTTATGCTTTCTCTACGTTGGCAGCCTGAAGACCTTTCTGGCCCTGCTCAACGTCAAAGGTCACAGCCTGACCTTCAGCGAGAGTTTTGAAGCCGTCACCTGTGATGGCGCGGAAGTGAACGAATACGTCTGGACCACCGTTGTCCTGAGCGATAAAGCCAAAGCCTTTCTCTTCACTGAACCACTTTACCGTTCCGGTCGACTTAGACATGCAATGTCTCCTGAATATTTCTATAAAAATGCGTTATACACGCGTTAAGCCAATGTGTAGTCACATCTTCATATTTCTATTTAAGAGTAAAGCAATCAAAGCAGCATAACTTAAACTAAGAAGTGGTGTGACGATCAGGAAGTACTCAAAAAGCGATACGATTTTTCGTTCTTCTCAATAATGGCCAATAGGAACTCTAATAGCTGTCCGAAGGGATGTCAAAGATTTTATCGAGTTTGTTTGAAACAAAATACAGTACAAATTATGAACAGATAGTTGTCATAAAAGTGCAGTATTATTGGTGAGATTAATTTATTGATTTATATGATATTTATTCATTTGATATGATCGTTTTTTTACTTCTTGATGGGTAATAATAAGTCATTGGATATGGGGAAAAAGCGGTTGGCAGAATGAATCAGGGAGGCGGCAGTGAGGGGTTCTACACCGTAAACCTCTGTATCGGTGCCAAAATCCTTCTGAACCCTCTGTAGCAGCAGGTCAAAATCACCATCACCAGAAACCAGGGTAACCACATCAACCTGAGGTGCCCAGCTCATCACATCCAGGGTTATACCAACATCCCAGTCGCCTTTCGAGGTGCCATCACTGCGCTGAATATAAGGTTTCAATTTAACTTCAAAGCCGATAGCCCTGAGAATCGTTTGAAACTGCTGTTGCTTCGGGTCCCCTCGGTCAATGGCATAGGCAATGGCTTTGGTCACCTTTCTACCGGCCGTCACTTGAGCCCAGAATGCGTTGTAATCAAAATGACTGCCATAGGCCTGCCGGGTGGTGTAATAGATGTTTTGTACATCAACAAAAAGAGCCACACTCTTTTCAGCCATATGTTTTATTCTCCCTGCCTTTTATTACCGCTTTTCTGGCCAAGATGGTCGACGATGCTTTTTGGGAAAGATAAAGCAGGCCTCCAACAGAAAGGATCGATACCACCACCATGAAAATCACCGACAGGTTACCCTGTGCAGGGCTTTTCAGTAAAGCGATCAAATCCCGTGCCTGCATTCCTGCCCAGAGGGCAAAAAGCGTTCTTGGCAGCATGCCAATCAAGCCGGCAATCAGAAAGGTATACAAGCGGATACCCATGGCAGGTAGTACCAGGTTCATCAGTGAGAAGGGGAGAACAGGGGATATACGGGTCAGAATGACCAGTGGCCACTGATGGTGATATTTCAGCTCGTTAAGCACCAAATGGATTCGGGATTCTGGGGGTAATGTGCTCATCAGCTTCCCATGATCCAGCATTTTTCCAGCCATATAACCGATGCCAGAGGCAATCGGATATGAAATAACTATATAGAAAAAAGCGCTCCATCCCAGAAAATAGCCACTAATGAGAGCAATCAATGTTGATGGTGTCAGAGCCAGGGCCATAGTTACGGAACTGGCGGCAAAGAGCCAGGCCCACTGGCTAGTGGATAGAGTGCCAAGTGAGTCTTGCCAGGTGATCGCGAGCGTAGTGACCAAGGTGCTTCCAAAGATGGAAGTAATGCTGAGCAACCCCATCAGTGATAGTATCTGACGGTTCTTTCGCAAAAAAGAGCTACGAAGAAATAAGCTATTCACCGGAAAGACTGGCCGCTGCCTATAAAACGGGCAATCGTAATGGCTTTTATGGAAGTGAGGCAATAATAATTACACGTTCTCAGCGAGAACCTGACCGTTTATTGAGCTTTCGCTGAAGTGTTCTGCGATGCATGCCAAGACTACGGGCTGCAGCAGATATATTACCGTTGTGCTCGAGAAGTACTTTCTGCAGGTATTCCCACTCCAGCTGATAAACAGGCATCCTTTGTTCCGGAATGGATGGACATAGTTCATGCCCCGAGTGATGCTCAGGTGAAGTTTGTTTCTGTTTCATGCTAAGGGCTGTGAGTATCTGTAAGGTGTCTACCGGTTTACAGAGGTAGTCTTTGGCCCCCAGTCTGATGGCACTGACGGCTGTAGCAATGCTGGCATAGCCTGTTAGTACGATAATCTCAATTTTTGGATTAAAGTCACGCAATAATGGAATAAGTCTGAGGCCGCTCTCACTCCCGATTTTCAAATCAACAACAGCATGGTCTGGCCTGTGCTGTTGTTGCAGGCTTGTAGCCTTAAAGCTGGTATCCGCTGTGATTGGGGTGAAACCCCGTTTTCTGAATGAGGTTGCGAGAGTATGTAGAAAGGTCAGGTCATCATCGACAATCAAAATGACAGGCTGCCCGGAGGTTGCCTTGATACTCATTGCAGTACGTTATTCCTGATTTATTTTCGAGACTGTAAAAGCTTCTTACTGGTAATGGGGAGCTGTATTTCGGTCAGGCTGCCCTGCTCCCGCTGACTGCAGATATGAACCTGACCTCCCAACCGCTCAATACTGGCCTGACTAAGCAGTAGCCCGATCCCGAGACCATCTTCTTTCAGGCTGAATCTATCGGATATAGCGTCAAAGCATGCTTCTCTGCTGTTGTCAGGGTGTTTTACAGTACGTTGGGCAACATGTGCTTCAGGGAACCCCATGCCTTTATCCCGGATCTGTATAGTTAAGCTTTGGTTATTCTGTTTTACTTCGAGTGAGACCTGGCCCGGGCTGGCATCTTCTGCATTATCGAGCAGGGCCGTGATGGCCTGATAAAGTGTCAGGTCACAGGAGAGGTACACAGAGAGTGGCCATTGAGAAGTATCATAATGAAGTTCTGATTCTGGCCTGATCAGCTGCCATTGTTGAATGACCCGACAAAGAAAATCTTGGACTTCAATACTTTCAATACCGTTGTACTGGCTTTCAGTCACTAATTGTTGCAGTCTTTTTTTACACTCATCAACCTGACATCTTAGAAGCCTCAGGTTGTCTCTCAGGGGGGGATCTTTATATTCATCCTGAAGATCACCCAGAATGATGGCCATGGTTGCTAAAGGTGTTCCAAGTTCATGGGCTGCACCTGCCGCTTGAATGGCAATGGCAAGAATGTTTTCATTCCGGAGTTGGAGCTCCCTGGCAGTAGCGATATCTTTCTGCTGTTTTCTCAGAGCAGATGCCATTAATTCGACAAAATAATTAATAAGTAGTGCACTTAATACAAATGTTATCCACATGCCTGATAAATGAATATTTATTGCTTGTTGGTGTAACAGTGACTGTTCAGGGGCTGAGTCAAGTCCAGCGGGTAAATACCATTTCATAAGCAGTGTATAAAATAGCACTGCACTGCAGGTGAGGCTCCAGCTGTACAGTCTGGGCAGCAGTGCTGAACCAATGGAAATGGTTACCAAGTAGACAGAGACCAGTGGGTTTGTATAGCCACCACTAAAGAAAAGCAGCGTGGTCTGGCTTAAGAGGTCCAGTAATAGTTGAAGGAAAAACTCGCGATCACCGACTGTTTTTTTATTGATTAGCAGTCGAATGGCAGTGCTGCTGATAAGGATAATATTGAACAATAAAACAAGAAAGAGGCCGGTTAGTGGGAACTGAAATCTGGAACTGGTCAGAAGAAAAACAATGCCTTCAAAGGAAATCAGGATTCCACGAAGCCAGCATAAGCGCTTAAGGTTTTCGGCCCCGGTGGATAAATTCAGCGCCGTCTTTTGGATCATGGCGTTTCATTGCTGTCTTCTTAGTCTCTTAGACCAATAAGAATGGTTTTTTATCCGTGCGCTCTTATTTATTTTTCAGAAAGACGGCCTGATCAGTTGATCGTGTAATGAATAATGAACGATACAGTGATCGGTTTTAAGATGGCCACTGGGGGAGGAAAAGGAAGTGCCCGGCTGACAGCCTGAAGGCTGCTGGTTTTGAAGCGCTTATCTCCTGACATTATCTCTGCTGTTGCCAGAGTGCCATCAGGATTAATCATGGCTTTAATTTTTACATCCCCTTCAAGTCTGCGACGGAGTGCCCGTCGAGGGTAGCGTTTTTGTTGATTGATACGCTGTATCAGATCCGACTGCCAGCCCTTCATGAGATTGCTATCCATACTCTCTGCAGGAATTTCAGTATGACTGTCGGTACCCTCAGCACTGTTGTCCATTACCACGGGTTCAGAGGGCTCAGCGGGAAGAGGCAGGCGCTTTTCTGTTGTTTCCATAACACCTGCATCTTTTGCTGGGGGTATTTTAGTCTCTTCTTTTTCAAGCTTTGGAGAAGGCACTGTTTTGTTGGCACTTGTGGACTTTGAAGTAATCGTTTCTACACGCTTTTTGGTCGGCTGAGAGGGCTCTGGTGGTTCGGATATCTTATCTATTGGTTGCTTTGCATCCTCACTCTCAATAAGAGTGGATGCTGGAGGTACTACGATAGCCTGTTTAGCCAGGGTCAATTTGAGTTGCGAAGTGCCCTGATTGTTATTTATCAATGCATGCTCTGTGCGGTTGGGTGCAAAAGCAAGCATGAAGTGCAGAGTCACTGAACACAGCAAGGCAATAACACTATTTTTTGTTGTGTAGTGGCTCATTGGAATAAATAGTCGGTCACTGGAAAACTCACAGAATTATGTGGCTTCTTGGTCGCTCAAGGTAAGGGGGGGAATACTACTCATTTCTGATGTGTTCAGGTAAGGGGTAATCCTGAAAAGATTTCTTTTATTCATGAAGCCCAGAAGGGGGGGCATCTTCTGGGCAGGGATGAGCGAATAATTTAACGGACTCTACCCCATGCCTGATTCCAGGCTAATCCAGTAGCAGGTTCATAATAAGAAGTTGCCTGGTTACACCAGCCGCTTTCGGGAAACGGTTTGCATTGATAGACGTTATATCACTGGCAAGTACTTTTATCCCTGCTGAGTAGCTGCCTATACCCTCTGGATAGACGTAATCGTAGTTGGCAGGAGGAAGTGGTACATCTTTATCAATGACGGACGTGGAAAAAGTGTAATCGGTACTTTTTGCGAATACTGAGTTTTTGAAGGGAGTCTGGATAAAACAGTAAACTAAATTTTTGTTCCATAGCGTTGACCCTATAAAAAAGACCTGCTGTGCAAGAAAAGCATAGCAGGTCTTTTTGTAAGATAGTCGCTATCTCTTGATCAGGCTGTCATGAAAATAATGATGCCTGGCAGAATAAAGAAGGCAATGAACAGGTAAGCAAAAGCGTACATTCTATTCTTCACGGCCAGATCAGACAATTTGTCGGCCATGAACAGCGGGATTTCTCTTAACCATTTGATGCCATAAATCAGCACTACGGCAATAAAGTTGAAGAAGAAATGTACCATTGCAATCGTCAGAGCTGGTAGTGCTGCAGGGCCAGTGATCGCAGTGGCAGCCAGCAGTGCGGTAATGGTTGTACCTATATTGGCACCCAGGGTAAATGGGTACATCTGTCGTACAGTAAACAGACCATTAGCCACCATCGGGACCATCAGGCTGGTGGTGGTTGATGAAGACTGAACCATAACGGTCATCGTCATGCCGGACAGAATACCGCTGATAGGACCACGGCCAATTGACTTGTGCAGGGCATCCTTGGCTTTACCCACCATGACCTTTTTAAGCAGTTTGCCCAGACGGACCACCGAGAAAAAGATCAGGACAATACCAATGGTGATCATTGCGATACCGGACAGAGTGTTGTCAGGCAGAACGCTCACAAAGCCTTTAATGATATCTTCTGCTGGCGATGTTAATGGCTCGATAAAGTTCATGCCTTTCATTGACATGTTTTGACTGCCAACCAGCATTTCTGCAACCGAAGCTGAGATTTTGCTCAGGAAACCAGTGAACAGTTCAAGCGGTAGAAGAATTAATACAGCCAACCAGTTAAAAAAGTCATGTACGGTAGAGGCTGCAAAAGCCTGTTTGAACTCTTTATGGCAGCGAATATGGCCAAGGCTGACAATGGTGTTTGTGATAGTGGTACCAATGTTGGCACCCATGATCATCGGGATGGCCAGATGTACCGGCAGGCCACCGGCAACCAGACCAACAATAACCGAAGTTACTGTGCTGGAAGATTGAACGAGTGCTGTCGCCAGTGTGCCGGCCAGCAGGCCCATGATGGCGTTATTGGCGAAGCTGAATAGCTGTGCCGCCGCTTCACTGCCACCGACAGCCATTTTGAAGCCGGAGCCGATGACACTCACAGCCACTAACAGAGCATAGATCCACAGGACCACACGTAACCAGATACGCCCATAATGGCGTGTGGTCATGGTTTTGAAGTCGACGTTCTGTGAAGAAGCAGATGTCATTTCAGACATAGATAGTGCACCCTGGTGCTTATCAAAATTGAGTGCAAACATATCGAGTCTTTATGACAGTTTTATGACAATTTCTTCACAAAACTGACATCTGCGGTGTTTCCCTAAGAAAGAGGCGTAATGATGTGTTTGATACGGCTTTTGATGAAGCATTCTTACAGGCTATTAGAAGGGTAGTTGGGCTGAGATGCGGGAGTCGTGGAAAATGAGTGAACGATCAGTCCTGTGTTTATAGTTAGAAGAGAAATAGAATAGCCTTTCTGGTAAACGAAAAGTCTATTCTATTACCGGTTGAAAGCTTACTTCAGCAGTTCATCAAACAGCTGCACTTTCACCAGGTCACCAGCCTGTTTATCGCCATCTTCTTCGGCCAGTACTATATAGCAGTCAGAATGGCTCATTGTGCTCAGAACGCCTGACCCCTGATGCCCTGTCGAGGTTACCTGAAGTTTGCCGGATTCACTGTAAACCAGCTTTCCTCTCTGAAAGTCCCTGCGCCCTGAACGTTTATTTAAACGGGTTTCGGTGACCAGTGTGAGTTCAACAGGCTCTTCCGCTTGCTGGTTCATCATATGGCGCAAAGCAGGCGCAGCCAGTTGTTGAAAAGTGACCGTAGCAGAAACCGGGTTGCCCGGCAGGCCGAAGAACACACTGTTCGGTAGTTGGCCAAAGGCAAAGGGCTTACCTGGTTTGATGGCCAGCTTCCAGAAGCCGGTTTCACCCAGTTCATCAAGAATTTCTTTGGTGTAGTCAGCATCCCCTACGGATACTCCGCCAGAGCTGACGACGGCATCCGCCTCATTATCAGCTCTTAAAAAGGCTTGTCTTAGTTGTTCTTTATCGTCAGGGATTTTGCCAAGATCAATAATATCGATCTCCATCTTTTTGAGCATCGCTTTAATAACAAAACGGTTACTGTCGTAAATATCGCCTTGTCCCAGTAACTCTCCGGGCAGTTTCAGCTCATCACCTGTAGAAAAAACGGCAACTTTAACTTTGCGATAAACCTCTATATTGGCAATGCCAAGGGATGCCAGCAAGCCAATATCCTGTGGTTTGATTTTCCGGCCAGGTGTGAACACCAGAGCGCCTTCCGGAATATCTTCACCGGCGTATCGGATATTGTTACCCGCTTTTTGTGGCTTCTGTAGAAAGCGAATTCCCTGGTCTGTGGTTTCTGTCTGTTCCTGCATGATAACAACATCAGCATTCGTTGGAATACTGGCGCCGGTCATGATTCGGATGCAGTGGCCCGAAGGAATTGCTCCGGAAAAGGGGTGTCCGGCGAGAGACTGACCTGCCAGAGGCAGAGTATCGTTATGCTGTAAATCCTTCAAAGCCATGGCGTAGCCGTCCATGGCAGAATTATCATGAGACGGGACATTAATGGGCGATACGATACGTTCAGCGAGTACCCTGTTCAGGCTCTCTTCCAAAGATACTGTTTCGGTCTCTGATACCGGCTTAACCCCATTGATCAGCGTTGTCAGTGCGTCTTCCAGCCTCATCAGTCCATCGGTTCTACAGCAATCACTCATTGTGAGCACCATTTGTCGTGTAATTTACCCGAACTATGCCGCAATTCATAAAAAGCGCAATTCATAAAAAGCACAATTTATAAAAAGCGTAAGAATTATAATAAAGAATCTATACTTGAGGTTCACTTTATGACAGGTGCCCTTAATGTCTTCTTTATTCAGGTTGGTTATCATCTCCCTGTCTTGCTTGCTTCCACTGGCTGTGCAGGCAAAGGGTGGGACTGAGGTCGCTCAACATCAATCTCCGGATTGTACTGAGACCCCGAGTGGTTCCTGCAGAGAGTCTGGATGCCTGTTTTTTGGTATGAGGGTTCCGCGAGAACACCTTCACTATCTCAATGATTTACTGGATTGGGTTGATCGAACAGGGCTTTCTGATCAGCAGTATCAAACCGCCCGGCAGTTCTGGGCGGAGTTAAGTGAGCGAGAAAAAGAGGTGCTGGCCATGATTCATAACCAGGATGATGTGACCCCGGAAGACGGCAGTTTGCTACTGTTTTTTCTGAATCATCATGATGTTGATCTGGCAGAACGACTTCGACAGCAACTTGGTCTACCCGATTCCAACATTGGCGAAGAGGACTTCAAACGCCTGTTACCATCCGGCCGTCAGAAAAAAAGCGATGGTATAAACGGAGATGTCTCTTTATTTGATATACCAATAGAAGGCAGGCTTGACAGTGGTGGCAACCTATACAACTTTACCAAGTATGCACAGCTGGACCCGGGTTGGAGTAGCAGTCTGGCGTACTACCTGGGATACCGGATGGGGCATATCAAGCTGGCTCCGGTGGGGCAGCCGGTAACGGTAGATTTCAGTGACCAGAATGATGTGTCGATTCTGGTGGTTGGTGATTGGGGCACCGGCTACTGGGATGACGGGAGCAATCCATCACCGGCGCAACAGGTGATGCTGTCCATGCAAACGCATCCGGCCGAGATTACTATTCACTTGGGGGATGAGTACTATGCGGGTACCCGGGAAACACTGTATGGCAGTCCTGGAGAAGAAGCGTTTAACTTTACCAGCATCTGGAATCCCGGAACCCCTTACTCATTTGCCCTGGGCTCCAACCATGGTATGTACGATGGTGAAAACGGCCTGCGTTACATCACTCTCAATTCCCCCCTGTTTGCCAGCCAGAAGCAGGCCACTACCTTTGCCATTTTGCTGAAAGACTGGGTGATCGTTGGGCTTGATACCGCCCGTTATGATCAAAGTGACCTGTTCCTGAAAGGGGCCCTGAACGAGGGTCAGGGCAATTTCCTCCATCAGATGGGGCAATCCGGCAAAAAGGTGATGCTGGTTACTCACCATAATGGTTTGACTCTTGATGGCAAAGAGCAAAACAATCCACTCTGGAGTCAGGTGCGTGAATATCTGGGCAGGGATCCTGACTACTGGATCTGGGCTCACATTCATCAGGGTGCCGCTTATTCTGACCAGTCAGCTGCCGGTACTACCGTTGGTCGCTGCTGGGGGCATGGTGCGATTCCGGTTGGTCGGGCATCGGTGATGTACCAGTCAGATGGCTCGCTGATTCCTGAAGTGGCCTACTATAGTGATACACCTTACCCTGATCCTGACAGGGAGCAGGAACTGCGTATTCGTAATGGTTTCGGGTTACTTAAATTTTCAGGTACCACCGTTGCAGAGCAGATGTTTGATCAGTACGGAAATCTTCAGTGGGAAGATACGCTCAATTTTGACTAACACCGGCCGTGGACGGTGCATCGGGTGTTGCTGCTGCAGTTGGCGCTGAGTGAGTTGAAATATCTGCCCGTAACCGGTCTTCAGTTGGAAA
>CBDHDM010000051.1:17500-57152 GCA_965261315.1 Endozoicomonas sp. | reverse complement strand
TTGCTGGCCCTTTTGCTGTTTTCCCCTGTTATCTCTCTCGTGGTCGAGGCTCTTGCGCCGGCCGGAGAACTGTTTGACCATCTGTGGAATACGGTCCTCACCACTTACATAGTAAACAGTGTTCTTTTAATTCTTGGTGTCGGCGTACTGGGCGCTATTCTGGCAATTCCTGCAGCCTGGGTCATGGCCAATACCAATATTCCCGGTAAACCCCAGTTGCAGTGGTTACTGGTATTACCTCTGGCAATGCCATCTTATGTAATTGCTTATATTTATACTGATCTGCTTGAATTTGCAGGGCCTGTTCAACGCCTGCTGAGAGCCTTAACAGGATGGGAGTCCGCTGCTGACTATTCCTTTCCTGAAGTTCGTAGTTTAGGGGGGGCTATTATCGTCCTCGCTCTGGTGCTCTATCCCTATCTCTATTTACTGGCAAGAACCGCTTTTCTGGAACAATCCAAAAGCCAGATGCTTGCAAGCCGTCTTCTTGGCTGCTCTCAACTGGAAAGTTTTGCTCGTGTAACACTCCCGATGGCACGTCCGGCAATCATAACCGGGCTAGCCCTGATGGGTATGGAAGCATTGGGGGATTTTGCTACGGTGAGTTATTTCTCGGTACCTACGCTCACCACTGCGGTATACGACACTTGGCTAGGTTATGGCAGCCTGAATGCGGCGGCAAAAATCTCAGCGATGATGCTATTGGTTGTTATGCTGTTGATCAGTGGCGAAAAATATAGTCGGCGTAAACAACAGCTTTATCAGAAAAATACCGGTCAGGAACAACGAGAGCTAGTTGAATTATCCGGTTGGCCTAAATGGTTAGCCTTGGGGTGGTGCTGGTTACTGGTCACACTGGGCTTTCTTCTACCGTCTCTGGTACTGATTGATTATCTAATTACCTACTTCGATACATCGTGGAATACTGAACTGTTTGAATATGGCCTGAACAGTCTGCTGGTCTCCGGTTCAGCTGCTGCGGTTGCCTGTTTTATTGCACTTTTTCTGGGCGTTTATCAACGGCTTAAAAACAGTACCTTTTCAAAAATTCCTGCCCGCCTTGTGTCAACGGGTTACGCTATGCCGGGAAACGTTCTCGCCATTGGCGTACTGATCCCCCTGACACTTTCTGATCATTTCATTAATGAGTTATTGATTGACTGGAATCAGGCACCGGTCGGACTGATATTTAGCGGTTCAGTGATTACTTTGGTTTTTGCTTATGTTGTCCGCTTTTCGGCGGTTGCTGTGGGCAGTGTTGAGTCCAGCCTGGGCAGAGTATCCCCTTCACTGGATATGGCCAGCAGGACGCTCGGCTGCAACCCACAGGAAATGGTACGACGTATTCATATTCCCTTGATCCGTAAAGGGTTGCTGGCAGGACTGTTGCTGGTGTTTATCGAAAGCATGAAAGAGCTCCCGGCCACACTCTTACTGAGACCCTTTAATTTTGAAACGCTGGCGACCTGGGTGTTTCAATACGTCTCTGATGAACAGCTTGAATATGCGGCTCCTGCCGCATTAGTACTGGTACTTGTCGGTTTGATTCCTCTAATTATGCTAAATCGATCACTGGAACGGCAGGAGCAGAAATGATTGCCCTGAAAATCACGGAGCTTGCCTGCGCTTATAACAGTTTGTCTCACAAGACTTCTAACAAAAGTGGGCAACCGGGAAACAAAACGCTACGGAGTAGCGACCTTGTGTTGTCTGGATTAGATCTATCCATTGAAGATGGCGAGATCGTCTGTCTACTGGGTAGAAGTGGCTGTGGAAAGTCCACTCTGCTGAAAGCGATTGCCGGGTTAATACAACCCGTATCAGGCACCATTGAGCTACATGGAAAGGAAGTCAGCTCTTCTTCAAGAGTCACCCCACCGGAACAACGAGGCATCGGCATGATCTTTCAGGATTATGCCCTTTTTCCTCACCTTACGGTTTTCGATAACATTGCTTTTGGCCTGAGAAAGCTGACATCTAAACAAGTTATAAAACGAGTTCAGGACATGCTTGAACTTGTAAACCTCTACGGACTGGAAAAACGATACCCACATGAACTGTCTGGCGGACAGCAGCAACGAGTGGCAATAGCCAGAGCCCTGGCGAATGAGCCATCGATCCTGTTACTGGATGAACCTTTCTCAAACATTGATAGCCAGGTTCGTCAGCATCTTGTCCGGGAGATTAGAGATATCCTCAAGCAGCAAAAAGTAGCCGGTCTTTTTGTTACTCACAGCCGGGAAGAAGGCTTTGCTTTTGCAGATACGATTGCCGTCATGGGGCAGGGCAGGATCATGCAGCAGGGGACTGCATTCAATATTTATCATCACCCAAATAATCGCTTTATTGCTGACTTTATGGGCGCAGGGAATATTCTACCCGCCAGAATTGAAGATGAATTCCATGTGAGTACACCATTAGGCCTGGTGAAATCTACACACAGGCTGCCTGTGAATAACAATGAAAACCTTGAGCTTTTTATCCGTCCTCAGATGGTCGAATTGAAGCCTGTGAATAATAAAGAAAACAGTTATCCACAAGCCTCTGTTATTCGCCAGCAGTTCATGGGGAAAAATATTCGCAGTGAAATTCATCTGGATTGTTGCCAGGGAAGCTACCAGCTGGTTTCAGAGCATTCCAATCCGGTTGCCGAGAACGCCACGGTTCAGCTGAACATCGTCCCTCATGGTCTGGTGCTGTTCGATGCTGATGGACAGGTTTTGAAAAACTGACTTTTATCCAATAAAGGGTAAAGCGTTTATTCGCAGTATTACCGAGAAAACCCGTGACGCTGTCGCCTATGTTGATGAAGCTGTGGTTGATGGGATGAACGATGGCAAGGATGTTTATCAATTGATGAAAGAGATTCAGTTACCTGATGACCTGAAACTGAATGAGGTTCATGGCAAGGTATCCTGGGGAGTAAAAAGTATCTGGGCGTCATACAGCAGTATGTTCCATTTAAATTCTGCGAATGAGATGTACACTGTACCTGTCTCAGATATCTATGATGATGTTTACGGACTTATCGGTGCTCCTGAAAAGATTCTTGTGAAAGCTGAGGCCCTGATAGCTTCCGGTGAACTCGAACAGGCATTGCATCTGATCGAGATTATTAATATTGCAGAGCCTGAAAATAAAAAAGCCATCCAGATAAAAATCAACATTCTGGATAAAATGCTCGTTCGTTCAGAAGGTGCCAACCACCATGAGAAAATGTTTCTGAGCCGCCTTATTGATAATGAGAAAAAACGGCTATAAACAGGAAAATAGAAGAAGGGCATGAGCAACATTTGACTCATTTGGATGTTGCTCATTTCAGAGTATTTACGGGTACTGATTATACCAATCGTTTTTTCTAAATCCCCTATTACGCTGGTAATCTGAACAGAAACAGGGGTTAAAAAATTTAATTGGTATTACTTCCCAATACAGAAAGATGAGAAAATTCTGCCAAGAAGGTCATCACTGGAAAATACCCCGGTAATTTCGCCTAACGCCTTTTGTGCCAGACGAAGATCTTCTGCCAGGAGTTCTCCTGCGCCCATGTGCTCAAGCTGCAGTCGTCCATTTTCAATAAACTCACCGGCCTGACGCAGAGCCTCCAGGTGACGGCGACGGGCAGAGAAGCTGCTCGTCATTGCTCCCTCAAATCCCATGCATGCTTTCAGGTGCTCCCTTAGAGCATCAACTCCGTGCTCGTTTTTCTGATCATTACAGGCGCAGATACGAATAACAGGAACACCATCAACCTCTGAAAAACCAGGCTGTTCACCAGTGAGGTCGATTTTATTGCGGATGATGGTCAGTTTTTCCCGGATTGGTAAACGGTCAGCAAATTCAGGCCAGATATCATGAGCATGGGTAGCATTCGTTGAAGAACCATCAACCATCAATAAGACTCTGTCAGCCTCTTCAATGGCTTTAAAAGCCCGCTCAACACCAATTTGCTCAACTTTGTCTTCAGTTTCACGCAAGCCTGCTGTATCAATAACATGCAGGGGCATACCATCAATATTGATATGCTCTTTCAATACATCCCTTGTTGTTCCAGCAATATCGGTAACAATGGCTGTATCCCTACCAGCCAGAACATTCATCAGGCTGGACTTTCCGGCATTGGGGCGACCGGCAATAACCACAGTCATGCCATCTCTTAAAATAGCCCCCTGACCCGCTTCACGAATAACGTCGTTCAACTGCAGAGCTATGCTTTCCAACTCTCCTGTTACCTTCCCATCATTGAGAAAATCAATCTCTTCCTCTGGAAAGTCAATGGCCGCTTCCACATAGATTCTCAGCTCAATAAGCGACTCAACCAGCGCATTGACCCGCTGCGAGAAAGCGCCTTGAAGAGAGCGAAGAGCAGAACGGGCAGCCTGTTCAGAAGTACTGTCAATCAGGTCGGCTATCGCTTCAGCCTGAGCCAGATCCAGTTTGTCATTGAGAAAAGCACGCTCTGAGAACTCACCGGGATTAGCCTGACGAACGCCAAGCGCTAGGATCCGCTTCAGCAGCATATCCAGAATAATGGGACCACCATGCCCTTGTAGCTCAAGAACATCCTCACCAGTAAACGAATTGGGGTTTGGAAAGTAAAGCGCTATGCCTTCATCCAGAACCTGACCATCCGAGTCATGAAATGGGCAATAATGGGCAAAACGGGGTTTGGGCTCTAACTTCAGTACTTCTCTGGCAATACGCAGGGCATCAGGACCGGAAACCCGAATAATACCCACACCTCCCCGACCGGGAGCGGTGGCTTGGGCTGCAATGGTATCCTGGTGAAGGTTGCTGAAATCAGACATAACGAGCCATCAGTAACTGCTAAACAATGGCATAGTCTATGTTCTGAACCTGTTTTAGTACAAGATCAGGAGCTTACATTATTTGGGAGTTTTAATCGGCTGTTAGTACGCAGCTGGTTGATATCTCTGTCGATAAAGGCATCAGGGTTGAGCTTATAAATAACTCTCATCAATGCTGTCCAGCTTTCATATTCAGGAAACTGAGGTAAGAGCTTAATAGCCACCATGCTGATGGTATAACCTTCAGGTACATTATATACAGGTGTCTTACCGATTCTGGATAGCAGTGAATTACTGATTTTGTTGTAGGAAAGGGCTGTCACATTACCAGTCGTGCTCTCTGATCTTCTTACACTACTCCGTTTGTCACTATTACGCTCTGCTGGTAGTGGCTGCACCGATATATTATCAATTTTATCCTTACGGGGCTTTTTTTCCGGCAGCTGTAATACAGTCCCTCTTCTGATAGCACCAATATCATTGTTCATAAACAGAGAGGGGTTCAGCTTTGCCAACTCCTGAAGTAAATCATACCAACTGTCGAACTGTGGGTAGTCTGGTATCAGCTGATGCGCAATTGCGGCAAGACTTTCACTTTCTGTGACCTTATAGACTGCTTCAGCTTTCTGTTGAACAGGCTGATCCTTAGAGGAGGAGGGATTTTTCTGAGTCAGCTTTACTGACTTGTGACGCATTTTTTGCAGCTTACTGTGATTATAAGAGTTTGATTTCTGTATTTCTGGTTGCTCTTGAGGTAACTCCTGAATTTCAGCCTCTATCTCAGATGCACCAGAATCAGGAATGATCAGTATTTCATTTTCCCGAAGCTTATTTGGATTACCATTTGTAAAGGCCTTAGGATTCATATGAACGATTTGTTTCATCATCCCTTTCCACCCAGTGGGCTGGGGATATTTATACTGCATTCTCCAGGCAATCGTACTGATATTATCACCAGCCACTACTTTATAGAGATGATCATAATGACTGGATTCAGGGAGTTTTAACACGGTTCCTGCATGTATCTTGTTAATATCACCATTGATAAATGCGTCTGGGTTATGTTTTACCAGAAGTTTCATTACCCCCCTCCAGCCCTTCGATCCCGGATAAGCCTTGCTCAGTTTCATGGCTATAGTACTTATAGTATCTCCTTTAGAAACCCGATAAGTATCCTGGGCAGCCATGGAAGAGAATCCAGAACCTCTACCAGCAGTCTTACCAGAAAGCCCCTGGTTTTCAGCCTCAGACTGACGGCTCTTAGCTTCCATATTCTTTGCCTGTTCATACCCCTTCAATGTCTTGCGCAATGCTTCCAATGCCTGCTTTTTGGCAACATCACCAGAGGTCTGTGAAGATGAGGCGACCTTATTAACAGACTTTTCAATGGGATCTTGGCTCCGTTCCTGCTCATACCCCTTTAGTTTCTTGCGCAATGCTTCCAGAGCCTGCTTCTTGGCTATGTCTCCAGAAGCCCTTGAAGAAGGGAGGCTCTGTACAACTTGAGGCTTTTTACCGCCACTGATATCTAACAGATTAAAAGCAATATACTGTCCACTTTTGCTGGAACGGAGTTCATAAATGCCATAGGCTTTCTTTCTCCCTGCGGAAAGCTTGACCACTGCAGTCAGTTGCTTCGCACTGATTTCACGAGTCGAACGAGCTCTGATCACCGTTTCTTTCCGGCTATTCGTCGTTATATCAAACCGAAGACCTGCAACCTGCTGATTATAATCAACGCCTTGCCGGTAATAGTCGGTGATAGAGCCCAACTGAACTTTCAGGTTGTCTTTACCTGCAAGCCCTTCTGGAAGGTCTTTTATTATAATTGTTGAGTTTAAGGAGTTGCTTCGAAGGGTATTCGATGGTGATTTCTTATTTTGGCTATGCGCAATTACGGACTTGTCCGGGGACTTAAAACTGGTGGTTTCAGTTACTTTTACAGCAGGCACCGATGGCTCTTCAGCTATTACCGGAGCGTTCTGTTGAACAGATCCTGGTAATTTCAACTGCGCATCAGCTCGCAGTTTATTGATATCTCCATTAATGAAGGCGTCAGGATTCAGAGCTGCCAGCCTTTTCATCAATGTCCGCCAGCTTGAAATATCCGGGTACATAGATACCAACTCCATGGCAATTCTGCTGATACTTTGACCAGCTTTTACCTGGTACTGCCCAGATGAAGAAGTACCAATATCCTTCACATCTTTTACGTGTGAAGTTGGAGGGCTGGTTACAGCCGGTAAAGGCTTGACAGTAGATGGTGGTATCCTGGCAGTAGAAGTTGATGGCTCTTGGGCTTTTTTGCTTATGAGCGGCTTATCTGAAGGCTTATGATCAGTGTTAAGTAGATTTAATGTAACACGCCGTTCTTTATTGGGTGTTAACTTGAAATCATAGATTCCATAGATTTTCTGATTTCCCACCGTCAATTTGACAACTGCCTTCAACTTACTGGTGGTAATTTCCCGAACTGAGCGAACCCTGATTAACGGCTTTCCATCACTGTCTCTGGCTACTTTAAACCGCAGGCTGGAAACCTGTTTGTCATACTCAATATTATGCCGGTAAAAGTCCGTGATAGATCCCAGCTTTACCTTAAGCTTCTTATTGGCAAGTTCTGACGGCAGAGCATCAATGGCAATGGTTGCATTGAAAAGCTGGTACTGATCAGTACCAAGCCTCATATACCCCAGTTCAGGGTTGGCCGATGCGCTCCCGATAACACTGCTTACAATGGCTGTGCTTATCAGTTTTTTTATCATGCTGCTGATCTATCCAGTTAGCTCAAAGTGGGAAGCCTCTGTTACTAACTGTTTATCGGTTCAACCATGAGCAACTGTAGAAATTTCAGGTCTCTATTTTTTACAACATCAGAGAGAGGATGGGCAGGCAGTTTACAGAAGAGATATCTATCGAAGCGAGGTTATGGAAAAGAGGGTAGCGAAGCAGCTTTCCTTTGGTAAAGCTGCTTCGCAGAAGGCTTAGCCTTCTTTTTCGATTTTCTTGGTAATAAAATACTGCTGGATTATCGACAATGTGTTGTTGGTTACCCAGTACAGCACCAGACCAGCAGGGAAGAACAGGAAGAAGAAGGTGAAAATCACCGGCATCATCTTCATGACTTTAGCTTGAACAGGGTCTGGCGGTGTTGGATTCAGCATTTGCTGAATAAACATCGAAGCTCCCATGATCAGTGGCAGGATAAAGTATGGGTCCATCTGGGAAAGATCGTGAATCCAGCCCAGCCAAGGCGCCTGACGCAGCTCAACAGACTCCAGCAATGTCCAGTACAGAGCAATGAATACAGGCATCTGAACAAGAATTGGCAGACAGCCACCCATTGGGTTGACCTTCTCCTTCTTGTACAACTCCATCATGGCCTGAGACATTTTCTGACGATCATCGCCAAACTGTTCTTTCATCTCCGCAAGCTTAGGTCCCAGTTTGCGCATTTTCGCCATTGAACGGAAGCTGGTGGCATTCAGCGGATAGAATACCGCTTTAACCAATACCGTCAGAAGAATAATGGACCATCCCCAGTTCCCCACCAGAGAGTGAATCCACTTCAGCAGGGTAAACAGTGGTTGAGCCAGGAACCAGAGCATGCCGTAGTCAATCGTCAGCTCAAGGCCATCTGACAGCCCCTTCAGGTTTTCCTGATTCTTGGGGCCCACGTAAAGAGTGGCTCCAGTTTCAATGGTCTCACCAGGCTGTGCAACAATGGCATCATCATAAAAACCAACAAAGTTGTAACCGTCTTTGTTCTGCTTGGTGTAATACTGATGAGCTTTTTGCTGATCAGGAACCCATGCAGTCACAAAGTAGTGCTGCAGCATTGCCGCATAACCACCCTGAACCCGTTCGGCAAATGCCTTATCTGCAAAATCATCAAAAGACAGCTTGGTATAAGGTTCATCATTGGAACGAACGGCAGCACCCAGATAAGTATTCATCGGGGCTTTTGAGTTTAACTGGCTTGGATCTTCTGAGTTGTCACGTTTCAGCTGAGCGTAAAACTGGTCACGCCATACTTTGCCACTGTTATTCACAATTTTGTAATCAACAGAGACATCATAACTGTCACGATAGAAAGTGAAGCTTTTAGTGATATCGACGCCATCAGCATTCTTATGGAGATTAACAGTCAGCTTCTTTTCACCATCATCCAGCGTATAGCTGGCTTGCTTTACACTGTAGATGCCACGAAGGTTGTTGCCATCGGGACCATCGCTTTTGACCAGGGCGCTCTGTGCAGTAAATACACATGTTGCTTCCCCTTTGCAGTCAGGACTGTTGACCAAAAGCTGGAATGGAACCGCTTGCTCACCATCTTCAGGCAACCAGGCAGGGTATTGAGGCAGTGTCAGGCTGATGATATCACCACCGGCCGGGTCAATCAGAGCATCAATAGTGTTGGTCTTAACGCTGATTAACTGGGCAGAAGGTTTAGCTGCACCATCATCAATAGAAGGAATTGAGTTGCCGTCACTGATCGACGGCATATCGGATCCAGCAAGGCTGCTGGAAACTGATTGAACGACGGATGTCGACTTCGGCGTACCGGGGTAGTCTTCATTCCATTGCTGTAGTGTCAATACACCTACTACAGCAATAGCGCCAATCAGGAGTGTTCTTTGGAAATCCATGAGTTCCGGGCCACACATTCAGGTGAATGAATATGATTGTCTGATTGTGTCCGATGATCACCAGAATCTTTTTCCGGTACCGGGTCAAATCCTCCTGGATGCCAAGGGTGGCACCTCAGTAGTCGGAGCAAGGTAAGCTTGCTACCAGTCAGAAAACCATGACGATTTAAGGCTTCCAGGCCGTAGGCAGAGCATGAGGGGTAAAAGCGACACCGGCTGGGCATTAGAGGACTCAGCGCATAGCAATATATCTTGATCAACCCGATCATAACATCTCGGGGGATACTTGCTAATCTGGCCATATCAATGCCTTCATATCGTCGGAGCCCTTAGCCAGTACTAGTTGCTCAAAGAGTCTGTTTATAACGGAAGCTTTCTGAGCCTGGTTGAGCTGAACAGGAAAAACCACGCAGGACTTCCTGTTACATTGCTCTGGCATTTTCATTCAGGTTGGATATCAAGTCTGCCCAACAGTCATGCCGAAGCGTTCCATTCGTGCAGTTTTCGTTTCAACCTGTGCCACTGCTGGTTGAGTAGCTGGTTCAGTTCACTGTCACTCAGGTCACTGAAACCTTTACGAACCAAAACAACAATATCCAGGTGACCTATTTCGTTATTTTGCAAACGAAAGGTTTCCCGGATATGGCGTTTGGCCCGGTTTCGGCCAACGGCAGTACGAATATTCTTTTTGGCAACCACCAAACCCATTCTTGCACGGCCAAGCTTATTAGCCTTTGCCAGTATAAGAAGATGTCTACTGGATACCTTAATATCCGTTGTATCAAATACCTGTTTGAAATCAGCCGAGGAGCGTAGCCGTGATTCACGGCTAAAAGATAAGCTCACACTGATATCTCTGATCAGGCTGTCAGACGCTTGCGTCCCTTAGCTCTGCGACGGTTGATAACCGCACGGCCGTTTTTGGTAGCCATGCGGGCACGAAAGCCATGGTTACGCTTGCGCTTCAGATTGCTTGGCTGAAATGTTCTTTTCATCGTGGTCACTCGTTTTAATGGATTTACAAAAGACGGGCATTCTAAGTAATTGAAGAGTTAGCGTCAATTTGCATTTGTCAAGAACCACCGTATTACCACCCGTTGTTTCACCTACCCTTCTTTCGTTCTTTCTATATAAGAAGAAATAGTCATTTCAAAGCAGAGAAAAATTTCATTGGTTCATAAATATATAAATAGAAGAGTTATCTCTTATGTGATGTTTTTTTGATATTGATATTATTATTAAGGGCCATTTTTTCTGTGGATAACCCTGTTTTCGTCAGTAATGGCAAGTCTTTCTGCATGTGCACTTTATTGTAGATAGCCAGAATTTATGCTGTTGCTTTGGTCTTGATCTCCTGTGGATAAATACGCTGCTTATCCACAACGCTTTTATTATTCAATTTACCCACAGGAAGATCATACGGTTTATTGCCATTCATAAACGGACCTACCCACAGGGCATAGTGAGTAATATTTTCCCGTATATTATGTAACGATATTTATGTAACTATCTGAATATTAAGTATTTAAATGTTATTGGCCAGCCAATTGTCTTGTTTTTCAGATGTGGATAACTTTTTCCAAAAAGGATACAATTCCTTTTTATCTATCCAACCTTGATTTTTACCTGAAGGTCTCAGCAGGCTGTCTGACCGGCTTCAGTGATATCCGTATCAGATCCTGATCTATCTCAGGAGAGTAGGAGAGTGCCTGTGCCCCTATCGCTATGGCAAAAATGCATTGATATCTTGCAGGATGAGCTGTCTTCTCAACAGTTCAATACTTGGATTCGCCCTTTGAAAGTGATGGGGGATGAGCACGATCTGTGTTTACTGGCTCCAAACCGTTTTGTTGCCGATTGGGTAAAAGAAAAGTTTTTGCCTAGGATCGAAGAGATTCTGGATGAACTTTCTGACGGGGACTCTCCAGCTGTAGCTCTGGCGGTTTCTAATCGCCGACCACCCTCTCTAAGCAAACGATCGGCACGGCCAAGGGATTCTCAACCAAGAGAGATTCAGCCTGCTGCAACGGTTGCTGTTTCTGAGAAACTCATAGAGAACCCGCTTAAACAGGCCGCTATTGAGCGTTCAGTGGTTACCCATGAGCTGGTATCTTCCTTACCTGTAGCCCAGGACAATACACCTGAACCCGATTTGGTATCAGGAACGGTTAGCTCAGGAATCCCTCCGCAGGAGGATTACTCCAGACAGGCTGAAGAGCTCCCTCAGATTAAGGTAAATCCCCTGAAAGAGTCTGTGAACGATATGTCTGAAGAGCCTGTAACGCCTGCTCGACAGGTTGAAGTTGAAGGCTCTATCAAGCATCACAGCTCTTTGAATAATGGATTTACCTTTGAGACGTTTGTTGAAGGTAAATCGAATCAGCTGGCTCTGGCTGCGGCTCGTCAGATTGCAGAAAATCCGGGTTCTTCTTATAACCCGTTGTTTTTATACGGTGGTGTCGGTTTGGGTAAAACCCACTTGATGCATGCTGTTGGTAACTCTCTGGTTAAGCATAATCGTAATGCCAGAGTCGTTTATTTGCACTCTGAACGTTTTGTGGCAGATATGGTAAAAGCACTGCAATTGAACGCCATTAACGATTTTAAAAAGTACTATCGTTCAGTTGATGCCCTGTTGATTGATGATATTCAGTTCTTTGCCGGTAAGGAGCGCTCTCAGGAAGAGTTTTTCCATACCTTCAATGCGTTGCTTGAAGGTGGGCAGCAGATGATTTTGACCTGTGACCGTTACCCGAAAGAGATCAGTGGTGTAGAAGAACGTTTAAAGTCCCGTTTTGGCTGGGGGTTAACCGTCGCGGTTGAGCCTCCAGAGCTGGAAACCCGTGTTGCCATTCTGATGAAAAAAGCAGAGCAGCAGAAAGTGGAACTTCCACACGAGGCTGCGTTCTTTATTGCTCAGAGAATCCGCTCTAATGTTCGTGAGCTTGAAGGTGCATTGAAGCGAGTCATTGCCAGTGCCCATTTTATGGGAAGGCCTATCGATATCGATCTGATCCGGGAGTCCCTGAAAGACCTGTTGGCTTTACAGGATAAACAAGTCAGTATAGATAATATCCAAAGGACGGTAGCTGAGTACTACAAGATCAAAGTGGCGGATATTCTTTCAAAGCGTCGCAGTCGTTCTGTGGCAAGGCCTCGTCAGGTTGCCATGGCGCTATCCAAAGAGTTGACCAGTCATAGCTTGCCTGAGATTGGCGATGCCTATGGCGGACGTGACCATACGACAGTACTCCATGCCTGCCGAAAGGTGAAACAGCTGGTTGAAGTGGATAACGAGATCAAAAGCGATTACAAAAATCTGCTGCGATCACTGACCAGTTAACACCTTGTTTATTCTTATTTTTCAGAAAGGCGAGAGCCTTTCAGTTAGCCAAGAGAAAGGAAAGCGATGAAATTTACCATTAATCGGGAAGCATTGCTTAAGCCACTTCAGCTGGTTGCCGGTGTGGTTGAGCGCAGACAGACTCTGCCGGTATTGTCGAATGTGTTGATGGTAGTCGATGGGGATCAACTCTCTTTAACAGGTACCGATCTGGAAGTTGAACTGGTTGGGCGTGTTGCCCTTGAAGATGTTGCAGAAGGCGGTGAGATTACCGTTCCAGCCAGAAAACTGATGGATATCTGTAAGTCTTTGTCAGAAAACACCATTATTGAAATTCATCAGGATGATCAGAGAGTAAAGCTGAAGGCAGGCAGATCCCGGTTTACGCTTTCCACTCTGCCGGCCAATGAGTTCCCCAGCATAGAAGAAGAGGCTGGATCGGTATCGTTCACTATTGGGCAGTCAAGGCTTCGTCGGCTGATTGATCGTACTGGCTTTGCCATGGCCCAGCAGGATGTTCGCTACTACCTGAACGGAATGCTGCTTGAGGTTAGCCAGAACTGCCTTCGAGCGGTGGCGACGGATGGGCATCGTCTTGCTATGTGCAGTGTTGTAGCGGACATTAATCAGCAGGAAAAACATCAGGTAATTGTACCGCGCAAAGGTATTCTAGAGATGGCGCGCCTTCTAACGGAAGGTGAGGAAAGTGTTCATATTACCCTGGGAGCTAACCACATCAGAGCCAAGACTGGTGACTTTATGTTCACCTCTAAACTGGTGGATGGTAAGTTTCCTGACTATGACCGTGTTATTCCTAAAGGTGGCACTAAAATCATTGTTGGGGACCGGCAGGAACTCAGGCAGGCGTTTCAGCGAGCCTCTATTCTTTCTAACGAAAAGTATCGTGGTATTCGTATGATTCTTTCTGATGGTCAGCTTAAGGTTATTGCCAATAACCCTGAGCAGGAAGAGGCCGAGGAAGAGTTAAATCTGGCTTACCATGGTGACTCTATGGAAATCGGTTTTAACGTCAGCTATTTGCTGGACGTGCTTTCCGTGCTTTCCGGAGAGTCTATTAAAATGACCCTGTCAGATCCCAACAGCAGTGCGCTCCTGGAGGAGTCTGAGTCGGGTGACTCTACGTATGTTGTTATGCCCATGAGGTTGTAACAGCCTGGCGGCAGAAGAAGTCAGTGATGGGTGTTTAGCTTGCTTAGCTAAACACCCATCACTTGCCTGATCAGATCCAGCTCTTTTCCGGGCTTTATCGTCAGGCTCGGAAATAAACAGAATATGATCCAGCTGCTCACTATTACTGATATCAGAAATCTCGTTTCTGCTACGTTAAAACCTTCTCCTTCTATGAATGTGCTCTATGGGCTCAATGGCAGTGGTAAAACCAGTGTGCTTGAAGCTATACATATTCTTGGTGTAGCTCGTTCATTCCGGACATCCCGCATCAAACCAGTCATCAATCGTGATTCTGAGGTATGTACTGTTTTTGGCCGTTTGGGCGTAGCGTCTGGTTCAGTTCCCATTGGTGTCTCCCGAAATTTAAAAGATGAATCCCTCCAGATTCGAGTGTTAGGAGAGAACCTTAAATCAACGTCTGAGCTCGCAAGGTTGCTACCTTTACAGGTGATTAATCCGGATACATTCCGCCTTCTCGAAGGTTCTCCAAAACTGAGAAGGAACTTTATCGATTGGGGCGTGTTTCACGTGAAACATCAGGATTTTTTCCCCATATGGAAGCGAATGCAGAAGGCGCTTAAACAGCGGAACAGTCTGCTCCGTCATGGTAGAATAAACGGTTCCGAATTGACTTCGTGGAACATTGAATTTGAAAAAAGCGGCTAATGCAATAGACTTATTGCGCAGTGAGTACATTGAGCGACTGATCCCCGTCTTTAATCAGGTGTTATCTGAACTGACAGATCTGAAAAATCTGACTATCCAGTATTACCGGGGTTGGGATAAAGAAAAGTCTCTGAATGAAGTGCTGACGAGTGGGCTGGCTAGAGATGCGCAGTCTGGTTACACCCATTCGGGGCCTCAAAGAGCTGATTTGAGAATTCGAATGGGTAAAGTAAGTGCTGTCGATGTTCTTTCACGAGGACAGTTAAAACTGGTGGTCTGTGCACTGAAGCTGGCTCAGGGGTTTCTATATAAAGAGCTCAGTGGTAAGCAGTGTATCTTTCTGGTTGATGACCTACCATCAGAACTTGATATTCCACACCGGCTGGCATTGTGCCAGCTGTTTCAAAAAATGAACTGCCAGACCTTCATCACCTGTGTTGAGAAGGAGGCATTAAAAGATTGCTGGTTGCCTGAAACAGAAGTAAAAATGTTTCACGTGAAACATGGGCAAATTACATTGGATGAGAACCCTGGTCAGCAGAGTATTCGCCGGGCTGAGTCTTTGGAGATAGAGCATGAGTGAACAAAACTACGACGCATCCAATATTAAGGTCCTTAAGGGCCTGGATGCTGTCCGCAAGCGCCCGGGGATGTACATTGGTGATACCGATGATGGCACAGGTCTGCACCATATGGTTTTTGAGGTGGTGGATAACTCCATTGATGAGGCTCTGGCGGGCCACTGTGACAAGATTTCCGTCATTATTCACCCTGATGAGTCTATTACTGTTAAGGATAATGGCCGTGGTATTCCCGTGGATATCCATGAGGAAGAGGGCGTATCTGCTGCAGAAGTTATCATGACGGTGCTTCATGCCGGTGGTAAATTTGATGACAACACATATAAGGTGTCCGGTGGTCTCCATGGTGTAGGGGTGTCGGTAGTTAATGCGCTCTCCAGTCAGTTGAAGCTGACTATCCGTAGACATGGAAAAGTTCACCAGCAAATCTATCACCAGGGCGTGCCTCAGGAACCGTTAAAAGTGATCGGTGAGACTGATAGCACAGGTACAGAGCTTCATTTTATTCCGTCTCCTGAGACCTTCTCAAATATCCTGTTCAGCTATGACATTCTGGCGAAACGGCTGCGTGAGCTTTCTTTTCTGAATTCAGGGGTGTATATCCAGCTGACTGATGAGCGTACAGGTAAGCAAGATGACTTCCGTTATGAAGGCGGTCTAAAGGCATTTGTAGAACACCTGAATCAGAATAAAACCACGATCAATAAAGTCTTCCATTTTGATATCACCCGTGAAGATGATGGGGTTGGTGTGGAAGTGGCGATGCAGTGGAATGACAGTTTCCAGGAAGGCGTATTCTGCTTTACCAATAACATTCCACAGCGGGACGGTGGAACTCATCTGGCCGGTTTCCGTGCTGCCCTGACGCGAAGTCTGAACGGTTATATTGAACGTGAAGGTTTCCAGAAAAACGCTAAAGTAGCGACTTCTGGAGATGATGCCCGTGAAGGTTTGACAGCGATCATCTCGGTAAAAGTACCGGACCCAAAATTCTCTTCACAAACGAAAGACAAGCTAGTCTCTTCAGAGGTTAAAACCGCTGTAGAGCAGGAGATGGGTAAGTTCCTTACGGATTACCTGGTGGAGAATCCTCAGGAAGCCAAGGCTGTTGTTGGTAAGATGCTGGATGCTGCCAGAGCTCGTGAAGCAGCCCGTAAGGCTCGTGAAATGACTCGCCGTAAAGGGGCGCTTGATATAGCCGGACTACCTGGGAAACTGGCGGACTGTCAGGAAAAAGACCCAGCGCTTTCTGAACTCTACATAGTGGAGGGTGACTCTGCGGGTGGATCAGCCAAGCAGGGCCGTAACCGCAAAACTCAGGCGATCCTGCCGCTCAAGGGTAAAATCCTGAACGTTGAGAAAGCGCGTTTTGATAAGATGCTTTCCTCTCAGGAAGTTGGAACCCTGATTACTGCATTGGGTTGTGGTATTGGTCGTACAGAGTTCAATATTGAAAAGCTCCGTTACCATAACATCATTATCATGACCGATGCGGATGTGGATGGATCTCACATTCGTACACTTTTGCTGACGTTCTTCTTCCGTCAGATGCCTGAGCTGATTGAGAATGGCTACATCTATATTGCTCAGCCTCCGCTGTATAAGGTTAAGCGCGGCAAGCAGGAGCAGTATCTGAAGGATGATGGCGCACTGGATGGTTACCTAACCCAGTCTGCACTGGAAAATGCCAGTCTGCATGTCAATGAGAATGCGCCGGGGATTGCTGATCAGCCGCTTGAAGACCTGGTGAAAGCGTTCAGAGAAGTGCATAAGGTCGCCGATAAACTGTCCCGTATTTATCCGGTCTCAGTACTTCGTGAAATGATCTACATGCCGGCAGTGACTGCTGAGAGCTTAGCTGACAAAAGCACAATGGAAGTCTGGGTAGCTCAACTGAGTAATCGAATTGAGGACTTAAAGGCGGCTGGTAGCACCATGACGTTCTCTGTAGAGGAAGATAAGGAACTCAATGTCTGGTTACCTAAAGTGACGATTATCGCCCATGGTGTCGATAGTCACTATCGTTGGAATGTGGACTTCTTCTCATCTGCCAATTATGGAAAGATTGTTTCCCTCGGGAATCAGTTGCAAGGACTGATTGAAGAGGGCGCTTTTGTTCAGAAAGGTGAGCGCAAGCGTGACGTTTCATCCTTTGAAGAAGCCCTTGAATGGCTGATGACTGAGTCAACCAAGCGTCACTATATCCAGCGTTATAAGGGGCTGGGTGAGATGAATCCGGATCAGCTGTGGGAAACAACGATGGATCCGGATGTTCGACGAATGCTCAAGGTAACCATAGAAGATGCCATTGCTGCAGACCAGATATTCAATACTCTGATGGGCGATCATGTAGAGCCTCGTAGAGAGTTTATCGAAAGTAATGCACTCAATGTTGCGAACCTCGATATCTAATCAATCCAAGTAGAGTGCTGGATATTTCCGGCACTTTTTCAGCCTTCTTTTTTGCTATTCAGGTGTTTGCCATGTCTACAGAAAGGTCTTCAGAATTTAAAGCAATTATTCGACAGGAGTTGGAAGAAGCGGCTGAAGTGCTGAACCGGTTCCTGGATGATGAGGCCAATCTTGAATCTATTGATCTTGCTGCTCAGCTTTTATCAGAGAGTTTTAAAGCAGGCGGTAAGGTACTTTCCTGTGGTAATGGTGGTTCTCACTGTGATGCCATGCATTTTGCTGAGGAGTTGACCGGTCGCTTTCGTGAGAATCGTCCAGGCTATGCAGCCATTGCTATTTCAGACCCAAGCCATATTTCCTGTGTATCCAATGATTTTGGTTATGACTATGTCTTTTCTCGATATGTTGAAGCGGTTGGCAGGGAAGGGGATGTTCTGCTCGGAATCAGCACCAGTGGCAATTCTGGGAATATCATTAAAGCTGTCGAGTCCGCTAGAGCTAAAGGCATGAGAGTTATTCTGCTCTCTGGTAAAGATGGCGGCAAAATGGCGGGGACGGCCGATGTTGAAATTCGAGTTCCGCACTTTGGTTATGCTGACCGGATTCAGGAGGTTCATATTAAAGCTATACATATAATGATTCAGCTAATCGAAAAATATATGGAATAAAAAAAGAGGCCGGTTAAAAACCGGCCTCTTTTTTATCTATTAAAACGAATTAATTCATCTTGTTGAGTGAGCTGGCAATCCAGCTACGAGCAGCGTCATTTGCTTCTGCAACAGACAGCTTTTCAGTTTTAACCACTGGTCCAATCTCTATCTGGATAGTACCCGGCTTTTTCAACCAGCCATCATTTGGCCAGAAACTTCCTGCATTGTGAGCGATGGGCAAAATATCAACTTCTGCAGCCTTAGCCAGCCCGGCTCCGCCTCGTGAAAACTTTCCAGGCTCCCCTGGTTTTGTTCGGGTTCCTTCGGGAAATATAAGCACCCAGACATTATGCTCAAGCGCTGCTTTCCCCTGATCTCTTACCTGTTGCAATGCTTGCCTGACATCCTTACGGCTGATAGCTATTGGTTTGATCTGTTTGAAAGCCCAGCCAAAAAAAGGGATCCTCAGTAACTCTTGTTTAATCACTTGTGTCTGAGGTGTCAGCAGTGTCTGAAGGAAAAAAGTTTCCCAGGTACTCTGGTGGTTACTGATGATGACACAAGGTGTGGAAGGTATATTTTCCCTGCCTGTAACATTCCATCGTACACCGCAGATTAAACGACAAAGATAAACTGATACAATAGCCCAGGTTTTTACAAATACGCGATGGCGAAGTCTGAAGCGAAATGGGTAGATGAAAAGGATCATTACTGTAGACCACAAAGCTGTCCATAGAGCAAAGCTAAAATAAAAGACAGTGGTTCTTATTATAGAAATGATATGAAATAAAATAGACGTAATTGAAGAGCCGACACCGGACAACATCAAAATCCCTCTGAGAGTAGTTTTTCTACAAAGCTGTTCAGATTATTATAAACAGGTACATCCCTGGTACCGGATAGTTCTTCAGGATGATTAATCAGTTTAGCTTGAGTGTTAACCCCTTTACCAGTCAGAACCAGGGCTACTTTGCAACCACTATCGTTTCCAGCCTGCAAATCTCTTAGTGAATCACCGATCAGCCAGGTTTGATCAGGCTCTGCATCGAAGTTCATGAAAATCTGATCAATCAACCCCGTCCTTGGTTTTCTGCATTGACAGTTATCATCCGGGCCGTGAGGACAATAATAGATACCATCAACCCTGCCTCCCTGTAACTGGACTAAATTTGATAACTTATCATGCATAGCATCCAGTTCTTTCAGTGTGAAATAACCACGGGCAAGTCCAGACTGGTTTGTAGCGACGACTACCTTATAACCTGCCTTAGTCAGACGGGCGATTGCTTCAATACTTCCCGGAATAGGAAGCCACTCATCTGCAGACCGAATATAGTGGTCTGAGTCCTCGTTAATGACGCCGTCCCTGTCCAGAATAACCAGCTTAGTCATAGTGGTTGATAGTGCTCTCAAATATGCATGATAAAAACAAGTTTTATGAAAATCACTTCACATAACTGGAATGCAAAAGTATGTGACATTCATTACATAAAAAAAGTGCGGCAGGAGCCGCACTTTAACAGGTCATTCTCAGGATTTCTGTAACAAAGAGATATCAGCCACATGGAGGAACAGACTACGCAGCTGTTTAAGCAGTGCATAACGGTTCAAACGAATAGCTTCTTCTTCTGCGTTAACAAGAACCTGGTCAAAGAACATATCTACCGGTTCTTTCAGTGCTGCCAGACTTTCCATAGCGAGTGCATAACGGCCCTCTGCAAGTGCTGGCGCGATTTCCTGCTTCTTATTAAAGACAACTTTTGCCAGCTCAATCTCTGCGGCTTCAGTCAGTAGCGTCTCATCAAGTGTATCTGGAATAACAATATCTCCGGCTTTAGCAAGAATGTTGGAAACACGCTTGTTAGCAGAAGCCAGTGCATCAGCTTCATCCATGGCATTAAAGCGGGTAATCGCTTTGATACGAAGGTCGAAGTCCAGAGGACGGGTAGGACGCAGAGCTTTGACTGAGTTGATAACTTCCACAGCGATACCTTCTTCCTGATAGGCTGCATCAAAACGTTCTAACATATAGTTAACAACTGTCGTATTAATGCGATCTTGAGCAGGAAGGGAAACGCCTTGCTCCTGGTAGCCGAGAATTGCTTGCTCAATCAGTGCTTCCAGATCAAGGTTGAGCTTTTTCTCAACAATGATTCGAAGCACGCCAATGCTGGCGCGACGTAAGGCAAAAGGATCCTTGCTACCGGTTGGGAGCTGGTCAATACCAAAAATACCGGTAATAGTATCCACCTTATCTGCGATAGCAACAGCACAGCCTGTCAGACTCGACGGTAACTGATCGCCGGCAAAACGAGGCATGTATTGTTCATGCAGGGTTTTGCTGACTTCCGGATTTTCACCGTCATTATCCGCGTAGTACTGTCCCATAATGCCCTGAAGTTCCGGAAACTCCAGAACCATTTCAGATACCAGGTCGGACTTGCATAATTGTCCGGCACGTTCAGCCAGTTTTGCATCACTACTTTCTGCCTGGGCAATATAAGCTGCCAGTCGTGCAATACGTTCTGTCTTGTCAAATACAGACCCAAGCTGAGCCTGAAAAACAATCGACTTTAACTTCTCGCGACGATCATCCTGAGTCTGCTTGCGATCAGTATCATAGAAGAATTTAGCATCCGCCAGACGAGGGCGAATGACTTTTTCATTTCCTTCAACAACGTGTCGAGGTTCAGTACTTTCAATATTAGCGACAGTGATAAAGTGAGGAAGCAGTTTGTCTTCACCGTCGACAACGTGAAAGTATTTCTGATGCCCTTTCATGGAGGAAATCAGTGCTTCTGATGGTACAGAAAGAAACTCATCACCAAAGCGACCGGAAAGTGCGACTGGCCACTCGTTGAGAGCGGTAACTTCGTCCAGAAGTTCAGGGTCAATCACTGAATAACCATTAATGGAAGTCGCTACTTTCTCAACCTGCTCGCGAATAATTTCCCGCCGAGTACTAAAGCTGGCGATGACCTTTCCCTGCTCGAGGAGTACTTTTGCGTAATCAGCTGGATTGTTGATTACAATTTCCTTATTGGCGTGGAAACGGTGACCACGGGTTGTGTTGCCTGCTTTCAGGCCAAGGATTTCACAATCGATAACATTCTTGTCTGGAAGGTTGCCCTGAAGCATCAGCAGCCAGTGAACCGGACGCACAAACTCGGTACGACTGGCACCCCAGCGCATACGCTTTGGAATGGGCAGGTTGTTCAGGGATTGAGTAATAATTTCCGGCAGTAAGTCGCGGGTTGCTTCACCCTGTTTGACCGAGCGATAGACCAGCCAGGCACCTTTTGGTGTTTCTTCCTGTTCAAGGTCTTCAAAATTAACACCGTTAGAGCGGGCAAAACCAAGAGCAGCTTTACTTGGGTTACCTTCAGCGTCGTAAGCTGCTTTTACAGTCGGCCCCTTGCGCTCAAGTTTCTGATCAGGCTGTGCAGTATCCAGACCATTGATTAACAGAGCCAGACGGCGTGGAGCGGCAAACGATTCGTAACCGGAAAATGTAATCTGGGCTTTTTCAAGGCCAGAAATAATACCTTGGGTAAATGCTTCAGACAGGCTGTTTAACGCCTTTGGTGGGAGCTCTTCACTTCCCAGCTCGATCAGGAAATCTTCTTTAAGTTCTTTATTAAGCGACGTACTCATTATTTTTCCTCCTGCGCGCTTTCTTTTGCGAGCTGAGCCAGAACTTCATTACGAATACTTTCCTCAGCAAGAGGAAAGCCAAGTTCGTGACGCTTATCAAAGTAAGCTTTGGCCACCGCTCTTGCCAGGGTTCTGACTCGCAGGATGAAACGCTGGCGCTCCGTGACCGAGATAGCGTGACGGGCATCCAGCAGGTTAAAGGTGTGTGACGCTTTTAAAACGTACTCATAAGCTGGGAGAGGCAGTCCGGTTTCAACCAGCTTCTGAGATTCACGTTCAAAAAAGTCAAATTGCTTGAATAGTGTTTCAGTGTCTGCATGCTCGAAGTTGAAGGTAGACATTTCAACTTCCTGCTGATGAAAGACATCGCCATAAGTCACCGGCCCTTGTGGTCCAACAGTCCAGATCAGGTCGTAAACGTTATCCACACCCTGAATGTACATTGCCAGGCGCTCAAGACCGTAGGTGATCTCGCCGGTGACTGGATAACATTCAATGCCACCAACCTGCTGGAAGTAAGTGAACTGGGTGACTTCCATACCATTCATCCATACTTCCCAGCCCAGACCCCAGGCACCCAGTGTTGGGGACTCCCAGTTGTCTTCTACAAAGCGGATGTCATGAACCAGTGGATCAACGCCCAGTTGACGAAGAGAGTCCAGGTAAAGCTCCTGGATATTATCGGGAGAAGGTTTCATGACCACCTGGAACTGGTAGTAATGCTGGAGACGGTTCGGGTTTTCACCGTAACGGCCATCTGTTGGACGACGGCTTGGCTGAACGTAGGCAGCGTTCCAGTTTTCCGGGCCAATGGCTCGCAGGAATGTAGCAGGATGGAAAGTACCGGCCCCCACTTCCATGTCCAGTGGTTGCATGATAACGCAGCCCTGTTGGGCCCAGAATTGTTGAAGGGCGAGAATCAGGCCCTGAAATGTATTGATATCTGGCGTGCTCTGGGAAGTCACTTTTCTACCTCTTAGAGGCTCATATGCAAACTGGTCGTTTTTTAAGCATTGAGCTTTATATTGCGAGCAATTATGGATGACCAGTTAACGTGCCTGGCGTAGATTTCCCTGTGAGTGAACTCTCACAGGGTACGATTGTAAAAATAGAAAGGGATTATACCGGTTTGTGCGGTTAAGTTTAAGCTGTGGATAACTTGTGAAAAATGTGGGTAAGCATTATGGATAACTATAATGTCACCATGGTTTGAACAGAAGATTCTCCCCTTATGATCATCATCGATTTTTTGTATACATTGGCCATGCTGGTGTGGCACATGATCTGGCCGCTGGCATTTGGCTTTTCTTTATCCGCTTTTATTCGGAGTTATGTCTCCAGTGAAACCATCATGAACAGGCTGGGGCAAAACAATGCAGTCAGTGCGCTGATTGCAACGGCGTTTGGTGCCGTATCATCCGTCTGTAATTACGCCACTATTGGTATGGGGCATACCTTGCGGCTGAAAGGGGCCAGTTGGGGGAATACGCTGGCTTATATGATTGCCAGCACCAATATTGGTATCACCATGCTGATAGCGGTTTATGGCTTTCTTGGTCCGGTGTTTCTTCAGGTTATGGTCGTTGCGGCACTGATCTTTCTGGTGTTGAGTTATCTGCTGAGTATCGCGTTTACGATGCCACCGCCAGAAATACAAGAAAGGAACGAAGCTGAGAACATGGAAGAAAAGAACCGCTGGCAGGCGGCCTGCGATTACTTTCGCAGTGATCTGGATATGACCCGTAAAGACATCCTGATCGGTTTTACTGTGGCATCTGCCGTCAGTGTATTTATGCCGCCAGCATGGTGGGATGTCATTTTCTGGAGCTATCAGGACCATGGTGTAATGGCATGGTTCTGGAACGCGGTGATGGGCATTATCGTTACCATCATTACCTTTGGCTGCTCTATTGGCAATGTGTCGCTGGCAGCCGTCATGTGGTGGAACGGTGTTTCATCCGGAGGTGTGATGGCTTTTCTTCTGGCGGCCCTGCTGACCTTTCCCATGTTGAAAGTGACAGCAGGCTATTACGGCATAAAAACCACTGTTAAGAGTACTGTCGTATTGTCGCTGGGGATTATTCTTTCCTGCCTGATTATTGATGGTGTTCTTCAGGCGTCCTCCGTTTACCTGGTTCGCAGTAATGTGATTGCGATGAAGTCGGGAAGTGGGATGCTGTTTACCCTGGCCATGAATGTTGCTTTTGGTATTTTGGCGGTGGCCATGTATCGGAAAGGGAGAGGGATGAGTATGTGATGCCATCCTCACCCTGTTACCCCGTTTCTCAGTAGCGCCAGAAGGTCGGAGTAAACAACACAAGTAGTGTAAAAATTTCCAACCGGCCAAGTAGCATGGCAAAAGCGAGAATCCATTTTGCTGCATCGGGCAGGCTCTGGTAACTGAACGCTGCTTCACCAAGAGCCGGTCCAAGGTTATTCAGACAGGAAGCGATCGTAGAGAATGCGGTGGTAAAATCCAGGCCTGTTGCCAGCAGTGCCAGAAAGAGAAGCACAAACATCAGAATATACGTTGCAAAGAAACCCCACACTGCTTCACCGACTCTTGGGCTTACTGGTTTGCCACCGATCTTGATGGTGAATACGGCATTGGGATGAACTAAACGACGAAGTTCTCTCATTCCCTGCTTGGCAATCAGAACAACCCTGATGACTTTCATGCCTCCGGCGGTTGATCCTGCACACCCCCCCATAAAGCTGGTGAAAAACAACAGCAGGGGCAGAAACATTGGCCATGCTGAAAAGCTGGAGGATGAGGTATAGCCGGTGGTTGTGGCTACTGATACCACCTCAAACAAACCGTAACGGAATGACTTGCTGAGAGAATACGTCTCAGAAAGGTAGAGTGTGGCAACGGTTATAGCCCCAACAACGCCCAGAATGGTGAGAAACCATTTAACTTCCGGATCCTGAATATAGTGAGTCAGTGACTTATGTCGCCAGGCAGTAAAATGCAGGGCAAAATTGATGCCGGCAATCAGCATAAAAAAGATGGTGACAGAGATAATCATGGGGGAGTTGAAGTGTCCCATACTTCCGTCATAGGTCGAAAAACCGCCAATGGCAATGGTGGTAAAGCTGTGACAGATCGCATCAAACAGGCTCATCCCCGCTAACCAGTACGCCAGGGCGCAGGCGGCGGTTAGAAAAAGATAGAGAAACCAGAGTGCTTTCGCTGTCTCTGTAATTCTGGGCGTCAGTTTTGAATCTTTGACCGGGCCAGGGGCCTCTGTTCGATACAGTTGCATTCCTCCGATACCCAGCATCGGTAAAATAGCGACTGCCAGCACAATGATCCCCATGCCTCCAAGCCATTGCAGTTGCTGGCGGTAAAATAGAATAGAGCGGGGCAGGTGCTCAATACCGGTCAGAATGGTTGCCCCCGTTGTTGTTAAGCCTGACATGGATTCAAACAGTGCATCGGTAATACTGAGTGTCGGGCTTTCCATTAATAGAAATGGCAGAGACCCTACGGATCCCAGAACAATCCAGAACAGGGCGGTAACCAGAAACCCTTCACGGGTACGCAACTCATCTTTGATATGTCGAAAAGGAAACCAGAGGAGAACGCCCAGCAGTAATGTCAGCAGGAAGGTATAGATGAATATGGAAGTTTCCTGCTCTTGATAAAGCAGTGCAACAACGATCGGAGGAAGGCTGGACGTGCTGAATAAAATTAACAAAATTCCCAAAATGGGAAAAATAACCTGAAACTGCATGGTGCTCCTGTCGCATCCGGTCTGTTTGAATAACCTGCCATGGTGAATTCTTATAATGGCTATAAGAAATTCTGATTTTATGCAGTAGCAGGTTACTCCCAATCCATGGGAAAAATAAAGCCCTGAAGCTTGCTTCAGATCATTGACATGATTTGGAAAAGTGGGCTTCCAACTTCAGAGAAGAAGGAAGCTGGTTTTGCATTTTAGAAGAACCCAAGTCCTACCTGAAATAACTGTTCTACTTCTCGGATTTTCCGCTTATTGGTCAAGAAAAGGATGACATGGTCACCGGACTCAATACGGGTAGAGTCGTGAGCAATGAGTACCTGATCATCACGAACAATGGCGCCAATCGTCGTACCTTGAGGTAACTCTACTTCCTGAATGGTTTTACCCACAACTTTAGAGCTTTGTTCATCACCGTGAGCAATAGCTTCAATAGCTTCTGCTGCGCCTCTGCGAAGTGAGTGAACGTTCACTATATCTCCGCGTCTAACATGCTTCAGCAAGCTGCCAATAGTGGCCAGCTGAGGAGAGATAGCGATGTCGATTTCACCACCTTGAACCAGGTCTACATAAGCCGGGTTATTAATCAGTGCCATGACTTTTCGGGCACCGAGCCGTTTGGCCAGCATGGATGACATGACGTTGGCTTCATCATCATTGGTCAGGGCGCAGAAGATATCCGTCTCTTCAATGTTTTCACTGATCAGTAGCTCTTTATCGGAGGCATTACCACAGAAGACCATGGCTTTAGTCAGCGTCTCTGACAGGAACTGACACCGTTCCATATCATGCTCAATGATTTTGACCTTGTATTGGTCTTCTACTGCCTGGGCCAGGCGCAGTCCGATGTTGCCACCGCCAGCAATAATAATGCGCTTATAGTCATCGTCCAGCCGCTGGAGTTCACTCATCACCGCACGGATATCTTTCCGGGCTGCAATGAAAAAGACCTCATCATCCACCTCTATTACCGTGGTGCCTTTCGGCATGATGGCATTTCCCCGGCGGAAAATGGCGGCAACCCGGGTATCTACATCAGGCATATGTTCCCGAATATAACGAAGCTCGTGACCCACCAGAGGACCGCCATAATAGGCTTTCATGGCAACCAGCTGTACCCGCCCATCAGCAAAATCAAGAACCTGAAGCGCTCCCGGACGTTCCAGAAGACGCTTGACGTAGTTGGTAACCACTTGCTCGGGACTGATCAGTACGTCCACAGGCATTGCGGCATTGGCAAACAAACTCTCATTTTTCAGGTAGGCAGCCTGGCGAATACGGGCAATCTTGGACGGTGTGTGAAACAGGGTGTAGGCAATCTGGCAGGCGACCATATTGACTTCATCACTGTTAGTTACAGCAACCAGCATGTCCGCTTCATCAGCACCGGCCTGTTTTAAAACCCCCGGAAACGAAGCCTTGCCCTGAATGGTCCGGATATCAATCTTATCCTGCAACTCTCTGAGTCGTGAGGCATTGGTATCGACTACCGTAATGTCATTTTCCTCATTGGCGAGATTTTCTGCCAGTGTGCCACCGACCTGGCCAGCACCGAGAATGATGATTTTCATTGATTTTCCGTTTTTGTCATCAGGCTATAAAAGAAGCCGTCACCCCTATTGAGGTGGCTGCTGGCGCCTGGAAAGAGCTGTTTGCCAAACCCTGTATCATGGCCCCATTGGCCTTCGATGGGTAGCAGCTTTGCATCAGGCGTTGCGCAAAGGAAGTGTTCAATCTGTAGATGGTTTTCCTGTGGCATGATTGAACACGTTGCGTAAAGCAATGTGCCGCCGGGTTTTAATAAAGGCCAGATTGCCTGAAGTATTTTCTGTTGTAGCTGAGCCAGGGCTTCAATATCTTCTGCTTTTCTCAGCAGTTTGATATCCGGGTGCCGTCTAATTACACCTGTCGCAGAGCAGGGGGCATCCAGAAGGATATGTTCATAAGGTTTTCCCGGGAACCAGCTTTTTGGTTCCGTGGCATCACCACAGAGTACATTGGCGGTGAGCCCCAGTCTTTGCAGGTTTTCGCCCACTCTTTCCAGTCGTACATTGTCTGTATCAAGGGCATCAACGGTAATTTCTTTGTTGAGTTCCAGTAGATGACAGGTCTTGCCGCCAGGAGCACAGCAGGCATCCAGAATATGATCGCCAGGTTTAGCTTGAATTAATGTGGCTGCCAGTTGCGCAGACTCATCCTGAACACTGGCTGCTCCATCACGAAACATGGGGAGCTTATCGACAGCGATTGGCTTGCTAAGGGTGATTGCCTGTGGTGCAACTTGAGACTGCCGGGCCTGAATACACTCATCCAGCAGTTTTTTCAGATATCTGGATGGCTGGATTTTCTGTTCATTGACCCGAAGGGTCATCGGGGGAGGCTGGTTATTGGCAGAGAGAATAGACTGATAATCTTCTGGCCAGGCTCTTTTGATGGCATTGATCAGCCATTTTGGGTGTGAAAAGCCACAGACAGGACTGCGTTCTTCCAGTTCATTAAGTTCTTCAAATCGGCGCTGGGCATTTCTGAGAATGCCATTGACCAGGCCTCTGGCCCAGGCTTTGCCCATGGAGCGGGTTGCCTGAACCGTTTCTCCAATGGCTGCATGGGGGGGGATTCGGGTGTAAAACAGCTGGTAGAGTCCTACTAAAACCAGGTTATGAATATCCTGCTCTTTTTCTTTCAGAGGCTTTTCCGTAAGAAACTTCAGCCAGGCATCCAGCCGATGGTAATAACGAAGCGTTCCGTAGCAGAGTTCCGCCAGTAGCGGCTGATCTTTTTTGGACAGCTTTTCCTGCAAGGGAGGCAGAACACCACTGAGAGATTCTCCCATGGTGACCCGGGTAATCGCCCGGGCTGCCAGTTGTCGAACTGAGGATTGTTTAGCCATAGCTTGTAAAAAAGTAGCCTAACTGAATTGTTTACCGGCGCTGAACATTGCTTTTTTGCTGTTCAACAGCTCCTGAACAGTCATTGCACGGCTTCCTGCCAATTGCAGTCGTTTTATTCGAAGGGTACCTTCACTGCAGGCAATATCCAGTCCACCTTTATCCGCCCTGATCAGGGTTCCGGGCTGTTCTTTGGAACGCTCTTCCAATGCGATTGCTTCCCAGACCCGGATATTGGTGTCATCCAGAGAAGTGATGGCTACAGGCCATGGATTAAAGGCACGAATTTGCCGGTCCAGAGCCTGTGCAGACCTCTGCCAGCCCAGCATCGCTTCCTCTTTGCTCATCTTATGAGCATAACAAGCCTGACTGTCGTCTTGTTTTTCTGGTTGGAGTTGGTTAGAGGCTATGGCATCAAGCGCTTGAATAAGTGCGGGTTTGCCCACTGCAATCAAGCGATCGTGCAGTTGTGAAGCTGTATCATCGGGATGAATCGGGCAAAAAGCCTTAAGCAGCATGTCGCCAGTATCCAGTCCGGCATCCATCTGCATAATGGTAACACCTGACTCGGTGTCTCCTGCTTCTATTGCACGCTGGATGGGGGCTGCACCTCGCCATCTTGGCAAAATAGAGCCATGAACATTAATACAGCCCAGCTCCGGTGTGTCCAGAACGACCTGTGGAAGAATCAGTCCATAAGCAACAACGACCATTAAGTCAGCATTAAGGGATGCGAGTTCCTGCTGGGCTTCTTCATTGCGCAGTGATTTGGGCTGGTAAACAGGAATATTATGCTGGGCAGCCAGTGATTTGACCGGTGACGGCATCAGTTTCTGACCACGGCCTGCGGGACGGTCTGGCTGAGTATAAACTGCAATAACCTGATGCTGACTATCAAGCATGGCCTGAAGGTGAGCACTGGCAAACTCAGGCGTTCCGGCAAAGATAATTCGAAGGCTTTTCATAGGAGGCAATGTATCAGAAAGTTGTCGATAACGGTGTATTTAATACACCGTTTATCTAAATGGGGTTGTTTCAGGTTCTGCTGATAACCTTAATGGCTATAGAACCTGACAGGCCTGGTTTTGTTCAGTTCTTTCTTTTGCCAAGCTTTTTCTTGATACGATCCTGTTTCAGGCGGGAAAGGGTATCTATGAAAAGTTTACCTTCCAGATGATCCAGCTCGTGCTGAACACAGACAGCAGCAAGCCCGTCATAATCCTGGGTGTACTCATTACCGTCGCGATCCAAAGCTGTGAGTCGTACTTGAGCATAACGATCCAACAGTTCATAAAAACCGGGTACTGACAGACAGCCTTCCTGAAAATCTGATTTTTCATCCCCAATGGGCTCATAGCTGGGATTGATAAGCACTACTGGCTCATTGCTTTCTTCCGAAAGATCCATGACCACAATGCGCTGGTGAACATTCACCTGTGTTGCAGCCAGACCGACGCCGCTGGCGTCATACATGGTTTCCAGCATGTCATCAACGATACGGCGAATCTCGTCATTGACCTCTGCTACCGGCCTGGCAACTGTGCGAAGTCTGGGGTCAGGGTATTCAAGAATTTCCAGTAGAGCCATCAGTGATCTCAGGTTGACAGAATTAACGAATAAAGAGGTTTAGTAACTTCTCAGTATATCTGCAATTTTAGCCTGTACCTAGCATCGTTGCTGAATCGGGCTTATTCAGCCTGCCACCAGGTATTGATTATCATCGGATAGTCAGTTTCTGTTTCCGGACGCTTGATATTGCTTTGGTGGGCAACTCTGACTTTCCCGAAATACCACAATGGGATGCCATAGTGGTTCCAGAGCAGAACTCTGTCCAGACAATGGATAATGGACTCTAGTTCCTGTTGGGTCTTTGTATTGGGGATCTTCTCTAAAAGAGCATCAACCACCGGGTTTTTTATTCCAGCCAGGTTTTGAGTGTCGGGTATATCCGCATTACTGGAATGAAAATATCGGAAAAGCTCACTGCCAAGAGAGAGTCCTAATGGATAGGCATTGCCAATGGTATCAAACAATAATCATTTTTGTCGGGATTTCTACTTTTTTGATTTTTCCCGAAGAGATACCGGGGAAGTTATAAGCTTTTGCCCAGTTTTTAGAGATAGGCTCAAAGTAGATGGTCAGAACGCCTGCTTTAAAGGCTTCAAAGGCAATGGTTATATCCTGGTAGAAATAGACGGTGACCTGATCGAAATTATATTTCCCCCGATTTATTGATAGTTCTTTACCCCAGTAGTCATCAACCCTGGTAAAGGTAACCGATGAGCCCGGCTCGACATGAGTTATCTTATAAGGTCCGCTTCCCAGGGGGGGCGTCAGCTTCGACTTTTCATTGTGCTGATTATGCCAGTAGTGAGCGGGTAAGACGGGTAACTCTGCGGCACAAAAAAGCTGGTCTCTATTTCCGGATTCGCTGAAGTGAAAGCGGATTTTGTGTTTGTTGAGCACTTCTACCCGATCAACGGGTTTAAGCTGAACCTGATACCTGATGGGGCCCTTTTTTTGAGGTAGTTAAAGGAGATCTCGACATCGTCTGCTGTTATTGGTTTTCCATCGTGAAACCGAGCTTCAGGGCGCAGGTTAAAGGTAATCCACTGATTATCATCTGGGTACTCTACGGATTCGGCAATCAACCCATAAGCTGATTTTGACTCATCACCTGTAGGGCTATAAGCGCCAGTCCCCATCATCAGGGGTTCATTTAACCCCAGAAACCCCAGCGTAAAAAAATTAAGTGGGGGAATCTGAGAAATATGAGTGCCTGTTTGCGTGTAAGGGTTGAGTGTATCGAAAATGTCTATCGCGGCAATTTTGATTTTTCCACCCTTAGGGCATTGGGGTTTACATAGTTGAAGTGTTGGAAGTCCTCTGGGTATTTAAGGTCATCAAACCTTGATAAACCATGGTGCTTATTAATGGGAGGGGCTTTTTCATCAGCTTTCACGCTGTGCAAGCTGATAACAGTCGCAGTAATGACAAACAACAGTGTCAGGTGTTTCTGTTTCAAAACGGCTCCTTGATCCACCAGGTGGAAACTCTGGTGATGGGATCTAATAGTAGCCATGATCTAGAGTGCTGATTGGTCTCTGAAGAGGGCTATTATGTGACCTGATCTTGAGAATTGGGTAGTAAAGCCGAGAACTAAAAGAGAGCCGATTGCTCAAAACTGGAGGCGGTTGGTACACTGTTCTGATAGAGGCATTTACAATGGAAATGCGGTTACTCTTCTTAAACTGGTTTGAAGAGACGTAAAAATTGCATTTTCTCAGAAATTTTTACCGGCTCAAGGCTTTACACTAAAAACTATTCAAGGGATCGGGACGATAATGAGACGCTTTGCTCTGGCAGGAATCCTGCTCTGTATGTCCACACTGGGTCTGGCATACGATAGCCCGATAAAGTCGGATTCCCCCAGCAGATATACTGTCGAGAAAGGCGATACCTTGTGGGATATATCCACTACATTTCTGGACAGCCCATGGTTGTGGCCGGAAATCTGGCATGCCAACCCGCAGATTAAAAACCCTCACCTGATTTATCCGGGAGATATCGTCAGTCTGGTGTACATCAATGGTCAACCAAGGCTGACGATCTCCAGTCGTGGTGATACCGGAAGAACCATTAAGCTGAGTCCGAAAATTCGGGTGATGCCCGGTGAGTCGGCTATTCCCGCCATACCATTGAGTGCAGTACACAGTTACTTGAAGGGTGGGCATGTTTTCTCAAGTGAAGAGCAGCTGAATAACGCACCTTATGTTTTTGCGGCCAAAGATGGAAAGCTGGCTTCGGCAACCGGTGATAAAGTCTATGCTCGAGGAAATTTTACAGGTCAGAACATCCGGTTTGATATTGTTCGCCGTGGTGGGCAGATTGTCGATCCGGAAACAGATGAGCTGCTTGGGCTTATCGGTATTGACGTTGGGGCTATCAATTTGAGCCGGGTCAGAGAGGATGTTGCCTCTATGGTTATCCAGGAAAGCAAAATGGAGTTGAAGCCAGGAGACCGACTGGTTAAGCAGGACGCCAGTGGGCTGGTAACGACCTTTTTCCCGAGAGCACCGGATGCGCCTCTGGAAGGTATTGTCACGGCTAACCTTAACGACGCTAAAAAGATTTCCAAGTTTGATACAGTGGTCATCAACAAGGGAGAGAGAGAGAGCCTTCGGCAGGGTGATGTCCTGGCTGTGTACCGACAGGCAGAGAAAGCGTTTGACCCTTTTACCAATGAAGAGGTTTCCCTGCCATCAGAAAGGGTCGGTCTGGTGATGATTTATCGACCTTTTGAAAAAATGAGCTATGGTATTGTGCTATCAGCAAAAGAGGATATTGAAGTTGGCTATATCCTCAAAAGTCCACAACCATAAATGAATACCTGAACGAGGATATCAATTGATAATCCGGGTGTTCTACAGGGTGCTTTATTGAATGTGTGGCTTATTTCGGCAAAAGCTGACAATAACCAGAATAAGCCACATAACTCCGGAATGAGAATTCAATGATATACACTGATACAAGCCAGAAGGATTGGCTGCAACTGGTTCCCTGGTTGACACTTTCTCTGATCCCCGGTTTGGGCCCTGTCAAGTCTGGTCAGCTTATCGAAAGGTTTAATCACCCTGGACAACTCTTCGCTTCTTCTCTGGATGAACTGAAAACAATCATGCCAGCTAATTTAGCTCACTTGCTGGTCAATGCACCTCGTGACCCTGTTATACAAAAACAACTGAATCTGACCCGGACCTGGCTTCAATCCAGCGAGGCTCACGCAGTTTTAACGCCAGACTCACCGCTTTACCCAAAAGCACTGAAGGAACTTCCCGATGCACCGGTTGTGCTCTATGTCGTTGGAAATAAACGTCTGATCAGTGAACCTCAACTGGGTGTTGTTGGTAGTCGTAGACCAACCCCTAATGGGCGCAGGGTTGCTCAGGAGTTTAGTGAGCACTTGTCCAGAAGTGGACTGGTTATTACCAGCGGTATGGCTCTTGGTATTGATGCTGCAGCACATCAGGGTGCCCTTGGGTGTTACGGTGGAACCGTTGCTGTTCTGGGCACTGGAGTCGATCAGATTTACCCTGCTCGACATAAAGATCTCTATCAGCTTATTGCCTGCCATGGAGCACTGGTCAGTGAGTTTCCTTTAGGTACCAAACCATTTGCGGGTAACTTCCCACGCAGGAATCGTATTTTATCGGGTCTGTCACTGGGGGTAATGGTGGTTGAAGCCGCCCTTGAAAGTGGCTCATTGATCTCTGCGAGACTGGCTGCAGAGCAGGGGCGTGAGGTATTTGCCATACCGGGCTCGGTGCTGAATCCATTGAGTCGAGGGTGTCATAAGCTCATTCGTGAAGGGGCTGTGCTGGTTGAAAGTCCCGATGATGTATTGATTGAGCTGGCACCACTGCTGCATGGCGTTATGAATGAATTTTCACCTTCTACTTCCTCTCGAAAAGAAACCGACCCGCTGCGACTGAAAGTCATCGAAGTTATGGGTTTTGATGTGGTCAGTGCTGACCATATCAGTGCTTTATCTGGCGTCCCTTCTGATGAGTTATCAGTGGTTCTTACTGAAATGGAGCTTGATGGCGTCATTGAGTCAACACCGGGTGGTTTTATCCGCCTGGGCTAGCCATTTCTTAAAAAAAGGTCTTTGCCGTCTAACTGTTGCTTCTGAACTTCTCTTGCTAGACTAGCGAGCCTTACCGATCATATTTCGGAGAATACTGATGGTCAGGCCATTTGTTGCGATTTTGATAGCAGTTAAACCATTGAGGCTTATCCTTAAGAGAAGTTTTTGAATGATGGATGTTAGTCAAGCTGCCAAGGCAATCAGAAATGGAGGCGTTATTGCTTATCCTACCGAAGCAGTCTGGGGACTGGGGTGTGACCCATGGAACCGGCAGGCAGTGTATCGGATTCTTGAAATCAAGCAGCGGCCCGTTGAGAAGGGCGTGATACTGATAGGGTCTTCAGAAGATCAGTTTACACCACTGCTTGACCCTCTTTCTCCAGAGGAAAGAGCCCGGCTGAAGTCTACATGGCCAGGTCCTTATACCTGGCTTATCCCCGATCCTGATGGCTGGGCGCCAGAATGGGTCAGAGGGCAGTTTGACACAGTTGCTGTGCGTATCAGTGCTCACCCCCGGGTAAAAGCGCTCTGTGAAGCAACAGGACACCCGATTGTTTCTACCTCTGCAAACCTTGCAGGCAAAGAGCCACTGTTAACTTTCTCAGGGGTTGAGGAAGAGTTTGGCGTACTACTCGACGGTATTGTTCTTGGCGATACTGGAGAGCAGAAAACGCCATCAAAAATTCAAGACCTGCGATCCGGTGAGCTTGTTCGTGCAGGTTAATATAGCTTCTCTCTTAATCTATAAAAGGTTTGTCCCAAGATGTCAGAACCATCCGTTGATCTCGTAAAACAATACCTTCTGACACTGCAGAACCGAATATGTACGGCTATTGAAGCAGAAGAAACGGAAGGCTCCTTCAGAGAAGACCAGTGGGATTACCTTGGTTCTGAAAAAAAGGGCGGTGGCGGCGGTAAGGCCAGGGTTCTTGAAGGTGGAAAGGTTTTTGAAAAAGCGGGTGTTAATTTCTCTTATGTTAAAGGGGACCAGCTACCAGCCAGTGCCACAGCTCATCGCCCTCAAATGGCAGGCAGGAGCTTTCAGGCCATGGGCGTTTCCCTGGTAATCCATCCAGACAACCCATTTGTACCTACATCCCATGCCAACGTACGAATGCTCATTGCCCATAAAGAAGGGGAAGATCCTATCTGGTGGTTTGGCGGCGGGTATGATCTGACACCCTACTATGGGTTTGAAGAGGACTGTCAACACTGGCACCAGACAGCAAAAAAAAACTGCGAGCCCTTTGGTGAGGATGTTTATCCACGGTATAAAAAATGGTGTGATGACTATTTCTTTCTCAAGCATCGCAACGAACCTCGAGGGGTTGGTGGTCTGTTTTTCGACGACCTGAATGAATGGCCCTTTGAACAATGCTTTGAGTTTATGCAGGCTGTTGGTGACAGTTACGTTGATGCCTATCTGCCAATTGTTCAGCGTCGTAAAGCTCTCCCTTATACCGCACAGAACAAGCGGTTTCAGGAGTATCGTCGTGGGCGTTATGTTGAGTTCAACCTGGTTTATGACCGCGGAACATTGTTCGGATTGCAATCGGGCGGTCGCACAGAGTCTATTCTGATGTCTCTGCCTCCTCATGTGCGGTGGGATTACAACTGGAATCCAGAGCAGGGCACTGAAGAAGCTCGCTTATATGAAGAATTTTTAAAACCAAAAGACTGGGTATAAGAGAGGATTAGATCATGGCCGGACCGGTAGACAGTTACGCTGTAATGGGGAATCCCATTGCTCACAGTAAGTCACCTATGATACACACACTGTTTGCCGATCAGACCGGTCAGAGCCTGCGCTATACAGCCAATTTTGTAGAAACTGATGGGTTTGAGAAAGCAGTAAAAGACTTTTTCGAAAATGGTGATCTTGGTTTAAGTATCACCGTGCCTTTTAAGGAAGAGGCGTGGCGACTGGCTGAAAAAAGAACATCGCGAGCGGAAAAAGCGGGTGCTGTTAATACGCTCTGGCAGAATGATCAAGGTCAACTGCAGGGTGATAATACCGATGGGCTTGGCCTGGTTGCTGACCTTAAAGAAAATAATGGTGTAACTATCAAAGGTGCCAGAATACTGGTTCTTGGCGCTGGTGGTGCGGTAAGAGGCGTACTTGAACCATTACTTTCCGAACAGCCAGCTGAACTGGTGATTGCGAACCGGACATTAAGCAAAGCTGAAGCTTTGGTTGGGCTCTTTCCCGGAGAAGCTGTTTCTTCCAGCAGTTTTGAAAATATAGAAGGTCGCTTTGACCTGATCATCAATGGCACTGCTGCCAGTCTTCAGGGGAAAGTGCCTCCGGTTCCAGAGCACATCATTGATAACAGCACCTGCTGCTATGACATGATGTATGGTGCTGAAGAAACAGTATTTAACCGCTGGTGTCGTGAGTACGGTGCAAAGAAGACTATTGATGGTCTGGGCATGCTGGTTGAGCAGGCTGCTGAGCAGTTTTCTATCTGGCGAGGTGTTCGCCCGGATACTCGCAAGGTTCTTGATCTGCTACGTAACGAAATAGCCTGACAGACTCTATACTCTATTATGGAAATTCCGCCATTCCGAAAGTTGCAGCCTTTTAAATAGTTTGGGTACATGCGGAATTTCAGCTCAAGGCTGTCTATCACGGAATGATGCTCAGATATCGGAAATGTTATGGATAAGGCAATGCCAGCCACTGTAATTACTGAAGACCTCTTGCCAGGAGATCTGCTTTTTCAGCTTCGTGCGGGAGGAGAGGCTGAATGGGTTATCAGCCGGTTATTTGCGGGTCGAGACGGTATAGCGATTAACCATGTGGCTCTCTACGACGGTGATGGCATGGTGATTGAGGCAGTGATGCCTCAGGTTAAAAAGACATCGCTGGATGATTTTGTTAGCAGCTCTGTGTTGGACAACCATGGCAGACCGTGTGTTCTGGTCTGCCGTCTGGAAGCCGGTTATTCCGTTTTGGTGTCTGCAGCTCTGGAGTTTGCAGAGCGGCAGTTAGCGATACCCTATGACCCACACTACAGCCAATCTCAAGATGGCCATCAAAAGAGCTGGTACTGCAGCGAATTGATTGTTCACGCTTTTCGCAGTGCTAATGAAGGCTGCTTCCTGTTTGAAGAGACCCCCATGAGCTTTCGCGATATGGATACCGGAGAGTTAATGCCATTCTGGATTGATCATTACAAAGCGGTTGGTCAGGATATTCCGGAAGGGCTCCCTGGTTCGCATCCGGCCCTTCTCTCCTGTTCTGATAAGCTGGTCTCCATCAATATTCTTGGCTCGCTTCCAGCCAAAAATGGTCAGGATTTATGCAGTCTTGAGCCAGGATCAACGCTTGCTTAGAGTTGTGTGTCGATCAGTTCTGGCTGTATCTGTTTGTCAATCGGTGTCCTTGAATCAATCGCATCATTCCATAAGTAATGCACGTTTTCGCTGTTTTCAATGCCTGGGTTTAAGAGATAATATTTTGCACTGGCTCATCAGATGTTTGCATCTTGGTCGGATATTTATTGGATACGGATCGGTCAGATACTAACGACAATGTATGTGTTAACAGGGGCTTTCCGAAGAACTAACCACCGTTGTCACTATCTGTTGAATTGATATGGCATTATCGGACTGCTGCCGACTAATACTGTCATCCAGCACGAATGATTGAGGCAGTGAAGGTGTTATTTTGTCCATTTCTCATCCTCTTGGTTAATATCGATACAATCGGTTAGACTCTGGTTGAACGTTTATAGTTCAGAACTATGTACGATACAGTACTAACTTTATAGAGTGTTAATTGTGGTCAATGGTGCATCGATTGTCTTAAAACAATGGAATGGGAAGACTTGGTCATTTATTACTGTTTTTTTTGTCGTAGAGTCAGATGCTGTCAGAATTACTTGTTGTGACTCGAACAACGCTCTTATGTCACAGGCTGCTGGCTGAAGGAATCAATGAACGTTTCTCAATCATCATTAATCGATAACTCTTTAGACAGCCCGCTGGCTAAAACATTGCGAAATGATATTTGTCAGGGTGCAAAATCGTTGAGTCTTGATTTATCCGAGGTACAGGCTGATCTTCTGACCCGCTATGTTTTGCTTCTGGATAAGTGGAATAAAGCCTATAACCTGACTGCTATTCGTAATCCCAGAGAGATGGTCTTCCGTCATATCATTGATAGCCTGAGCATTGTTCCACATATTTCAGGTGATACGATTCTGGATGTTGGCTCTGGTCCCGGGTTGCCAGGTATTGTTCTGGCGATTATGTATCCGGATAAAAAATTTACGACATTGGACAGTAATGGAAAGAAAACCCGGTTTATGCTCCAGGCAAAGCTGGACCTTCAGCTGTCTAACCTTGAAGTAGCAAATGCCCGCGTAGAAAGCTTTAAAGCTCGGGAGCCTTTTGATGCCATAACCTCTCGGGCATTCAGCTCATTAGTTAACATGGTTGATGGTACAAAACACTTATTATCACCTTCAGGTATTTATCTGGCCATGAAAGGGCTATATCCTGAAGAAGAGTTGAAGGAATTGATGGATCATCACGAGATTGAGTTAGTCAGCTGTGAGCCCCTGAATGTACCAGGCACAGAAGGCGATCGACATCTAGTCATTTTGCGTAACAGGCATTGAATGGTATTAAACGGCTGTGGCTAAAATTCTAGCGGTAACCAATCAGAAAGGCGGGGTTGGTAAAACGACATCCTGCGTTAACCTTTCGGCTTCTCTGGCAGCCAGTAAGCAACGGGTGTTGCTGATCGATGTTGATCCTCAGGGTAATGCCACTATGGGGAGCGGTATCGACAAGCATGATCAGCAATGGTCCGTGTACCATGTACTGACCGGTCTCTGTGATATCGGTCAGGCCATTCTGCCATCGCTTGATGGTGGCTATGATGTTCTGGGTGCCAATGCGGATCTGACGGCAGCTGAGGTTGAGCTGATGTCGATGGATCACAAAGAGTCACGACTCAAGAGCGCTCTGGCCAAAGTGGAGGATCAGTATGACTTCATCATGATTGATTGCCCGCCATCGCTGAACATGTTGACCATCAATGCCATGGTTGCTGCCCGTGGGGTCATTATCCCGATGCAGTGCGAGTACTATGCACTGGAAGGATTGACTGCCCTGATGGAAACCATTGCTGGTCTCAGGGATACCATTAATCCCGATTTGCATATTGAAGGTCTGCTACGGACCATGTACGACCCAAGGATGACGCTGACCACTGAAGTATCGAGACAGCTCATCAGCCATTTTGGTGATCAGGTTTATCGAACCGTCATTCCCCGAAATATTCGACTTGCTGAAGCGCCGAGCCATGGTAAGCCGGTGTTGGCCTATGACAGAAACTCCCGCGGGGCAGTGGCTTATCTGGCCCTGGCTGGAGAGCTGGTTCGCAAACATGACATCAAGGGCCTTCACAG
>CBDHDM010000051.1:0-12500 GCA_965261315.1 Endozoicomonas sp. | reverse complement strand
GGCTAGGTCAGCGCGGCGTTGGTTGTCCGCGTTTAAGATCGTAGGCTGGGGACCCAGGCAAATCCGGGTCGCCCTCTTAATAGAGAATGCCGAGAATTGATGACGAGGTTCTAAGGAACTGAAGTGATTGATGCCATGCTTCCAGGAAAAACTTCTAAGCATCAGGTCAGAAGGGACCGTACCCCAAACCGACACAGGTGGTCAGGTAGAGAATACCAAGGCGCTTGAGAGAACTCGGGTGAAGGAACTAGGCAAAATGGCACCGTAACTTCGGGAGAAGGTGCGCCGGCTTTGGTGATCGGACTTGCTCCGTAAGCTGAGGCTGGTCGAAGATACCAGGTGGCTGCGACTGTTTATTAAAAACACAGCACTGTGCAAACACGAAAGTGGACGTATACGGTGTGACGCCTGCCCGGTGCCGGAAGGTTAATTGATGGGGTTACCTCACCCCCAAATTTTTTTTGCTGCAAGGCAAATGATGGAGCGAGCGAAGGAGTTTACAAAAGAGTAAATGACTGAGCGAGCGGAATCATTTAACGCAGTCAGCAAGAAAAATTTGGAGGTGAGGGAAGCTCTTGATCGAAGCCCCGGTAAACGGCGGCCGTAACTATAACGGTCCTAAGGTAGCGAAATTCCTTGTCGGGTAAGTTCCGACCTGCACGAATGGCGTAACGATGGCCACGCTGTCTCCACCCGAGACTCAGTGAAATTGAAATCGCTGTTAAGATGCAGCGTATCCGCGGCTAGACGGAAAGACCCCGTGAACCTTTACTACAGCTTCACAGTGGATCTTGATGTTGCTTGTGTAGGATAGGTGGGAGGCTTTGAAGCGGGGACGCCAGTTCCCGTGGAGCCAACCTTGAAATACCACCCTGGCAATATTGAGGTTCTAACCCAGGTCCTGAAACGGGATCGGGGACATTGTGTGGTGGGTAGTTTGACTGGGGCGGTCTCCTCCCAAAGAGTAACGGAGGAGCACGAAGGTTGGCTAAGTACGGTCGGACATCGTACGGTTAGTGTAATGGCACAAGCCAGCTTGACTGCGAGAGGTACATCTCGAGCAGGTACGAAAGTAGGTCATAGTGATCCGGTGGTTCTGAATGGAAGGGCCATCGCTCAACGGATAAAAGGTACTCCGGGGATAACAGGCTGATACCGCCCAAGAGTTCACATCGACGGCGGTGTTTGGCACCTCGATGTCGGCTCATCACATCCTGGGGCTGAAGCCGGTCCCAAGGGTATGGCTGTTCGCCATTTAAAGTGGTACGCGAGCTGGGTTTAGAACGTCGTGAGACAGTTCGGTCCCTATCTGCCGTGGACGTTGGAAGTTTGAGAAGAGCTGCTCCTAGTACGAGAGGACCGGAGTGGACGGACCACTGGTGTTCGGGTTGTGTCGCCAGACGCATTGCCCGGTAGCTATGTTCGGACGGGATAACCGCTGAAAGCATCTAAGCGGGAAGCCCCCTTCAAGATGAGACTTCCCTGGGCACCAGATGCCCCTGAAGAGCCGTTAAAGACTATGACGTTGATAGGTTGGGTGTGTAAGTGCTGTGAGGCATTGAGCTAACCAATACTAATGACTCGTGCGGCTTGACCATATAACGCCAAAGCGATTTAAGAAACAGTTGACAGTGGTCAGTGACCCGTTGTCAGTTGAAGCCATACATATATAGAGTGTTTAGCAAGAACAGAATTCAGCTTAAATAAAACGGATTCCAGATAAGAGACGAAAGTCTTTTATCAACAGTTTCGCCTGGCGACCATAGAAGGTTAGAACCACCTGATCCCATCCCGAACTCAGCAGTGAAATGACCGATCGCCGATGGTAGTGTGGGGTTTCCCCCATGTGAGAGTAGGACATCGCCAGGCACCAAATAGAAAAACCCGATAGCATTGCTGTCGGGTTTTTTGCTATGTGTGGGAAAAATATTCTCTGTGGTCCATCTGGGAATGATTTCTAAGCTTGTTTCAAAATGGACTGGTCGTTTATCAATGATAAGAAAAGCAAAATTTAATGACTGTGCTCAGATAGCTGATATCTACAATAATTATGTTCTGAACAGTACAGCTACATTTGAAATTGATCCTGTAACGCCTGATGAGATTGTTGAAAGAATAAAAAAATCTCACTGCTTCCTGGTGTTTGAGGAAGAGGGTTCTGTTCTCGGGTATGCTTATGCATCAAAAACTTGGATTTAGGGGCGTAATCGAGAGCGGTGGTTACAAGTTTGATCGAGCTATCGATACATCGATCTGGCAGCTTTCATTGGTTAGAACAGAGAAAAACAATATTCCGACCTTATGAGTTGAATTTTAGGAGCAGGTAAGAAACTACCTGCTACATAATTTTATGTGTCAGGCTGCAGCTTCTTTTTGAATAAGATGAACATCCCGCTGTGGAAATGGAATTTCAATACCTGCTTCATCCAGCGCAGTCTTTATATTTTCATGCAGACTGAAGTATACATCCCAATAGTGACTGGACTCAGCCCATGGGCGCACTGCAAAGTTAACGGATGAGTCCGCCAGAGCTAATACACCAATGGTCCATGCCGGATCTTTAAGCACTTTGTCATTGGATTGAAGTACTTGCTCAATTACAGCCCGGGTTTTTTTGAGGTCAGCTGAGTAGCTGACACCAATAACAAGATCAATTCTTCTTTGTCCGGTTCTTGTGTAATTGATGATGTTATTACTTAAAACATTGTTGTTGGGCACAACCACCATTTTGTTGTCTGGAGTTATAAGCACGGTCGTGAAAATCTGAACAGACTCAACAGAGCCGGCCACTCCGGAAACTTCAACAAACTCTCCTTTTTTAACCGGGCGGAAGATGATTAATAAAACGCCGGCAGCAAAGTTTGAGAGTGAGCCTTGTAAAGCCAGGCCAATGGCTAAACCTGCGGCACCAATGATGGCAACCAGGGAGGCCGTTTGAATACCAACACGACTCAGTGCCGCAACAGTGACAAACGCCAATATCAGGTATTTGCTCATGTTGCTGGTGAAGCTGGCAACAATTCCATCGACCTGTTTCTTTAACATAATTTTATGGAGGGCATTACTGACCATACGGGCAATAACAATACCAATGACCAGTGTCAGAAGCGCTGAGACTATATTTACGAAGTACTCAATAAATAACGACTGGTTATTCTGCAGCCAATCTGAAGACTGGTTGAGAAGATCAACACTCATGTATGACTCCTTGGTTTAAGCGGGAGGCGAGAAAGAATATTTCGGGTGAAGAGAGTATCAGAAATCTAGGGGACGTCAGTCGTTTTTGCCAACTTACCTGAAAATAGGTATGACGAAGTGACTCTTATCAGCAATTGGAAGAGATTCAGTCTGAAGCGATCGTTAACTCCAGGTCATCCTCACCACCCTGGTGCCCATCCATTTTAATCAGCAGTCGCATATTGTTTGAAGAGTCTGCGTACTGCATAGCCTGCTGGGCAGAGATTTTTCCACTTTTGTATAGTTTGAATATCGACTGATCAATGGTTTGCATTCCTGATTCTTTAGAGCGCTCCATTAAATCAGGGATTTCATCAATCTTACCTTTCTTGATGAGGTCTGCCAGTGCTGGTGTATTGAGTAGAATTTCATGAGAAGGGCTGACACTGCTCGCATCTTCAGAGGCAATCAGCTGTTGCCCCATTATGCCATGCAGGCTCAAAGATAAATCCATAAAAATCTCTTCATGCTGTTCCTGGGGGAAAAAGTGAATAACCCTTTCCAGAGCCTGATAGGCCGTATTTGCATGAAGTGTTGCTATACAAAGATGTCCGGTCTGAACAAACTCAATAGTATGTTTCATCACCTGTGGAGAACGGATTTCCCCGATAACGACAAGGTCTGGAGCCTGACGAAGGGCATTAGAGAGCCCTTCTTCATAAGTTTTTGTATCAAGGCCAACTTCACGCTGGGTAACGATGCAATTATTGTGGGTGTGGATAAACTCAATGGGGTCTTCGATGGTAATGATATGACCTTTGCCCATTTTATTCCGGTGGTTTACCAGCGACGCCATGGATGTTGTTTTACCTGCTCCCGCGGGGCCTGTGATCAATATCAAGCCGCGCTCCTGAAGAACCAGGTCGCAAAAAATATCAGGCAGGCCAAGTTCATGAGGGTCAGGGATATGGTGGTGAATACGCCGGATTACCATTCCGGGTTCCCCTCGTTGGAAGAAAGCGCTGATACGGAAACGTCCTGACTCCGGGTTTTGGATAGCGTAGTTACACTCACGGGTTTCGCGGAACTCCTGAAAACGTTCCGCTCCCATCATTTTTTCGAAGATATGATAAGCCTGATCGCTGGTAAGAGGGACTTTTGCTATGGATACCAGCTGACCATTGACTTTCAGGGAGGGAGGGTAGCCGACCGTTAAAAACAGCTCTGATCCGTTACGGTCAGCCAGTAAAGAGAGTGCTTTATTGATATCCACTGTAATAAGAGTTTCAGGTTGCCTGGACTCTTATTTTGTCGGCCTGGTTAGCTCTCTCTTAATGCTTGGCAGATATCTTCTTCCATATCTTCTGGCTTGGTTGTTGGGGCGTATCTATCAATAACTTCACCCTTGCGGCTCAGCAGAAATTTAGTGAAGTTCCATTTTATCTTCTGTGTGCCCAGCAAACCCGGTGCCTCGGATTTGAGGTCTTGATAAAGTGGAGCGGCATCATCTCCATTCACATCAATCTTTTCAAAAACAGGAAAGGTGACACCGAAGTTTTTCTCACAAAAGGCACCAATTTCCTCACTGTTACCCATTTCCTGGCTACCAAATTGATTGCATGGGAAGCCAAGAATGACAAGACCCTGATCTTTGTATTTATTATACAGCTCCTCAAGGCCTTGATACTGAGGAGTAAAGCCGCATTTGCTGGCAGTATTGACGATTAAAATAACCTTGTTCTTATATTCAGCCAGTTGCTGAAATTTGCCATCGAGCAAGGGCATTTCGTACTTCTGTAGTTCCATTGATTGAACCTCTGTGATGGCTCTTTTTCTGATTATCAATGATGGACAGAATCTGATCGAGAAACAACAAAAAAACGGCCTGATATTCAGGCCGTAAAGATGAGGATTTGCGAATCACTGGCATTAGCCAGTTAGTCAGGTCTGAAATTTCGTTCGATGGCAGTCCCTCCACAGGTTGACTGGTTAAGTGCTTGGAATGGCTCAACAAAGGCTTGGGGAGAGTCGGGTTGAGCCGAGAGTTTATGTTTGATCTTAATGAGAATGGTTATCATTCTAGTATCAAGATCTGGAGCAACGCAAGTCCTGAATGAAAATAAAAATGCTTCTTATAAAAAAGAGTGGTTAAAGTTTGTGTTCAGCGTCTTTTTAATACGGCGATTTTGTTGAATGGAAGTGATTTAGCCAGAAATCTCCACTATTCAATCTAAGGCCTCAGAGGCCTATTCGTGGCAAGTCGCTCGTGGCTGTGTATGCTTTAAATAATGATGGTTAACAAAAAAACAGTATATGGAGATGGTTTTGAAAAGGCGGCTGGGTATTTTACTGTGTGATGAGCATCATCCCGATTCCATTAAGAACTATGGGGCTTACGATAACGATTATAAGTCTATGATTGAGGCTGCGATGCCGGGACAGTGGCAGTATTCGGTCTGGCGGTGTTACGAAGGGGACTTCCCACCATCGGTGGATTGCTGCGATGTATGGATTATCAGTGGTAGTAAGTCCGCCGCTTACGACCAGTATCCCTGGATACAGACAATAAAATCCCTGGTTGTAGAACTGGATCAAAGCCAGGCGTTATTGGTTGGAATTTGCTTTGGCCATCAGTTGATTCATCAGGCGCTGGGTGGAGAGGTTCAAAAATTCCATGGGGGCTGGGGGCTGGGAGCTTACCCCGTAAAAGCTACTGCAACATTTGGAGGCTTTCAGCATGGCGATACCATTCGTATTTTGGCAGTACACCAAGATCAGGTGATAAAGGCGGCTCCTGGTTTCTCGCTATTGGCAACATCCGATTTTTGTGAGAATGCCATTACCCAGAAAAGCTCTAGAATTCTGACATGGCAAGCTCACCCAGAGTTTGTGGATGGCTTTTTCAGGGATATTTGTTCAAGGCTTCGCGAGACCGTTGATAATAACTTAATTGGTAAGGCTCTGAATGAAGTTGGTTTACCGGATGATCGTGTGCAGGCAGGTAAGGCTATCGTTCATTTTCTTGCAGGCAATGGCTTAATGCTCTAGCAGCTCAAGCAATGTCAATTTGCCATAAGGATCCCTGTAGAGTTCAGCCTGCCAGTTCTGACCACTACTCATCTGAAAAGCCAGCATATAACAGGTACCCAGGATATTTTGTATCTTGGCATCCGTTACCTTTAAAACTGAGTCTTGTTGAAAGTCTTTGGCCGCAAATTTAGCGAGCTCCAGAACTTCCTGGTTTGGTCTCAATGCCTGCCAGCCTCCAGCATATTTTCTGTGGCCACCGCTTTTGCCTAACGAGTTTCCCGATGTTGAGCTTCCAGCCATACAGGCTGATAGCAGAACTGATAATACGACGATGATAATCAGTTTGAGCATCTTGATGAGCCAGCTGGAAATCATACAATAGAATTGTAGATCAGCTTTGTCACTCAAGAAGAGGTTTTGAGCTTTTTTCCTGTTTTATTGCAGAGTTCATCCAGTAATAGCCCGCAATTACCTTCAGTCACATAGTCTCTGGGAATCATTTCGAGCCAGCCACTTTTTCCTGCGATCACAATGATATTGTCTTCTACCGTGATCATTTTTACCTGATTGTAAGAGCGATATGCCGGTTTAAGTAGTGAAGAATGGATTTTGATTCCATTTTCTTCAATAAGCATCGTGCGTGTTTCCAGCTCAAGATCCGCTTGGTAGTGGAGACTGAAGCGTTTATGAACGGCATACTTCAGGCCAAGATTAAGTATCCAGAAAGTAATGAAGGCTGAGCCAAATAGACCGGAAAGAAGAATGGTACTCAGGCTGTTCCGGAAAATCAGTAGCGGGAAAAACAGGCAGGCAAGCGAAGCAGCCCAGATCACCAGCGTATGCCTTGGGCTGTATTTAATCATTAACTGATTAATGCGATTTTGGGCTTGCCCGGTAATATGGTAAGTGACTTGCATTAGAGCGATTCAGCCTTACGGTACTTGCCATCGTAGTCGAAGAGCTTATCAATGATTTTCCAGTAATGCTTTTCCTTTTGAGCAATCACAAAATCCGGTTTACGAAATTTCTTCCGGCTGTGGATAACATTATCCACAGATGACGCTCTGAAAGATTCACCACGGTTGATCAATGAGTGTTTACCAAAATGGTGATAGAACGCGCCTTGTTGAGTTGGCGTATCCAGCCTGAAGTATTCATTTATCTCTGCACCATCTTCATCGTGGTAGGTGATTTTTACCCTTTGATGACCGCGTGAGTCGCTGTCTGAATTCATCTCCATACCGGAGCAACGAATCACCATACAGTTTTTAAGATTCAAAGCGTCACGGAGCTTTTTATCCGGGTCGACAAGCCCGTGTTGGCAGTCATGGCACTTTCTGGCTGCAATATCATTTTCCGCACCGCACTGATCACATTCTTTAAAGCGATAGCGGAACGGGCACTGTTCCTTTACTCCTTCACCTTCTTCGTCAAAAAAAGTCTCAAAACCCTGGCAACGACGCCCATAGTGTTCAACCAGGTCACCATCGCTGTCCACAACTCCCCAGAAATTATTATTGTGGCCACAGGCGGGGCAGGGAACCGTTACCGGTACTGCTTTCGAGTCAGGTTTTGGTTCACCGACTTCCGGACTGTATAAACTGAAGCGATTACCCGCATAATCAATGATCAGGCAGTCTTTTTTGTCTGGAGCCAACCGAAGTCCCCGCCCTGCTATCTGCTGATAAAGGCTGACTGACTCTGTTGGTCGAAGTATGGCGATCAGGTCGACATGGGGTGCATCAAAACCTGTTGTCAGTACTGAAACATTGACAAGGAATTTGAGCTGTCGTTGTTTGAAGGCATCAATCAGGCGATCCCGTTCTTTAGACGGCGTATCTCCAATAATTAAAGCACTCTCATGCTCTGGCAGGTAACCCATGATCTCCCGGGCATGATCAACAGTTGAGGCAAATACCATGACACCTTTGCGGGTCAGTGCTTCTTTTTTTACCTGCTCGATGATTTCCCGGGTTGCCCGGGTTTTCCCTTTCAGTAACTGGTTAAGCTCCTGTTCGCCATAACGGCCAAAGCTATCTCTGGACAGTTGGCTGAAGTCGAAGAATACAATGGGTGCATCAATAACTTCTGGTGTTGTGAGGTAACCATTGTCCACCATATAGGAGAGAGGCAGTTCAAACAGACACTCTTTGAAAAAGCGGGGCTCTTCCGTTCTGATGGTTCCTTTATTTTCTGTGGTCTTATGATATTGATACAGCCAGCCCATTCCAAGGCGATAAGGCGTTGCCGTCAGTCCCAGCACTTTCAAATTGGGGTTGAGATTTTTAAAGTGTCCAATAACTTTCTGGTAACTGGAATCTTTTTCCATGGATACCCGATGACACTCATCGATAACCAGCAGCGTAAATGCCCTTTGATCGCTAGAGCTCTGGAACTGATTGAGGTTTCTGACAACACTTTGAACGCTGCCAAATATGACCTGTTCAGAGGCTTCTTTCTGTCCAAGACCCGCGCTGAAAATAGACCCTTTTAATTCATAGCTTTCATATTTGGCATGGTTCTGCTCTACCAGTTCCTTAACATGCGCCAATACCAGTACCCGCCCGCGGGCAATGCGTGCCAGCTCAGATATCACCAGACTTTTTCCGGCCCCAGTGGGGAGCACCAGCAGGGCTGGGTCATCGGATTTGCGAAAATGCCGGATCACACTGTGGACAGCATCTTTTTGATAAGGGCGAAGTTGGTAGACCATAGTTGGAATTATACATGGCTAACTAAACGTGTTGGACGTTATATGTATTTTTACTCTGCTTGCCTTAATGCCTAAACAGGCAGATGGATTTGAACCTTTTTTATTGAATAGAGTCTTAAGTGTTCAGACGGTGAGATTCTGTGTGGAAAACACTAACTAACGATCCTTTGATTCAATAAGATATAAAGGTTGATATAAATGTCTGTAGGGGCGGCCGGTAACCAACAAGTTGCTTATTCTCAATTAGATGAAACTTCGGTCACCATTCAATCTGGAGATAGTCAAGAGAATAAACCGGGTGGTTTTACTCGAGCAATGAAATGGGTAGCTAAAAACCCTGTTGAGTCATTCTTTATTACTCTTGGGGTTGTGGGGGTTACATCCGGTGCTGTCAGTGTTGGTGTGGTTTTTACTCTTGGTGCAGGTTCTGCAGCTCTTCCTGGTAGAAACACTACAGCTGTGCAAAATGTAACGAATTATCTGACCGACATATCACCCCAGAGACCTACGACAGGAAGAGAAACCATAACAACAGACTTCCCGCCAACGAATAGAGGTGGTGCTCCAACAACACCCAGTGGAGGTTCCTCAAAAGATGATCGGTCAAATAATACAAAGGATAAAGTTCACACTGGGCAAGCGGGTGAAGGGCCTGAGCTGAAAACGTTAGGTGCAGCAACAGATGTTCCTGCCACGGAAACAACCACAACACGAGCTACATCTCGAAACACAACTATAAAGGCTGATCTACCCACAACGGTAACAACAGAAGCTCCTGAAATACAAGGACACAGTACAACTGGATCTTCTACATTGAAAGAATATAAAGCAGCTCACTGTGAGGGAGAAGACAACTATAACCCGTCATACCATTACTGCTGTGAGGATCCTGATAACTCAGGGGAGCACTACTTTACACATGCACAACTGGATGAAGCGGAATGGTGGAACTACTGGGGTGAAACATGTCCAGACAAATCTTTTATGCATGGAGGAGATAAAGCATGCTCAGAAGATAGCAGGACTGAATCTTCTCCATCAATGGAGGATTACTGCGCAGAAAATTTTAATGCTACTGCCAAGTTCGAAAAGTAGCATTAATTAAGGACTGGTCAGCTGGTTCACTCAGCTGAATTTCTGTTGAAGGAATTGAATAATCTCACCTGACTCATACAGCCAGATGTCATCCTTCCCGTCTTCCTGGATACGCAGGCAGGGTACCTGAACTTTACCACCCATCTGTTCCAGCTCATTGCGAGCCTGAGCATCATTCATGGCATCCCGGGTTTGAATATTCAGCCCCAGCTTATGAATGGCTCTTCGGGTTTTTATGCAGAATGGACAAGCCTTGAACTGATACAGAGCCATGCTGGCGGTTTGAGCATCCACCTGAGATTGTTGCTCTGGAGACCGTTTCATGGCTTTAGGCCGTGTGATTATATCTACGGTAGCGATGCCATAGCCCAATACATTACGAATAATTTTTAACAGCATAGTTCGTGGTAACCCGTAGAAAAGTCCATTGTATCAGCTCTCCCTCCTGAGCTTTTTCAGGATTGGAGCAAACCTGTTATTTAAGCACAACTCAATTTCCTGCATGTTATGGCATTAGAGCTTTTCATGGAATGAAACTCTCAGTGTATGATGTGCACACCTGACGGATAATAAATGATAAATAACTGCCCATAAGGAAACATCATGAAGCCGGAAACCATTGCGCTGCATGCAGGCTATGAGGGTGATCCAACGACCCGTGCTGCCACGACCCCAATTTATCAGACGGTATCCTACACCTTCGATGATACCCAGCACGGTGCGGATCTATTTGACCTGAAAGTTGCAGGCAATATTTACTCGCGGATCATGAACCCAACCAATGCGGTGCTGGAAGCAAGGCTGGCGGCGCTGGAAGGTGGCATTGGTGCGCTGACGGTTGCCTCCGGCATGATTGCTATCACCTATGCGCTGCAAACCATTGCGGATGTTGGCAGTAATATCGTTTCTACCAGCCAGTTATACGGTGGAACCTACAACCTGTTTGCTCATACATTCCCACGTCAGGGGATTGAGACACGTTTTGCCTCTCATGATGATTACGATGGTCTGGAAGCCCTGATTGATGAAAACACGCGAGCTGTTTTCTGCGAGTCTATTGGAAATCCGGCGGGTAATATTGTCGATATCCAGAAGCTTGCAGAACTGGCTCACCGGCATGGCGTACCGCTGGTGGTTGATAATACCGTTGCAACGCCTATTCTGTGCCGCCCAATTGAGCATGGCGCGGACATTGTTGTCCACTCCCTGACCAAGTATGTAGGCGGTCATGGTACAACGCTGGGTGGTGTCATTATCGACAGTGGCAAGTTTGACTGGGCTGGCAATAAAGAGCGTTTTGCCATTCTTAATGAGCCGGATCCTTCCTATCATGGTGTCGTTTATACCGAAGCGCTGGGAGAGGCTGCTTTTATTGGCCGTGCCAGAATGGTTCCGCTGAGAAACACTGGCGGTGCATTGGCAGCACAGAGTGCATTCCAGTTAATGCAGGGGCTGGAAACCCTGGCGCTTCGCATGGAAAGGCATTGTGAAAATACAGAGAAAGTGGCTGTTTTCCTGAAAGATCACCCTCTGGTGAACTGGGTTAATTATGCTGCTCTGGAAGACAGCCCCTATCGTGCAACGGCTGAAAAAATCACCGGTGGTAAGGCATCCGGTATTTTAAGCTTTGGCATTAAAGGTGGAAAAGAAGCTGGCGGGCGATTCATTGATGCTTTGCAGATGATTCTGCGACTGGTAAATATTGGTGATGCCAAATCTCTGGCCTGTCATCCTGCTTCGACCACTCACCGACAGCTGAATCCACAAGAGCTGGAGTCTGCAGGAGTCACTGAAGATATGGTCAGACTCTCCATCGGTATTGAACATATTGATGACATTATTTCAGATATTGATCAGGCACTTCAGGCCAGTATTGCATAACCTTCCTAATACCAGACAGGCTCCTGTCTGGCCTTTTCTCTCTGTTTTCTACTGATTGCCCTGTCTCTGGTTAGCATGCTAGCCTCACGCCTCTTTAGAAAACAAATACGGAGGATGGGTTGATGATTGTAATAGCCACTTGCCGGACGCGGATGGAAATAAACCTCTAATCGAGTTTTCTGGTCCGGTCTTTGTTGCCGGGGACTTTTTTAGCCCCTCAAAATAAGCAATCGTTTATAGATGACGCAGACTATTTTTGACTATGCGTCAGGGCTTTTATTAATGATCAATTTGATCTCTTTATCCCACCTGGGATGGCGCCCTTTTTTTCAGCAACAATTGTCGTTGGAAGAACTGGAAGATACTTGCATTGCCAGAATCATGGAACATAATCGTTCTGGATATCAACTCATGACAGAAGAGGGGGCGGTTACGTTACCCTTGAATCCCAACTATCCAGTAATGACCGTGGGTGACTGGATACTTTTAGACAGTGACAAGCGCTTGATACGGTTATTGGATCGACTATCTCTGTTCAGTCGTAAGGCCTCGGGCTCGAAGGTCGATGCCCAGCTGATAGCTGCCAATGTTGATACGGTCTTTA
>CBDHDM010000050.1:0-52936 GCA_965261315.1 Endozoicomonas sp. | reverse complement strand
GTTCATGAAATGTTACCAGCCGTTTTTGGTACGTTGTCAGGTGTTCCGGGCCTTAAAGTTTTCCCAATACTGTTCTCGTCATTACCAACGGCCGGTCAGTTTGATGTGGAATTGGTTGTTCAGGCACCGGATGATTATCCGGAGATGGAGGTGTATGCCCGTAAACTGATTCAGGCAGCTTATCAGAGCGGCCAGTTTATGTTTGTAAATACCGACCTGCAGATTAATTTGCCAGAGATGCGCCTGGAATTTGACCATAATCGCATTGCTATCCGAACAGGATGTGAATCGCTTTAATGCCACTGGTAAAGCCTATCGGGTAATTCCTATGGTGGCTAATGAGGAGCGTTTTAACCCAGAGTCATTACTGGATTTTCATGTGCGCACACCCTCAGGAGAACTTGTGCCTTTAAGGGCAATAGCCCGTTTTGAAAAGGTCACCAGCCCACGGGGAATGGGTAAATTCAACCAGAGGCGCTCTTTCCGGATTCTGGCGGGCGTATTACCAGGTACTACCAACGAACAGGCACTGGCTACTCTTGAGAAGGCAGCGCTGGATATCCTTCCAGAGACTTACACCATCGATTATGGTGGGGTTTCCAGACAACTTCGCCAGGAGGGTAATAGCATGTTCTCTGTATTGCTGATGGCGATGGCTGTTGTTTATATGCTGCTGGCAATACAGTTCAACAGTTTTCGGTCACCCCTGGTTGTTCTCTTGGGCTCCGTTCCCCTGGCACTGTTTGGGGGATTGTTATTCAGCTTTGTTGGGCTGACGACGATTAATATCTATGCCCAGATAGGCTTTATCACTCTGGTTGCACTGGTTGCAAAAAATGGAATTTTGATTACCGAGTTTGCCAATGAACTGCAGCTACAGGGTTACCATAAGCTCGAGGCGATTCGGGAAGCTGCACAGATTCGCCTGAGACCGGTGTTAATGAAGACTGCTGCAACGGTATTGGGGCACTTTCCCCTGGTGCTGGTGACGGGTGCAGGCGCCGAAGCGAGAAACAGTATCGGTATTGTTCTGGTCGCGGGGATGCTGATAGGTACGCTCTTTACCTTGTTTGTTTTACCGTGTGTTTATCTCTGGCTGGGGGAGCGTTATAAGCAGGATGTCAGTAGTCTGGATGGAGAGCATGCGCAGAGTCTATAGTGTTTCAGAAGACGACTTTTGGCAGGTATGTTTTGTATAAAATTTGATGGCGAGGGGGATGCTCAGTCGAAAAGCCTCGTCCTCAAAGCTTCTTTCCATGTAGTGTTTTTGGAACTCCGAAGCCTTGATTTGTTGGTTTTCAAGCTGTCGCACATGAACCAGCTCATGAGCGACGGTGATCCGGATTTCACTGGGTTCCAGTCCGTTGGCAAGCGCAATTTGATAATTTCCATTTTTCAATGGCAGTGTATACCCAAGCATATTGGGTTCGGGCATTCTCAAGCGGACATATTCAATGCTGACATCATGATCGATGCCTAACTCTTTCAAATAGAAATTTTGCATCTCCAGAAAGTTGCACCCTGAAGGATTCAGCTCACCACTATACATTGCTTTGACCGGGAGTGATGCAATAACCCACAAGAGCATAGGAATGTATCGGAGCGTGCTCACAGTAACCTGTCTTTTATCGTTTAAAGTGCCATCATGGATAAACCGACATTTATCCTTTAATGGCTGACAGGTTGTTATCGACATTTTTGAGTGAGGGTTTAATCATGTGGCTACAGAAGCAGGTGCAGCTCCCCCCCTATCAGCGTGGTTTTCACCTTATCACTGAAGAAATTACAAAAAAATTGCCCGAGTTGGCGCAATGCAAAACAGGCTTGTGTCACGTATTCATACAGCATACTTCCGCGTCACTGACATTGAATGAGAATGCTGACCCCAATGTGCGTCATGATATGGAAGCATTCAGTAATCATTATATCCCTGAAAATGAAGAGTATTTTTTGCACATAATAGAAGGCAGTGATGATATGCCAGCGCACATTAAATCCAGCCTGTTTGGTGCCGATGTAATGATTCCGATTACCAACGGTTCACTGGCCCTGGGCACCTGGCAGGGGGTTTGGTTGGGAGAGCACCGTGACTGTGGAGGAAACCGAAACCTAATCATCACTTTACAAGGTGACGCATATGCGTAATTATAAATTTCAGGTATTAACAGTTCATTACTTATAAGGAGGCATAAACCGAACTGGCATTTTATGAATGCTGGACTATAACTATAAAATCGGAATATGAAGTTAAATATAACATATTGGAGCAGGAGCTCCGATAACCAGTACATTAGAGGACTTAGCTATGGCACGGAGAAAGCCGAGTAAAGCTGCTGCTGGTTTTGATGGTGTTGATATCGGTTTTTTAGGAAGTCGTGATGAGCCTGCTGAAGAGCGGACGGTTGAATCGCGCAAAAAACTGAGAGCCAGTCTTGATGCCCAGATCGAAGCCTTTCTTAAGAACGGTGGAGAGATCGAAGAGGTTCAATCAAATATCACAGCAGACCCACCGAAAAAACCCTCCGGTGAGTATGGTAATCGACCTATTTAACACAAATTTAAAGCCCGGTTTCTACCGGGCTTTTTTTATGCACATGGATGTGCTGTATCCTGAAAATGCAGGAGCAATTTTCAGGGAATATACAGGGACGTATTGTATCCCAGAAACGCAGGAGCAGTTACCGGGAAGTATTTTCTGGGTATATCAAACGAACTCTACCCATTTACCACCGTCGTATGGTGATAGCTCTCCAATAGCTTCAAGCGGTAGCCCAAACCTCTCAGCCACTATATGAAAGGCTTCCTCCATAGATGGGTCTACTGCAACCAGAAGGCCACCACTGGTTTGAGGGTCACAAAGAATATGTTTTTGTGATTCTGTAATATCAGCAGCCTTATGACCATAACTGGCAAAGTTTCTTTCCGTCCCTCCTGGAACACAGCCTAGCTGGCGGTACATCTCTACATGAGGCAGGAGAGGGAGCTTATCGGTATAGAGAGTGGCCTTAACCTGGCTGCCTTCACAGACTTCCAGAAGATGGCCGAGCAGGCCAAAGCCTGTAACGTCGGTGATTGCACTGATACCGTTGAGCAATGATAAATCAGCGCCCATTGTATTCAGAGTACACATTGAATCACGTGCGATATGCTGATGCTCATCTTTCAGTTGCTTCTTCTTCTGTGCGGTAGTGAGGATACCGACTCCTAATGGCTTGGTAAGATAAAGCTTATGGCCTGCCTGGGCCTGATCATTCCTTTTTAGGTGCTCAAGAGGTACACGACCCGTCACTGCAAGGCCAAAGATGGGTTCAGGTGCATCAATACTGTGGCCTCCTGCCAGAGGTATACCCGCATCAGCACAAGCCTGACGACCACCGTCTACTACTTGTGCGGCAACTTCTGCCGACAATTTGTTAACCGGCCAGCCCAGAATGGCGATAGCCATTATGGGAGTGCCACCCATGGCATAAATATCACTGATAGCATTGGTTGCAGCAATACGGCCAAAATCGAATGGGTCATCCACGATGGGCATAAAAAAATCAGTGGTACTGATGATCCCCTCGCCATTCCCCAAGTCGACAACGGCAGCGTCGTCTTTGCTTGAGTGACCTACTATAAGGTTCGGGAATTCGGGAAGAGAAAGGTTTGTTTTCAGAATGCCATCAAGTACCTGTGGCGAAATTTTACATCCGCATCCTGCACCATGGCTGTATTCTGTAAGCTTCAGATCCATCATCAGTACTACCCCTGAGCCAACGCATTAAATCAGGCTACTCTAGCACAGGGAGAGTTTTCGTTAAATGTTTGCGAGCTGCTACTGACGAATACTTGCAGACATTAATCAAAAAACAGAGGTTTCTAATGTCATATCTCTGTGATAAAAGGTATTTAGAAACCTTTAAAAAGTATCTCGGGTCAAGCTGATCCGAAACGAAAAAATAGATAAAATTGATGGATTAGGAGAATCGGATGGGAGCGCTAACTTTGCCTTGTTCTTCTATCGATGATTTGCTGCAGAACCAGTCAGCAGCACTACAGCAGTGGTTTTCCAGTGGTGGCCATAAAATTGATGGCCTTCTGGTTCGCAAATTTCCTTCCTGGCTCGAACCTGAGCAGTTTATTAAAGCAAACGCGGATGTGCGATTTGATACGGCATGCTTTCGCTTGATGATGTGCAGCAAGCGGGACATCTGGCGAGTGAGTGTGGAAATGGTGTTTCATACTGAACCCAGGACAATGGACGACGGCTCAAAAGCAGGGCCAGGAATACTGTTCTGTGTGGTAGATGACGAAGGAAAGAGTGTTCCAGTGGATTATTATGTCGTCACTGTTCCACCGTCAGCAGAATCCATAACGTCTCAACAGTGGTGCAGCTACTGGTTCCGGAAACTGGCCAAAAGTCATCATCTGAATCGCATTTTTGCGTATAAGGAATTTGAAGCGGAGATTGATTAAGTGCTTTCTTATGCAGTTTTTAGAGAAAAAGCGGCATAAGAAAATGATCAGTTTAACCCTTGGCTTCTTGCTTTATTAAGCCATGCCTGAGAGAAGGACTGGAGCAGCGGAACAACGGTTGCCCAGATAATGGCCAGGATTAGTAGCGTCTGCCATAAGGGGTGGGCAAGTGTTACATCTGTCAGTTTTGCTATTGCCAGATAGCTTAATGGTCCTCCAGACAAACCAAGCAAAGACCCATAAAGCTTATGGGCTCGGGACCAGTCAAAGCTGTGCCGAAGTGTTGTACCAAATATCAGCCACAGGCAGGCTAACCACAGTGGTAAAATACGTCCGCCCTCGTTTAGTTGAGAGCTGAATTGCAGGATTTTCAGATTGCCGAGAAAACTGTCAACCGCACACCCAAGCAGAAACGTGATGGCTAGCAGCTGCTTTTCCTTTTGCCAGTTTCCTATCCATATCAGATGGATAAAAAGAATAATGGCTGTTGCTGCCAGAGCAATGGTATTTCCCCCAAGGACACAGGCAAACCAGCCTGCCTGGAATAATAAATAGTTAATAATCAGTTTTATTTTGTCGTTGGCCATTTTCAGAAAACCAGGGGGCGATAGATCGGTTCTAATTCTACGGTCAGCATATCGCGAATGGTTTCCAGTGCAAACTGAACCTCATTGTCGGTGTTCGGGCTACTGATGCACAAGCGGGCCGCCTGAGGTGCCGCGCTACTGCCAACAGCAAATAGCTCTGACTGAAGTACTTTAATCCCCTTTTGCTGTAACTGCCGTACGAATGTTTCTGCTCGCCAGGGTTCAGGTAGTTTAAGCCAGCCATGGAAGCTGTATGGCTGGCTCTGTATCTCCAGAGGCTTCAGTAACTGGTTCATTAACGCCTGACGTCTGGCAATGACTTCGGTCTGCCATTGGATGAGTTGCTGGGCAATACCAGACTCAATCCACTCACTGACAACTTCAGCCATGAGTGGTGGTGGAACCCAGCAATCACTGCGCATAGCCATAATCAGTCGCTCTTTCAGGTGAGAAGGGTAACAGAGAAAACCGGTTCTGAGTCCTCCGGAGAGAGTCTTTGAAAAACTACTACTGTAGATCACCAGGTCAGGGGCAAGGCTATAGAGCGAGGTGAGTCGTTTATCTGAAGTAACAAACTGCACATCATCTTCAAGAATCAAAAGGTTATATTTACGGGCTACTGCAATGATTTTCTCTCGTCTTTCAAGTGGCATGACAATAGCTGTCGGGTTTTGCAGAGAGGGCATCAGGTAGAGCAGTTTTGGGCGGTGCTGTTGGCAGCATTGCTCAAGCGCTTCCGGAATAAGACCATGCTCATCCATTGGCAGGCCAATATGATGCGTTTGCCACTGTCGGGCAGCGTTGATAAAGCCTGGATAGGTAAGGGCCTCAGAAACAATGGTATCTCCCGGGCGTGTGGCTGCCTGCAGGGCCATCATATTAGCGTGCTGCCCACCATTGGTGATTAAAATGTTGTCTCTGATTTCTGAGGAACGTTGAATTGCGCCTGTTGCCAGACTTTTCCAGTGACAAAGGTACCGCTACCGACTCTGGCGGTAATTAATCGTCGTCTTTCTGCTTCAGCGTACCCCCGGGTAATAGTACCAACAGTGACGCCCAGTGAATCTGCCAGCCAGCGGTGAGTCGGCAGTTTATCTCCGGTATTTAATGATCCCCCTTTAATTGCCTGCTCAATGGCATCGGCCAAAGCCATATATTTGGAGCCAGAGTGAACTGCCAGGTTGGGGAGCCATTCTGAAAGATTTTTCTTTTTGTTCATTGTTCTTATGAGGTTTGATAAGCCGGTTAATTTGTCATGGTGACAATTTATCTATTGTGGCTGGCATGGAAGGTTGCTACGGCTGCCAGCGCATCAGAACAGGCTGTCAGTAAAAGGCCGATGACTTTTCTTCAGGCCATCAGTTTTCAGTTTGTGAATGTGAAAGCCATGATGATGGCCGTCAGTAGTGCTGTTGTTTTTACACTGCCTGGAGATAACTACACGATTTCTGCTTTACTGGTAAGCGTTATATTTACTCTGATCAATCTGCCTTGCTGCTCAGCCTGGGTGGTTTTTGGCTCAGGACTGAAGCGCTTTCTGAGAAATGAGCAAAGCCTGAAAGCTTTCAACTGGTCTCTGGCTTCATTAACAGCAGCATCCGTTGTCCTGTTTTATGTTTAATTGAAGAAGCAGGGTAGGTCTCCCTGGCCATGATTATTAAATGTCAGGGAGGACCGGCCTGGTGTTATTTAGTCAGTCACCTAAAAATGCCTTATAAGCCTCATTGTCATTTTCAGACCAGTAGCGGTAGCCAATAGCGTCAAGATACTCCGGAATATGCTGGTGCTCCTCCTCAGGTACATCAAGTCCCACAGCAACACGACCATAGGCAGCACCGTGGTTACGATAGTGGAACATGGTAATACTCCAGCGCTGGCCCAGTTTGCTGAGGAAGTTCAGCAGGGCTCCCGGACGTTCCGGGAATTCAAACCGGTAAACCTGCTCATTCTCTACCGCTTTGCTGTGCCCTCCGACCATGTGTCGAACATGTAGCTTGGCCATTTCATTATCAGTCAGATCAACGACAGGGTAGCCATGTTGCTCCAGTTCATTGCCTAATCGGTCGATGGGCATCTGATCAGGGTGAACCTGAACACCCACAAAAATTCTGGCTTTTTCCGGATCGTGATAGCGATAATTAAACTCGGTAATATTGCGGCGACCGAGGATCTCACAGAACTGCTTAAAGCTTCCGGGCTTTTCCGGGATCGTCACCGCGATGATTGCTTCCCGCTTTTCGCCCAGTTCTGTTCGCTCTGAAACGTAGCGTAAGCGGTCAAAATTAATATTGGCTCCACTGTCGATTGCCAAAAGGGTCTGCCCCTGAACCTTTTCCCGGGCAACGTATTTCTTCATGCCCGCAATACCAAGGGCTCCCGCAGGTTCACAGACAGAGCGGGTATCATCAAAGATATCCTTAATGGCTGCACAGATCTCATCGGCGGTGACGGTGATCACCTCATCAATGCATTCCTGGCAGATTCTGAAGGTTTCTTCACCGATTTGTGCCACCGCAACACCATCCGCAAAGATACCAACATGGGGCAGAATGACCCGTTCCCCTGCTTCAAGCGCTGCTTTCAGGCAGGCTGACTCTTCAAACTCGACACCAATTATCTTGATTTCCGGGCGCAGGTATTTGATATAAGCACTGATGCCTGCCGCCAGCCCGCCACCGCCAACGGGAATAAATACAGCATCCAGTGCTCCGGTATGCTGCCGCATGATTTCCATACCAATGGTACCCTGGCCAGCAATGGTATCGATGTCATCAAAGGGGTGAATAAAGGTATAGCCATGCTCTTTAATCAGCTCAAGCGAGTGGGTTAGTGCCTGATCAAAGGCATCTCCATGGAGTACCACATCAGCACCGTAGGCACGAACCGATTTAACCTTGATTTCAGGGGTAGTCACCGGCATAACAATGGTGGCCTTGATACCCATCTCCCGCGAGGCCAGGGCTACTCCCTGCGCGTGATTACCGGCAGAAGCAGCAATGACGCCATGTTCTCTTTCTTCAGTAGTGAGCTGGGCCAGCTTGTTATAGGCTCCCCGAATCTTGAAAGAGAAGACCGGTTGTAAGTCTTCCCGCTTCAGGAGAACCCGGTTATCCAGGCGCTGGCTAAGGAAGCGGGCCTCATCGATGGGGGTTTCTATGGCGACATCATAGACCCGGGCTTCCAGTATTTTTCGAATATAACGGTGTGGCATGCTGTCCTGCTGGTGTTTAATGGTTAGCTTTTATTGAGATCAGGCAGTGCTGCGAAGTCCTCATTCTATAGGAATAAGCTTCAGGATGGCACTCATCCAATTTGGCTGAAAATGGTGTAGTATATTGCGCGTTTTCAGCCTGACAGCCCGTCTCTGAATTAAGTGGCTCTCAACTCAATAGCCTCGTAATTAACCGCTCAGTATTAACAGGTAAACCCATGAATCAGGATCAGCTCAAGAAGGCCACTGCCGAAGCCGCACTGCAATACATCCTGCCTCACCTTGAAAAAGAGTTGGTCATCGGAATTGGCACTGGCTCTACTGCACGGTTTTTTATTGATGCACTGGCTGAATACAAAGACGATTTTGATGGCTGTGTATCCAGCTCAGAGGCTTCTACGGAGCAATTGAAGAGCCATGGAATTCCTGTATATGACCTGAATACGGTATCTGACCTGCGCTTTTATATTGATGGCGCTGATGAAACCAATGAACACCTGCATCTGATTAAAGGCGGTGGTGCAGCATTAACACGGGAAAAGATTATTGCAGCTGTTGCCCAGGAATTTATCTGTATAGCGGATGAAAGTAAGGCTGTTGGCGTTCTTGGTGAGTTTCCTCTGCCGGTAGAAGTGATTCCCATGGCTCGCAGTTATGTTGGCCGCGAGCTGGTAAAACTGGGAGGTGACCCTGCCTACCGTGAAGGCGTTGTGACTGATAATGGTAATGTTATTCTGGATGTCTGGAATATGAAGATTATTGACCCGGTGGCGCTGGAGCGGAAGATTAACGGTATTGTTGGGGTTGTAACTAATGGACTGTTTGCTAACCGTCCAGCAGATGTTTTGCTGTTGGGCACGAAGGATGGTGTAAGAACGCTGACTGCCAAGTGATAGAAGCACAGGCTCAATAAAAAAGCTGGGTAACCCCAGCTTTTTTGTCTCCGTCCGTTGATTTATAAGGCATGTCCAAGCAGAAAATGCAGAGCTACCAGAACCAGACCTAAAGGGGCAATAAGAAAGATCAGCTCTGATAGTGTGAGTGGGTTTTCTTTATCATGTTCCCTTTTCATAATGGCCTCACACGAATTCCAGCCTGATTGTTTTTTTCTCTAACAGATTAAAATTAGTTGTCCAGACACGTTGTGGCCTTTAGACCTTGGTAGGTGTATTCCGTGAATTTCATGAAAAAAGCGTAATATTAGGCTGGAATGAATAGAAAAAATCCTTAATATAGCTATTGTTAATAATAAAAATGCTTGGCGGCCTATCGTTGAGTTGAATCTAATAGCTCAGACATGAGTTTCGGGGGAGAGCGTCTCCTTCATGCGAACGCTCTGTGAACTCAGAACTGAAAACAACAATAAAGAGTGACTGACATGCTGAAATCATTTAATAAAAAAATGGCTGTCTTGACTGCCGCAGTAGCTCTGGGCAGTGCATCTATCGCATCAGCGGAAGATACCATCAAAATTGCTCTCGCAGGCCCGGTAACTGGCCCCGTTGCCCAATACGGTGATATGCAGTTTGTTGGTGCCAAAATGGCGATTGAACAGATCAATAAAGCCGGTGGCGTTAATGGCAAGGAACTGGAAGCGGTTGTTTACGACGATGCCTGTGATCCCAAACAGGCCGTAGCGGTTGCAAACAAAATTGTTAACGATGATATTCGTTTTGTTGTTGGTCACCTCTGCTCTTCCTCAACCCAGCCGGCTTCTGATATCTATGAAGATGAAGGCATTTTGATGATCACAGCGGCTTCAACCAGCCCGGATATCACCACCCGTGGCTACCAGTTGATTTTCAGAACCATTGGTCTTGATAGCATGCAGGGACCTACTGCAGCGAAGTACATCATTGATACGATCAAGCCAAAGAACATGGCTGTGATTCATGATAAGCAGCAGTACGGTGAAGGACTGGCTTCCAGTGTACGTGATGAAGTTCAGAAAGCCGGCATTAAAGTTGCCCTGTATGAGGGTGTGACAGCCGGGGATAAAGACTTCTCGGCCCTGATTGCCAAACTCAAGAAAGAAGATGTCGATTTTGTTTATTACGGTGGCTATCACCCTGAGCTGGGTTTGATTCTGCGTCAAAGTGCTGAAAAAGGCTTTAATGTTAAATTCATGGGCCCAGAAGGTGTTGGTAACAAAGATATTTCTGCCATTGCTGGTAAGGCTTCAGAAGGTTTGCTGGTGACTCTGCCCAAGAGTTTTGACCAGGATCCGGCTAACGCAAGATTGGTTGAAGCGTTTCAGGCCAAGAGCGAAGATCCTTCCGGCCCATTCGTTTTCCCGGCTTACTCAGCTGTTCAGGTTATGGCTGATGGTATGAAGCTGACTTCCAGTGAGAACCCTGAGAAAGTCGCCAGGAGTTTGCGCTCTAATAGCTTCAAGACACCTACCGGGGAGCTTGGCTTTGATGGAAAAGGCGATTTGAAGGACTTTAGCTTTGTCGTTTACACATGGCATGCTGATGGCAGCAAAACTGCTCTGACTAACTAATGAGAGTTCTGCTTCACCGGGATTGGGTGGAGTATCGGTAAAGGAAAAACCTGTGTTGGAACAAAATAGCTGACACAGGTTTAAGAATAATAAAGCAGTAGAAGGCCTGCAGGGAGCGCAGAACGCCAGAAGCGTTATTGCAACATGCAGGCCTTTTTTATGGATTCGATTATGCCTGAGTCAGCCTATTATTTTATCCAGCAGTTGCTGAACGGCCTTACGGTTGGGAGTACCTACGCCCTCATCGCCATCGGGTATACCATGGTGTACGGCATCATTGGAATGATCAATTTTGCGCACGGTGAGATCTACATGATTGGCAGTTATGTAGCCTTTGCCGTGCTGGCCGGTCTTGCCCTGATGGGGATTGACAGTGTTGCCCTGATGTTAACTGCCGCTTTTGTCATCAGTATCATTATTACCAGTACCTACGGGTTTGCTGTTGAGCGGGTTGCCTACCGACCGTTAAGAAACAGTAACCGACTGATTGCGCTGATCTCTGCAATTGGTATGTCTATTTTTCTCCAGAACTATGTCCGTACCGCTCAGGGCTCAAGAGATATAGCAATGCCCAGTCTGATCTCTGGAGGATGGACTTTTGGGCCTGTAGATGAATTTAATGTTACTTTGTCGTATATGCAGGTGGTGATATTTATTATTACGTTTGTCACCATGACGCTCCTGACACTCTTTATTTCCAAATCCAGAATGGGGCGGGCCTGCAGAGCCTGTGCAGAAGACCTGGGTATGACCCGCCTTCTGGGTATCAACACCAACCAGGTGATTTCCCTGACCTTTGTTATCGGTGCTGCTCTTGCTGCGGTAGCAGGCGTTCTGTTAGGCCTATATTACGGTGTTATTAACCCATACATTGGCTTTCTTGCTGGTTTGAAAGCCTTTACTGCTGCGGTGCTTGGTGGGATCGGGAGTATTCCCGGTGCTGTTCTGGGTGGATTGATTCTTGGGGTAACTGAAGCATTTACAGCAGGCTACTTCAGCTCAGAATATAAGGATGTTGTCGCCTTTAGTTTGCTGGTACTGATTCTGTTATTCCGACCTTCAGGAATCCTCGGCAAGCCGGAGGTAGAAAAAGTATGAATAATCATAAACTGACCTCCGGTCTGCGCTGGTTTCCGGCCTTTATGGCTACAGGTGCACTTTTACTGCTTGCAGTGTTGATGCTGGGTGTTCAGCTATCCACAGAAAACACGGAGCTGGTTGTTCATTTTGCTGCGGCTGAGCGCTGGAACATGATTCTGGGAGGTGCCATTCTGGTGTTTCTGGTTCAGTTATTCAGGAACTCTGTTACCGCGTTTTGGTATGGCGTGAAAAAGCATAATCCTGTACCAACGGTAAGCCTGCCATCATTAGAAAAGAACAAGCCTCTTAAGCGATTGTTGATTTGCTTTGCTGTGGCAGGGCTGATGATTTGGCCTTTCTTTGTCTCGCGTGGAGTCGTTGATCTGGCAACGCTGGCTTTGATTTATGTGATGCTCGGGCTTGGTCTCAATGTGGTTGTCGGGCTGGCAGGTCTGTTGGATCTCGGTTATGTCGGATTCTATGCCGTCGGTGCGTACAGTTATGCTCTGTTGAACCAGTATTTTGGTCTCGACTTTTGGAGCTGCCTTCTCATTGGCGGCATCATGGCGGCTTTTTTTGGCTTTGTTCTTGGCTTCCCGGTTTTAAGACTTCGGGGCGATTATCTGGCCATTGTTACCCTGGGTTTTGGGGAGATTATTCGCATATTGTTGAATAACTGGACTTCAATTACTGGTGGACCCAATGGTATCAGCCAGATTCCAAAGCCCACCCTGTTTGGCCTGGAGTTTACGCGCCGTGCTAAAGAGGAAGGGAATATACCCTTTCATGAGTTCTTCGGAATAGATTACAGCAGCGGGTATAAAGTGATTTTCCTTTATATTCTGGCATTGCTGCTGGTATTGGTAACGCTCTATATCATTAATCGCCTATTGAGAATGCCGATTGGCCGTGCCTGGGAAGCGCTTCGGGAAGATGATATTGCCTGTCGTTCGCTGGGTCTGAACCCGACGGCCATCAAGTTATCTGCATTTACCATCGGTGCCGCCTTTGCGGGATTTGCGGGTACTTTCTTTGCAGCACGTCAGGGTTTCATTAGTCCTGAGTCGTTTACATTTATTGAGTCTGCAATCATTCTCGCTATTGTTGTGCTTGGTGGAATGGGCTCCCAGATGGGCGTGGTTCTTGCGGCCATTATCATGACGGTGCTTCCTGAATTTGCCCGTGAGTTCCAGGAGTATCGAATGCTCATGTTTGGTCTGATGATGGTATTAATGATGATATGGCGCCCTGAAGGACTGATGCCCATGAAGCGTCCTCATTTGACCCTGAGGGATCGTCAGGCTGATCAAAATGATATCACTATAAAAGCGCAGCCTGTGGCTGAAAGCGTTTAATCTGGATCAGGAGTTACAAGATGAATCAGTGTTTGCTGGAAGCATCGGATCTCAGTATGCGCTTTGGTGGTTTGCTGGCTGTCGATCAGATGGCACTTAAAGTGCACGAAGGAGAAATTGTCTCCATGATTGGTCCTAATGGTGCCGGGAAAACGACAGTGTTTAACTGTTTGACCGGGTTCTATCAGCCAACGGGTGGACAGATTACTTTTAAGGATCAGGCAGTAGAAAAACTGCCGGGTTTTAAAATTGCCCGTCTAGGGGTGGTCCGAACCTTTCAGAATGTCCGTCTGTTCAAGGCAATGACGGTTCTGGAAAATCTGCTGGTGGCTCAACACCGGCATTTGAACACAGGGTTACTGGCGGGATTGCTTAAAACACCGGCATTTCGGAAAAGCGAAGCTAAGGCGATGGATCTGGCGGCTTACTGGCTGGATAAGGTTGGCTTGACTGAGTTCGCCAATCGCGAAGCGGGCAACCTGGCCTACGGCCAACAGCGTCGTTTGGAAATCGCCCGGTGTATGGTAACAGATCCACAGCTTCTGATGCTGGATGAGCCTGCTGCAGGACTGAACCCCAATGAAACCCGTGAACTGGATGATTTGATTTCAGAGCTGAGAAAAAATCATGGCGTTTCCGTACTGCTGATTGAACATGACATGAAACTGGTTATGGAAATCTCGGATAGGATCTATGTTATTAATCAGGGGCGTCCACTGACTTCCGGTTCACCGGAAGAAGTGCGCAACCATCCTGAAGTGATCAAGGCTTATTTGGGAGAGTAATATGAATAATGATAAGCCACTGCTAAGCCTTGAGAATGTTTCTACTTATTATGGGCAGGTTCAGGCACTGGATTCGGTTAGCGTAGAGATTCAGCCGGGTGAGATTGTTACGTTGATTGGCGCCAATGGAGCCGGCAAAACCTCGTTGTTGATGACTTTATGCGGTGACCCAAGAGCCAGCAGTGGCCAGATTTTCTATGATGGTCAGGATATCACTCATGCAGATACTGCGGATATCATGCGAACCGGAATAGCCCTGGTGCCCGAAGGGCGGCGTGTTTTCGCTCGACTAACTGTGGAGGAGAACCTCAGTATGGGGGGATTCTTTACCGGTGAAGATGATTACCGTCAGCTCTATGACCACGTTCTGGAGCTTTTTCCGCGTCTTCAGGAACGTCTGCATCAAAGAGCTGGAACCATGTCAGGTGGTGAGCAGCAGATGCTGGCTATAGCCAGAGCGATGATGAGTAAACCCAGACTCTTATTGCTGGATGAGCCATCATTGGGGTTGGCACCCATCGTGATTCAGCAGATTTTTGACATCATTGCCAAACTCAGGGAAGAAGGAATGACGATTTTCCTCGTCGAGCAGAATGCTAATCAGGCATTGAAATTAGCTGAGCGTGGCTATGTGCTTGAAAATGGAAGGATTGTTCTTCATGACTCTGGGCAGGCTTTATTGGTGAATGAGTCTGTTCGCGAGGCTTATTTGGGCGGTTAGTACATCGTGTGTCAGCTGGCACTGTCTTGAGATCGCTTTGCCTGATGCCTCAATAGCCATTGTGCGGCTTGAATAGGAATGAGTTCAAGCCGCTTAATCAATTATCCTGATGCCTAAATTGAATATATTTTTGAATCGTAGAGGTGTTTTTAATTATTAATTGAAATAATAGGAGCTCTGACTATGGCTTAACTCTTTTAAATTCAATCATTAACTATCACTCTGGCTCTCCTAAGAACTTGATGCCACGAATACTATACTTTTCCTGAAGCCGTAGTTGAAGTACAGGGAATGTAGTATGAAACCTGAATACGATAAGCTGACCACAATGGAAGTACTCATGTTAGCCGGCTCACTGAGTGTTCTGGCAGGAACGCTGGTGACTCTGGGCGTGCTGATTCAATAGTCTTCCGGTAAATTAATAAAGACAAGCGTTATCCCAACGGTTGTGATTACGCGGCTGGCGCTTGCCAATGCCCCCCATGGGGTTTGCCAGGCTAAAAACCACTCACCACCAATAACAAAGAACCCTCCAAACCATATTCCAAAAGCCATAGTCAGTCCTATCGTTGACGTATGCTTCCCAGAAAGAAAGTACTCACTGTCATGTACTTTGAGCATTTGAAAAAAACCCTTCCAGCAAAGCGCTGCAGATAATAGCTGCAGGATAATAATGAGCAGATATGCCAGATGGTGGAGTAATGGTATTTGAATGGAGCGCCAGATGTGAGGAGAGTCATTTGGGAGTGAGTCCATACTCATTACATGCTGGATATAACCAAGATTGGTTACATAGTCTGTAATATTATTGAAAAACACCATTGAGATGTAGCTGGCCGCTAATGCGACCAGAACAGTCTTGCACTTTCTTAATACACTCACACTACCGGCCCCTTTTCCTGATCTTTTGCTACTGGCTCTCTTCAGCTTCATTACCACTGTTTTCTTGGATAACGCGGGAATTGAGCTCTAAATCTTTTCTGCAAATTAACGATGAATTATGAGATGACAAAAATTCCAACGCACGTCACACGGTAAAGTACAGAGGTTAGATCATGAGCCCAGAATCACCCAGTGAAAAAAGTCAAAGAAGGACGGGTGGTCTGGCAATGACGCTTTTTATCTGGTTTATTGCTTTATCAATTGGGCCAGTATTGATTGTTGGGTTTAATGAATATCAGATGGGAAAAAATGAAATTGTCAAGAATCGTTATGATCAGCTGACTTCCATTAATTTCCAGTTGACTCAACGTATTAATGAATATTTTGATACCGTATTAACCAATCTTTTTATTATGGCTGCACCCTCTGAAATATTTATCACAGAGTTAAATAAGAATTTGGGTTTCACAGGGCTCACCCTCTCAGAATACATTAACTCAGAGGGCTATGAGCTGATTTATAGTCAATATTCTGCCGAATATGAAAATTTCCTGAGATTCTATGACTACTCCGATATTATTTTAGGCGATGTCGACGGTAATATTCTTTATACCGTCAATGGGTATGATGATCTTGGACAGAATCTTTTTTCTGGTGAGCTCTCAGGTACGACTCTTTCTAAATCCGTTAAGGCAAGTCTGCTGGATCAGCTGCCTAAATACGCCGATCTGGATGAATACCCCCCTATAGGGGATGATCAGGTTGTTTTTTTTATACTGCCGGTTACTGACTCTCTGCAGAAATCAATTGGTTTTATTGCTGTTCAGATAAATCCAAATAATATCCAGGTGATGTTTGATAGTGGCCATTCAAATATTGAAGGGCTCTCATCCTTTCTGGTTGGTACCGATGGCCAAATTCGTTTTGGCAGTCAGCTTTCCAGTAAAAAAGACTCGGTCTATCAGGCAGATAATCCACTGTTTGGGCTTTGGCTAGCGCATTTGAACGAGGAAGGGGATTACCAGGAAGACGATGAACACCTTGAGTCTATGGAAGAGTACAGTGAGCACGAAGATCATCTGGAATGGGATTCAGGAAATGAGTTTGGGGGAGAGTATAGGCGAGCAGGAAACACTGTCTATGGCAGCCAGGGCCAGCGCCCACCATATTCGCAGCTATGTTCACGGGGAAGAAGTCATGGGGATTTTTCTTCCGGTAAACATTGCTGGAACCTCTATGATGATGCTCTCTGAAGTGACGCACCGACATGCATTTGCATCGGTGCTTGAATTTCGAGAACGACTTTTGGTTCTTATAGCGATTACATTCGTTCTGGTCCTCATCATTGCCCTGTTTGTAACCCGGCAACTGGTTAAACCCATTCGATTAATTAATCAATGGGTTAACCGGGTTGCGTCTGGTGATTATGTTGAGGGGGCTGTGCTGAGTGGAAATAATGAAATCAGTGAGTTAAGTCGCAGCTTTGCCCAGATGACAGAAAGGCTGCGTACGGTGAGTGGTGAAAATACCCGTAGAAACTGGCTCCAGGAGGGGATGGCCGGACTTCATAACAGTGTTCGTGGTGAGCAGGACATGGCGGACCTGTGCCATAAGGTTGTGACCTATATTGCCCACTATCTGGATATGCATTCCGGTGCGATGTTCGTTAAGAATGATAAAAATCAGCTGGATTTAATGGGCACCTTCGCATGGAGAAAACGGAATCAACATGCTAACCATTTTGACATTGGTGAAGGGTTGGTTGGGCAGGCTGCTCTTGAAAAAGCAACGATCGAGATAACCAATGTACCCGATGGCTATCTCGACATTGAGTCTGGATTGGGGACTGCCAAGCCAGCCCATATCATCATTGTGCCGCTTTCCTATGAGAATGAGCTCAAAGGGGTTTTTGAGTTTGCACGGCTGGGACCAATGACCGATGAGCAAAACTTGTTCCTGGATCATTCTGTTGAAAGCATTGCCATTGCTATCAATTCTGCTCAGTATCGAACCCGGGTAAACCAGCTTCTGGAGACCACAACTCAGCAGTCAGAAGCATTAAAAGAGCAGAAAGAAGAATTACGTTCGGTGAATGAGGAGCTGGAAAAAAGAGCGGGTATTCTTGAAGAATCGGAAGAAGAGCTCAGAGCTCAGAGTGAAGAGTTGCAGAAATCAAATGCTGAACTTGAAGAACTCAGCGAACAGCTCATGTTACAGAAAGAGGAAATTGAACGAAAGAATAAGGATATTGAATTATCCAGCCAGAAGGTTGCTGAAAAAGCAGAAGAGCTTGCACGAGCCAGCAAATATAAGTCGGAATTCCTTGCCAACATGTCTCATGAGCTCAGAACCCCTTTGAACTCACTGCTTTTGCTATCCCGGATGCTGGCGGAAAATGATGAAGAAAACCTGACGGAAGATCAGGTGGAATCAGCACAGGTTATTTATAACGGTGGTAAAGAGTTGCTGGATCTGATTAACGACATACTTGATTTGTCCAAGGTTGAAGCGGGCAAGATGTCAGTAAATTTGGATAGCACTCTCCTGAAAGAGGTCAAAGGAAGCATTGAAACGCTCTTTAAACCGGTTGCCGAAAGTCGTGGTCTCCAGTTTCTGGTGAATATAGAGCGTGGTGCCAGCAAGTCCATTTTCACAGATAGTCAGCGTTTAATGCAGATCGTTAAAAACTTCTTATCCAACGCATTGAAGTTTACTGAGCAGGGTAGCGTTCAGGTAAGGATGTTTAATGAAGTACGTCCTGGACGGTTTTGTGAGAATACCTGGGTGGCTTTTTCCGTTAAGGACAGTGGGGTTGGTATACCAAAAGATAAACAGGTCTCCATTTTTGAGTCATTCCAACAGGCTGATGGTTCTACCAGCCGGAAGTACGGTGGAACTGGATTAGGGCTGGCTATCTCAAGGGAAATGGCAGAGTTACTGGGGGGCTTTATTGAGCTGGAAAGTGAAGAAGGGCAGGGCACTACATTCACACTGTTTTTACCGAGTAACCCTGTATGCTCTCTGGGATCGGATAAGGTCATTGCAGAGAACTATGTCGCAGAATTTTTTGACAATGACGAGGGGATGAGTGAATCAAGAACGATAGTTCAAAATCAAGAAGTGAGTATAACGCCTGGGAATTCTGAACCTGCTGCCATTGAACATGAAGCCATCGAAGAGGCTGATTATCACCTGTTGGTTATTGAAGATGACCCCCATTTCGTGGCAATTCTGGCCCAGATAGCGGGCAAACACCACTTTGGTTGTTTGAATGCGGTAACCGGGGAGAAAGGGATTGCTATGGCCAGGGAATATCAACCTTCAGCCATTATTCTTGATCTGGGCTTGCCTGATATGGATGGTCAGGTGGTACTTGAACAATTAAAAAATGATGACAGTACAAGACATATTCCTGTTCATATTGTGTCGGGGCGTGATCCAGCCTCTGTTTCCAGTCTTGGCTCTGTTGGCTACTTAATGAAGCCGGTGAGTGTTTCTGATATCGATAAAGTCTTTTTAACACTGGAAGATGCGATTCGTCAGGATATCCATGAAGTGTTGATCCTCGACCTGGATGAAGCACAGAGAGCTCAGGTTGGAACCATGCTGGAGAAGAAAGGGCTTAATGTTGGTTATGCCAGCACTCCCGAGGCCGCAGAACAAGAGCTGGTAGACCATCAGTGGCATTGTTTAATCATGGATCTGGAACTCGGAGATGTTGGGGGGCTTGAGTTTCTACAAAAAATCAAAAACCAGCTTGGCCCGAATATGCCATCTGTGGTTATTCATACAGCGCATCCTCCTGATCAGGCAGAGCATGCTCTTTTACAGGAGTTCACCAGTGCCATGGTGATGAAAGGTGATAGAGCGATGGAGAGAATCACGGATGAAGTGACCCTGTTTCTGCATACCGTTAACAAAGATCAAGTGGATGAAGTACCTGATGAGTCGGTACCAGGCGTAGAGAAGAGTCTGGAGGGGCATAAGATTCTACTGGTTGATGATGATTTGAGGAATACCTTTGCGCTTTCCAAAGCCCTTCAGGGAATAGGAATGGATGTTGTTCTGGCAGACAACGGTAAAAATGCGCTTAAAAAGCTTGAGGATGAGGAGGGGGTAGAGCTGGTATTAATGGATATCATGATGCCGGTAATGGATGGCTATGAGGCAACAGCGGCGATCCGGAAGTCGAGTGACAATAAAGATCTGCCAGTCATTGCCCTGACAGCCAAAGCCATGGCTGGAGACAAGGCAAAGTGCCTTGAGGCGGGAGCTAATGACTATATGACCAAGCCATTGGATATGGACAAACTGACAGCAATGCTGAAGGTGTGGTTGCTCCGATGATTGAGACCTGTACTGTTGCAGAACTGGAAAGGCTGGAGCTGAATTTATTGCTCGAAGCTATTCAGGAACGTTATGGCTATGACTTTAATGACTATGCCAAGGCTTCCATGATACGCAGGGTTAAAAAGTACATGGAAACACTGGAAGTAAGTCACATCAGTGATTTAATTCCTTTGTTTCTTCACGATGGTCGGGCGTTTCACCAATTTGTTAAAAGTCTTTCTGTTGTTGTCACAGAGATGTTTCGAGATCCTGATGTGTTTAAGGTGCTGAGGGAGGATATTATTCCTGTCCTTAAGACCTATCCATTTATCAAAATCTGGCATGCCGGCTGCGCTTCTGGTCAGGAAGTCTATTCCATGGCCATCCTGCTGGAAGAGGAGGGGATACTGGATCGTTGCCAGATTTATGCCACGGATTTTAATGATGACGCACTGAAAACTGCTAAAAAAGGTATTTATCAGGCTGAAGATATCTCGCTCTATGAAAAAAACTACCGTCTTTCAGGCGGTAGCCGCCAGCTGAGTGATTATTGGGTCAGCCTTTATGACTCCATCAAGATCAACAGTCGTCTGGTAGAGAGAGTAACGTTTGCCAATCATAATCTGGTCACTGACGGTGTGTTTGGTGAAATGAATCTGGTGATGTGTCGAAATGTCCTGATTTATTTTAATGAACAGTTGCAGGACAGGGCTTTAAGTCTGATTGATGAGAGCTTATGCCCGAGAGGATTTCTTTGTATAGGCCGGAGAGAAAATCTGAAGTTCAGCCAGATCAGGAAAAACCTTGAAGATGTCAGTAACAGGCTTCGGATATACAGGAAATTTGGCACGTGAATGGCTCTGTCGATGAAAGGAAGCATCAAGCCGTTGTGCTGGGAGCGTCTGCTGGGGGAATTAACGCGCTTGGTTTTATTTTAAGCCAGTTGGGAGAAGACTTTTCTCTACCGGTACTGGTGACTAAACATATCAGGTTAAATGATGACAGGGGCATGCTCAGGGTTCTTTCCCGACAGAGCACGCTGCCGGTCAAAGTGGCCAGAGATAAGCACCGAATACAGCCCGGAACAATTTACCTCGCTCCGGCCGGCTATCATATGCTTGTTGAGGAAAATGATATTGTCAGCCTTAACCTGGAAGCACCGGTAGCTCACTCCCGCCCTTCTATTGATGTTTTGTTTCAATCAGCTGCCAGAATCTACGGCTCATCGTTGGTTGCGGTTATTTTAACTGGCGCTAATCGTGATGGTGCCGATGGTATTCGCACAGTCAAAGCGTTTGGAGGTACCACCATCGCCCAGTGTCCCAAGAATGCTGAAATGGGCATTATGCCAAAGGCATCACTGGATACTGGCTGTATAGACTACCTGAAAACACTGGAGGAAATACCCGCTTATCTGGATGAGATTGGCTGTGTGTAATGACTCTGGAATTAACAGAACCTGGTTATTAAAGTTGTATATGGCTTCTTTCAAATAGGAGCTTTTCAGGATGGAGGCTGAGACAGGGATCGTCTTGTATGGATACACATAACAACGTCAAAATTCTGGTGGTGGATGACCGCCCTGAAAATCTGCTGGCTATGGATAAGTTGCTGAGGCCTTTGGGCGCTGAAATCCACAAGGTGGACTCTGGAGAAAAAGCCCTGTCAGAAGTATTGGCTCATCACTTTGCAGTGATTCTTTTGGATGTTCAAATGCCAGGTATGGATGGCTTTGAAACTGCCACTCTGCTTCACAGCAACAAGCAAACGGCCAACATCCCCATTATTTTTGTTACGGCGATTAATAAAGATCATAATTACGTTGCCAAGGGGTATCAGTCAGGTGCTGTTGATTATTTACCTAAACCAATCGTTCCAGAAATTCTTCTGGGCAAAGTGAAAGTATTTTTACAGTTAGAAAAGCAGCGCCTTGAACTGGAGCAGGTTACTCGTGAACTGCGCTGGATCAGTCGGAAAAATAAACTGCTGCTGGACTGTGCTGGAGAAGGCATCGTTGGATTGGACAAAGATGGAAAAATAACCTTTATCAATCCCTATGCCTGTGAATTATTAGGAGGAGCGGAAGGCGTTTTTCTTGATACACATATCAGTCAATTCCTTTTTGATAGTGCTTCTGGTGAAACAGCCATGGATCAGTGGTGGGCGTCGGGTATTTATCACGAGTGTCTTGAAAAAGGTGGGACTCTTAAGCAGTCCACTGAATTAATCAACGTGAGTCAGGGTAAGTTCCCTGCAGAGTTTAATATTGCCGCCATTGTAAATAGTCGCAACTCAGTGCAGGGTGCGGTGTTTGTTTTTCAGGATATAACTGAGCGGAAACAGTTGGAAGATCAGCTGCTGAGAATGGCTAAATATGACAGTTTGACTGGTTTAGCCAATCGGACATTGTTTAGAGAGTTCCTGCAGTCTTCGATGGATCGTAGTGACCGTTATCACAAAAGTACAGCGGTTATGTTCCTTGATCTTGACCACTTTAAAGAAATTAATGATCAGTTGGGTCATGATGCGGGTGACCAGCTTCTTTCCAGTGTGGCTAATCGTTTAGAAGGTTGTATTCGTAAGGTGGACCTGATTGCAAGGCTGGGTGGGGATGAGTTTGCTGTTGTCCTGGATGATGTGAAGAGTTCAGAAGATGCACGCACAGTTGCAGACAAGATTCTTCATACGCTTGAAAAGCCTCATGAGCTGGGAGATGCTTCAAAGAAAGTAGGAACCAGTATAGGGATTGCCTTTTATCCAGACAATGGAGTGGATGCTGATGGTCTGATAAAGGCAGCAGATGAGGCAATGTATGCCGCTAAGAAAGAAGGTCGGAATGATTTTCGATTTTATTCCGACCTTTAAGCATTAGATTTCAAAAGGAGTATTCAGTTGTTTTTCAACGAATACTTTTCTCAGGCGAGCGAAGCGGGGTAAGCCGTTTAGATAGGCCGGATACTCTTCTCCTTCAATCAGTGGCTCCAGGTAACCCCGGCAGGTTGGTGTGATGTTGAAGCCATCCTCGCTAATAAAGTCCAGAGGCATTTTTCGTTCAAAGTTAGCGACTTTCGCTAACGGCACCTCTTTGATAGCCCAGCGGTAAGGAAGATCTGATTCACGGATGATTGCGGGCATAACTGCGTTATGACCTGTTACCGCCAGTTCTACAGCCGCCTTACCCACCGCATATGCCTGTTCTACATCAACCCGTGAGGCAATATGGCGGGCTGAGCGCTGCAGGTAGTCCGGAACTGCATAGTGATATTTGTAACCCAGCTCCTGTTTGATTATATTGCATAGGGCCGGTGCTACACCACCCAGCTGCTGATGACCGAAAGAGTCAATAACCGTAGTGGATGCAGAAATGAAGCTACCATCGTCGTATTTAGCGCCTTCTGACGCGACGATGACACAATAGCCTTCGTTATTTACTGTCTCGTTAACTTTGTTCAGGAATTTCTGTCGATCCAAAGGCAGTTCTGGAAAAATAATAATATGAGGGGGGTCGCCATCCTGACGGGCCGCAAGTCCTGTTGCTGCTGCAAGCCAGCCTGCGTGCCTTCCCATTACTTCCATCACAAATACTTTGGTAGAGGTGTCACACATGGAAGCAATATCGTGGCTGGCTTCTTTGATTGATACTGCAAGGTATTTGGCCGCAGAACCAAAGCCTGGGCAATTATCGGTAACTGCCAGATCATTATCGATGGTTTTGGGAACACCAATACAGGTAATCGGGTATCCCATTTTTTCACTTAACTGGGATACCTTCCAGGCAGTATCCATAGAGTCATTACCGCCATTGTAGAAAAAATAGCCGATATCATGAGCCTGAAAGACTTCAATCAGCCGGCGATATTCAGCTTCACTCTCTTCGAAGGATTTCAGTTTATAACGGCAGGAACCAAAGGCGCCTCCCGGAGTCCTTAGTAAAGCACCGATGGTTTCATCGGATTCATAGGAGGTATCAATCAGCTCCTCACGCAAAGCGCCGAGGATGCCATTGTGACCCGCATAGACTTTGCCGATTTTATCCGGGTAACGACGAGCTGTTTCAATAACCGCGCAGGCGCTGGCATTGATGACAGCGGTAACACCGCCAGACTGTGCGTAAAAAGCGTGCTTCTTTGTCATCGGTTAAATTCCGGGCGTTACTCTGTGTTATTTTGTGTTTTAAGTTGGGTGCAAATGATACCCGATCATGAGCTTATTGGTAGCCTTTGCCGGGTTCGTTTTTTTATGAATACAGGGCTTTTATGATCTGATGGCTTTCTGATGTCAACGTCCTTTTGCGCATAGGGCAAAAACAATGTCAAAATTCTGGTATCAGGGGCTTTTGGACATTTTTCTATTAAATTCCGCCTCCCCTTCCATCTGGAGCACCTTTTTTGGAGAGATTCGGGATGCACATACACATTCTGGGAATTTGTGGAACCTTTATGGGGAGCCTGGCCATTCTTGCCAGAGAGCTTGGATTTCATGTATCCGGCTCTGATGAAAATGTATACCCACCAATGAGCACCCAACTGGAAGAACAGGGTATCTCTCTGTTTCAGGGGTATGACGCCGAAGCTCTCAGTCCGGCACCCGATCTTGTCATTATTGGTAATGCCATAAAACGTGGAAATCCCGCTGTAGAGTATGTGCTTGAGAAGGGGCTGCCTTATGTTTCTGGTCCAGAGTTTTTTTCCCGTTATATTGCCCCGGGGCGATGGGTATTGGCCGCTTCCGGTACCCACGGCAAAACCAGTACCAGTAGTATGCTCGCATGGATATTGGAATATGCAGGCATGTCTCCTGGCTTTCTGATCGGTGGTATTCCTAAGGATTTTGGTATTTCAGCAAGGCTTGGCAGCACATCTTTTTTTGTTATTGAAGCGGATGAGTACGATACTGCGTTTTTTGATAAGCGCTCCAAGTTTGTTCACTACCATCCCCGAACGTTGATTATCAATAATCTAGAGTTTGATCACGCCGATATTTTTGATGATCTGGCTGCTATTCAACGGCAGTTTCACCACTTGGTGAGAACCATTCCTGGTAGTGGCCGAATACTCTTTCCGTCTGATACCCCTGTAATAGATGATGTTATTGCCATGGGGTGCTGGTCGGAGCAGGAAGGCCTGGGAGGGAATGAAAGCCTCTGGCAAGTTGAACCTGTCAGTGAAGACGGTAGCCACTTCCAGGTTTTATATAAAGACCATGTGGCCGGTACAGTAAACTGGCAGCAGGAAGGTGATCACAATGTTGCCAATGCCCTGGCCTCCGTTGCTGCTGCTCACCATGTCGGTGTTCTGCCCGAAGTAGCCTGTGAAGCGCTTTCCGTCTTTCAGGGGGTAAAGCGACGGATGGAGCTGGTTGAGGAGGTCGGAGGTGTTCGGATTTATGATGATTTTGCTCATCACCCAACGGCTATAGCCACCACTTTGGCTGGACAGAGATCCAAATTGGGAGAAAACGCAAATATTCGGGTGATTATTGAGCCAAGGTCAAACACCATGAAAATGGGCGTCCATCAGGAAACGCTGGTCGCTTCAACCGATCAGGCATCAGAGGTTATCTGGTTTAAACCACAGGGGCTTGACTGGCCACTGGCGGAGCTGGTGGCGGATAGTCCGGTAAAGGCATCTGTCATTGATTCGACTGAAGCCATTGTTCGTTACCTGGTTGATACTGCAGCATCTGGTGACCATCTTCTTGTGATGAGTAATGGCGGCTTTGAGGGAATTCATGGCCGTATAGTCAGTGGTTTGAAAGAGAAGTTTAAAGCAAAGGCTGGGGCTTGATAGCCCTGGTTTAAAGCAAAATAAGGTTGGATGGAAGTAAAGCATGAACTCATCAACTGAGAGAGTAACATTGGCCCTCACTGGAGCATCTGGTGCTCAGTATGGGCTTAGGCTACTTGAATGCCTGGTGGCAGCAGATCGGCAGATATTTTTTCTGGTTTCCAGGGCAGCAAAAGTTGTTTTGGCAACAGAAATGGATATTGAACTCGGTGATACTGCTGAGGCCATTGAACAATACCTGACTGATCGTTATAGGGCCGGGCACAAACAAATTCGAGTGTTTGGTGAAGACGACTGGATGTCTCCCGTTGCTTCAGGCAGTGGGGCTCCCAGTTCAATGGTGATCTGTCCCTGTAGCACAGGAACCTTATCAGCCATTGCCTGTGGCCTGAGTAATAATCTGACTCATCGGGCAGCCACAGTTGTATTAAAGGAACGGCGGAAGCTGATCATTGTACCCAGGGAAGCACCATATTCTGAAATACATCTGGAAAACATGCTGAAGTTGAGCCGAATGGGCTGTGTGATGCTTCCGGCATCTCCGGGTTTTTATAACAGGCCAGAAACGGTGGATGATATGGTTGATTTTATCGTTGCCCGAATCCTCGACCAACTGGGTATTGCTCAGGAGCTAATGCCGTCCTGGGGAAGCCATAGTCTTTAATGGTGTAGTTATTAACTCATTTGGGATAAAAGGCTTCAGGTTGTGAAGCCAAAGGGCAAGCGCATCCAGGTAAATAGGCAGTGTTACTGCTGAGTCTGCCGGACCAGCCGCGAGATCAACCGAAAAGTTTCCTGACAGCTCTTGTCGTACCACTTCTTTCTGATAAATCCCATGGGGCTGATCTGAGATAACAAGAACAGTTCCTGGTGAAGGGTTTTCCTTTGCCCAGTACTTGAGGGTGTCACGGGTATTTGGCCTGTGCCAGAATCCATTTCTCCAGTTTCTTGGGGTATCAATAAACTCAACTGGCAGGGCTCTCATGGCTTCTGGCATGGGCGCTAGCTGATGCAGCATTTTTGCTGCTTCTGTTTCGGTGAATGGGTATGGATCCAGTTTCCTGTTGCCTGGTTTATCGGTTTTTCTGATCAGTATTTCAAGATAATCAATCCCGGGATTGAGAGGGCGCTGGCCAACAAGATAGATCAATCGCTTGAACCGAATACCCTGATTCCACCAGTAAGCCAGATAATCCAGCCTTCGCTTCATACCTGGGGCCGTAGCGCCCAGAAGCAGTACGTAATCATATTGCTTACTTAAGGGTTCAGCAGGAGATGTTAGCTTGAGCTTTTCCAGCAACTCAAAAACTTTGTGTTCTTTACTTTTCGAGATACCCAGTTCCGGTAATTCCCACCGTTCTTGCCCTGGTTTTCTCCGCCAGACCTGGCTGGCACTGATCATTGATTCCAGAGTGGAGTCATGGGGAATATTCAGCTCTTTGAGCAGAGAATCCAGCATGATGGAGAGTGCTTCATAGCTTGGATCTTGATCAACTGCATCGGCATGGGAAAACATGGATAAATACATCAGTGTCCCTACCAGAAACCATTTGTAATTGAATCGACTAAGGTTGCCGGGCATTGTTTTTGTCCCTGATTACACAGGGACAAGCATAGCTACTTTTTTATAATGGGCGACGGACCATTTTTTAAAAGAGCTTAGTGCTGCGTTGATGCAGGTGCAGCAATCTGAGCCTGTTGCTGGAGAATGAGCTGGCTCAGTTCAGGCTGTTCCCAGTTCTCCGGATAGTGCTTGGCCATCGCTTCCATCATGACGGTATATTCATCAGCGGGTTTTTGAAGCAGATAGGTTAGAAAGGTAAAGATTCGATCAGACATTTCCTTATTGATCTGGTTCAATTGTTGATCGTTTATCTGTCCCTTTTTCTGACACTCTTCAATGGTGGATTGACGAATGCAGTTGGCAGATATGATAAGTGCCAGTTTTTTGATGTTTTGCTCTTCCATGAGGGGGCTCCATGCCTGTGTGGATAAAATACGTTTACTTATATAAAGCTAGTTGCTGTGGAGGGGGATTCAAGGTGTTGGAAATAAAAACGGGGCTAAAGCCCCTGGATATCTACAAAGATATTTATACATTTATTGTGGTAGGGCTCCTGGACTCAGAACGCCTTCGATAAACTTCACTGCCTATTAGATAGCCTGCTCCACCAGCAGCTCCCATACCGAGCATTATTAATGGGCTTCCTGTAAGTATGCTAAAGAGCAAGCCAGTCACAACACCTATACCAATAGCGTTCACTAATCTCTCTGCAAGCGGGGTTAGTGTGGGGCCATGTTGCTGCCAGAGATTGCTAAAGAAGTTAAAAATCTTTGATGGAATACTGACTATTCTCCCCCAAATTGATGAGGAGTCATCACTCTCTGAAGGGGAGCTCTGTGTTCCGAATGTACTACTAGGCGGAGGGTTCACTGAAGCTGGCGTGGTCATGCTTAACTACCTGATATCGGGTTTCTTTGTAATTAGTACTTTGAACCTAATTTATAAAAAAAGGTTCCATCAGATAGAGGAAAATAATCTTAAATATTTAACATGTTGATATTTAAATAGATTGGTCTTGGCTTTTCTTGTAAATGAGGAAGTTACAGGCAGCCAGTGATTGAATACCATTCGCTGACACTCTCTACCTCTTCCTCTGTTAATAGTCTGGCAATATTGCTCATGGGTTGATGAGTGGTTCTTGATCCCTTGCGGTAGTATTGCAGTTGTTTAACCATATATTCTTTTTTCTGGCAGGCAAGGTTAGGGTTGAATGGCGCAGTGCCAATACCTTTCGGGCCATGGCAGCCTGCGCAGAGTTGCATGGCCTTTGCCTGTGCAGCTTCAAGATGTTTGGGAGGCGCTTGAGTTTGCGTGGCAGACTGGTGATCGGTACACCCAGTTAACCAAAAGAGAGTAGCTAGCGCTATTTTTCTGATTTTAAAAGCTATTTTCATCAGGCTGTCAGCTTCATTTTAATTGAAGGGATCCGTAATGACTTAAAGCGGCCTATGGATATGTGAAGTTGAAGCCCACAGACCGCCTTGAATGTGCTAATGAATGGTAGCAGTCATTTCGCTGTTTTAATCCAGCGCTTTGCCCTCATCTGTTAGCCTTAGCCATGCATGGGAATACCAGTAGTAGTGTCTGCCGCTATTGGATGGAGCGGTACAATTGTAGCGAGTTCGGCCTACCGGCAACGGTTTATTAGCCTGTGTTTTCAGGCGTGTCATTTCTTTGTCGAGCCAGGTTATCTTCAATTCACCCTGGCCAGAAGCGTAGCACTTGAGCTGTTTTTTCTGGTAATCACCTTTTGCCAGTGTCAGCTCCAGCTCTGGCTTAAGGTTGTCCTGAGAGATCAGGGATGAGTCAGGACTTTGGGCAGTCACAGGCAGCGCCCGGCTTTTTACTTTGATGCCAAAATCGTTCACACCATAAATACCGGCCATGGGAAAACGGGGTAGACGGGTGAAGTCAGAGTATTCACCAGCGGCTCCTGACTGCTGCCCAAAACCAACATAACCCATCTCATCCAGTGTTGCTCTGAGTTCCGGCGTGGTTTCTCCGAAAGTCCAGGCAAACATTTTGACACTTTCATCGGTAAGATGGCCGGTTTTCTCCTGGATTCTTGTTTCTGTCACCTCCAGATCCTGTCTGAACCGGGAAAGCCATTGTTCTTCGGTTTCGCCAGATAGCCTTTCCACACTATGGCCATGGCTCATGGTGTGGTTGGCAAGGGTAGCACCACTTTGGGCCATTTCCCGTAATTGCTCCCAGCTGAGGAATTTCTGATAGTTTTTATCCACAGGCGTTGGCGTCACAAAAATGGTAAATGGAAAGCCGTATTCCTTGAGCACCGGAAATGCATTGGTGTAAATGCTCAAGTACGCATCGTCAAACGTAATGGTGACGGTTTTTTCCGGTAATGCCTGTTTGTTGCGAAGTGCCTCAACCGCATCAACCAGGGGAATCACGTTGAACTTATTCTCAGCGAGATAGTTCATATGTTTCTTGAATGTCTCAGGGCTGACGCTGGTTATTCTTGGGGTTTTATCACTGACATGGTGATACTGCAATATGACTGCAGAGCTGGATGCCAGGCTCAAGGCTGGAATCATGGAGAGTGCTGCGAAAATATAGAGCAAAGACTGCTTGAATTTACCAACAGCGGGCTTAAACAGGAAAGAAAAGCTCACAGTATTTCCTTGTGATGGTGTTGTTTTGCCCCCAGCTGATTTTTTCCATTTGCGGCATTAACAACCTGAGTTTTGTGTTTGCAGCGGTTTGAGTGTTCAGCTTCAGGCTAATAGGGTTTTCAGGGGGATTTTAACCGTCAATGGGTAGGATTTACTATCGTACTAATTACGACTTTCTAATATTCAAGCACTTAGACAAAAAACAACCACCAGTCAGCAAGGGCCGGGGCTGATTGGTGGTCAAAGTTTCAATAGCGAACAATTAAAAGTTTATGAATGGTTAGCCCATTCTGCCTTTAGACCTTGGTCTGAGGCTTGACCGGCCTGACAAGCCCCTCCTGAGTTGTCGATGCCACCAGCTCTCCGGCCTGATTGAATACCTGGCCTCTTACCAAGGCTCTGGCACCGCTGGCTGTGGTACTTTCGACACAGTGGAGCAGCCACTCATCCATTCGGAATGGGCGGTGGAACCACATAGCATGGTCCAGGCTGGCAATCTGTATGGGTTTCTGGAAGCTGGCTGCTCCATGGGGGTACAGGCATGATGACAGGAACTGGAAATCGGAGGCGTAGGCCAGCAGGTATTTATGCAGCCCCGGATTATCGGGCAGTTTTCCGTTGGTTCTTATCCATATCTTATGATTTGGAGCCCTGGTCTTTTCCGCCAGAGGGTCAACAGGATCTGCAAAGCGAATTTCAATAGGGGTATCGCTGAGCAGCCGCTTCTGCAATGGTTTGGGGATTAAGTCACTGTGCCTTTGAATCAGGGCTTTTTCACTCAGCGCCTCTTCCGGCGGTATTACGTTCGGCATAAGGTCCTGATGCTCAAAGCCACTTTCGTTTATCTGAAAGGAGGCGGAAAGGTTGAAGATGGGACGACCATTTTGCACAGCCACTACCCGACGGGTATTGAAGCTTCTGCCATCACGGATGCAGTCAACGGTATAAACAATCGGTTTGCTGCTATCGCCTTCACGAAGAAAATAGCTGTGAAAGGAGTGAACATGACGCTCTGGATCGACTGTTTGTCTGGCAGCAGACAGAGCCTGTCCCAGTACCTGACCACCGAAGACCCGTCCCCAGCCAAGATCCTGGCTCTGTCCCCGGAATATATTATTCTCAATAGGTTCCAGTTTTAGTAAGTTGATCAGTTCTTCCAGTACTTCATTCATCCTGTAACTCCCTGATAGCATGCCGATGTTTTGGCTGCTGATTATGGCTCTTTTGAAAAATGAGTGCCTTGAGCATATCTGCTAACAGCAGTTTATAACCATAACAAAAAATGTATTGCTTAAATTTCTGATAACGTTCCGGTGTCATGGTTATTTCCGGTACTCTATTTAGAATGACGTTTCAGTCTAACTACTGGTAGTACAAAAGTACAAATCGGTTAACGATTCTTTGGCCTCCGGGGCGTAGCAAGTCATGGATAACGCTTACTTTGATGCCATTCATTTATGGTTGCAGCAAAATACCGGCTGGGTTGGGCCTGTTATTGCAATGGTCGCCTGCCTGGAATCTCTGGTTGCTGTGGGCATTGTTCTGCCTGGTGTTGCCATGCTGTTTGCATTGGCTGCTATTGCCGGGGCTGCTTCCATCCCTGTTTATCCAATTCTTTTATGGGCTTTCCTGGGGGCCATTGTTGGTGATGGTGTCAGTTATTTACTTGGGTATTATTGCCATGAGCGGGTTCGAAGCTGGTGGCCATTTAACAGGCATCCTCAATGGCTGGAAAGTGGTGAGGGGTTCTTCCAGAAATATGGTGCTTTAAGTGTTGTCATCGGGCGTTTTGTTGGACCTGTCCGGCCAGTTATTCCTGCTGTGGCGGGTATGATGGGCATGCTCCCCCAGTACTTTTTTACTGTTAACTTTCTTTCTGCCATTGCGTGGTCTCCTGTTTATCTGTTGCCTGGTTACCTGACAGGAGCGGCACTTCAGTGGCACGACAAAGTACCCGATCAGTTATTACTTGTGTTGTTAGCCATCATCTGTATTGCCATCATGTTTCCTCCATTGCTGATTAGTGTGCATCGCCGCTTCAAACCCTGGTTTATCTGGTACCCTGTGATTGCGTTGGTCCTCTTGGCCTTGTTTATTCTTGCCAATACCGTTGGCTTTCTGGAAAGTGTTAATCAACGTGTCTATGAGTGGTTGATGCCAGTTCAACTGCCCTGGTTGCAAAATGTGATGCACTGGGTGACCCAGATTGGCAGCACTCCTGTATTGAGTATTCTTTTCGCTGGCGGCTTATTCTGGTTATATCGTTCTAAAAGATTTGGTAGTCTGCTCTGTCTATTCTGTGGCGGGATATCAATGGCCTGCTCTGTCTGGCTTATCAAGTGGCTGGCAGAAAATGACAGACCTGTGATGATGGCCGGGCTTGACCCTTATGCCTTTCCTTCAGGGCATACAACAGCTACCGCATTTGTGCTTTTTTCGTTTGCTGCCATGTTAGGAGAGCGCCGCTCATTTCAGGTTCAGTGGTTATGGTCAAGTGTGGCTTTTGGCCTGGTTATGATTGAAGCTTTTTCCCGGTTGGTTATCCGGGTTCACTGGTTTGGTGATGTGTTGACGGGGCTGGGGCTGGGGTTATTCTGGGCTCTGATCGTAATCTGTGCTGAGAAGCGGAATCAGTGCCCGGAGTAAACATATTTCTCCCGTTTGATTTGCCGGGGGGGAAACCCCATATCCCTGAGAAGAACAACGCAATCATCAATCATGCCGGGATTACCACAGAGATAAACAATATCTTTTTCAGGGTTCAGATTCAGGGTGTCAAACTGCCCTTGCACATGGCCAGCGTACTCATTCTGTTCTGAGTGCAAACTGGACTCACGGCTCAAACAAGTGCGCTGTTTTATGTTTGAAAACGGGGCAAAGTCCTCTGTATAAATGCCTTCCTGACGATACCTGAAACCCATCAGTACACTGACAGGCACTCCTTTGTCTGCCAGTGCTTTCAATTGTGGAATCATGCTTCGATAAGGCGCAATACCAGTACCGGTTCCAGCCAGAACCAGCTGTCCGGGAAACGTTTCCGGAAGAGTCAATGCTCCAAAGGGGCCAGCAATATTAATCTTGATTCCGGGATTGGTTTTTTGGAAAAACTCAGAGGCAACTCCCCCATTGACAAAGCTGAGCGCAACTTCTAACTGGCCGGTTGTTCTGAAGTTTTCAGGAGCGTTAGCAATGCTGTAGCTTCGCTTATAAAGAGTACCGTCTATTTCAATATGTAACTGTACAAACTGCCCGGCAATAAAATTGAAGCTTTCTCTTGATTCCCGGTCTAACTCAAAACTCAGCTGCAGCGTGTTGGTACTGAGTTGCTCTGTTTTGCTTAGTGTTGCAGATACGAGAGAGCCAGGCATCAATAATTATCCCCATGAAATGATTTCAGAACCTAATTCTAGCTGGTAGGACTTTTTCCATAATAACTTCTGATCATCCTGGAAAGGCTTCCTCTCCATGGTTTGTTGTGAACGCCAAAAGTACTTAATATTTTTCGACAAGTCAGCGTTGCATTAGCCGGTGCTTGAATGCCATCGCGTTCATTCAATTTGTCCATTCTCAATTTCCGTATTTTTAGAGACTGATATTGCGATGCCTCAGAAATAACCGTCTCGGCAAACCGGTTTTCAGAGATGGGTTCTGCTCCGGCGTAGTGATATGTACCCCAGGGCTCTGCACCACAACCCAGCTGTTGAATAATCGCGACAATTACTCTGGCCGCATCTTCACTGGGGGTAGGACATCCCTGCTGATCGGACACGACAGCAACCTCTTGTTCTTTGCTGATTTGATCCAGAAGATATTTTAAAAGATTGGTGCGTTTGTAGCTGATGACCCAGGAGAGACGAAGGATTATGTGTCTTGGGCAGCGCTCACTGATTTGTTGTTCAGCTTGCCATCGGCTGGTGGCCAGAACGCCGGAAGGATTGGGGATATCCTTCTCGCTATAGGCCTCTTTTTTGATCCCATCAAAAACGCGATAGGTTGAAATATAAACCAGAGTAGCATTCTGTCGGTTGCGTTGTAACAGTCAGCCAGTGTAGCCATAGCATCCCGGTTTATCCGAAAGCATTTGGATGGCTCATTTTCTGCCTTAACCGGATCGTTATAACCTGCACAGTTGATCACAATATCTGGCTGGTACTTTTTCAGGCTGGAGTCAATGGATTCAGGGTGCTCCAGATTTAACTCATCCCTTCCCGGGGCAATACAACTAATCAGCTTTTCTTGTAATAACTGTTGAACTTCCTGACCGATGAGTCCGGTACCACCAACCAATAGTATTTTCATAAGCAATAGATCGTCATGAGTTAATGACCGGGCTAGTAGGTCAATACACGAAATGACTCTATTGAAACATGAATAAGGCAGATCTGGGAAAGAATTCTCTTTTTTGAAACCGTTAACCAGAAAGACAGATGGCAGTAGGGGCTCTGATAAAAGCCGAGGTTATAGTAAGATAAGCCGCTTATTTCCGTCTATTTTTACATTGGCTGTATTTTTATCTCCACAGTCGTAAGTAACATTTTTCGATAATTGCCATGAACTGTAAGTGAAAATGCGCCGTTTTCCTGGGGGGGATTGGTTAGTGGCTCAATGAAACCTGGATCTGAGCAAGATTGTTTCAGTGAGGCGTTTTCACCCAAAGGCACTTGAATGAACCTTCTGAAATCAGGGTCTGCTGACGATGTATCTGGCTGAAGCTCCTATAGAGCAGCATGAAGAAGAACGAATTCTTCTTGTGGATGACAACCCGACTAACTTGCAGGTATTGCTGCAAACCCTCAGTGGCAGGGGCTATAAGCTTCTTATTGCCAAGAATGGTGAGAGCGCTCTGAGAATTGCCGCCAAAGCGAAGCCAGCTTTGGTCTTGCTGGATATTATGATGCCTGGCATGGATGGCTATGAGGTTTGTCGCCGCTTAAAAGAAAGCTCAGAAACCCGAAATATTACGGTGATTTTTTTATCGGCTCTGGATGATACCAAAGATAAGGTCAGAGGGTTGGAAACGGGGGCCGTAGATTTTATTTCCAAGCCTTTTCAGGCCGAGGAGGTGATTGCCCGTGTCCAGACCCAGCTGAAAATTCATAAGCTTGAGCAGGCACTCTCTGCCAGGAATCGCCAGCTGGAAGCAGATAAAGCGCGTATTCTGGAAAGCATGAATGAAGGGATATTTGGCCTCGATCGTCTTGGACAGATTACTTTTGCTAACCCAGCTTCTTCTGCTATGACGGGATGGTCCATTGAGCAATTGACGGGGCAGAACCTGATTCAGGTGATGCAGGGGGGGGAGAGTGAAGTCTCTAATTTAACAGGGCCTCTGGCACCTATTGAGGTTTCTCTGAATAAAGGCGTTAGCAAAACCGTTGAAAATACCACGTTCCTGCACAGTGATGGCTCGCCTTTTCCGGTTGATTATTCCTGCACACCCATCATGGAAAACAGCTCTCCCAGTGGGGCGGTTGTAGTTTTCAGGGATATCTCCGAGAAAAAAAGGCAGCAGGAGGCACTGCAAAAAGCGTTGGATGAGCTGGAAAGCCAGAAAGAACAGCTGACTCATGTTTCCCGTTTGAGCACCATGGGTGAGATGGCAGCTGGCTTTGCACATGAGGTGAATCAGCCGCTTACTGCTATTTCCAATTATGCTCAGGTGGCCAGAAGAATGTTGGCCAGGTTGGAGTTGGAAGATGACCTTGGGCTTTCTGAGGCAATGGAAAAAATTAATACTCAAGCCCGGCGGGCAGGTGAAATCATTGCCCGCATCCGTTCGTTTGTTAAAAAACCAGATCATGTCCTGGGGAGTGTTGATCCGAATCGCCTGATTCAGGACACCTACAAACTGGCCGAAGTGGATGCCCGTAATAATCACATGGAAATTCATCTTGAGCAGGAAGACGGGCTACCCAATGTCAAAGTTGACCCTGTGCAGATCCAGCAGGTAGCACTTAACCTGATCCGTAATGGCATGGAGGCGATGCGGGATATGGATACCCGGAGTATCGGTGTCTATGTCCGTACGGAACGTCAGGATGATAACTTTGTAAAAGTATCTGTCATTGACCGTGGCCATGGCCTGGCAGACGATGCTGAAGAAAAACTCTTTACTCCATTTTATACGACCAAGGCTGATGGTATGGGAATAGGGCTGACAGTATGTCACTCCATTATTCAGTCTCATGGCGGGCGGCTGACATTTCAACGTCATCCGGAAGGTGGAACCATTTTTGAATTTACCATGCCGATTGCTGATTGATACTATGAGGCATGATTGATGGTCGTGATTGATATTGTCGGGAGAGGAAAAGTTGGCTGATCAAGTGACGGAGTACATGCATGGGCTGGGGCAAAGAGCCCGGCAGGCCAGTCAGGAAATGGCTGCTGCTGATACTGCAATTAAAAACAGGGCGCTTCTGGCTATCGCTGATGCGCTTGAGGCGGACCGTTCACAGCTGAAATTTGTGAATACCCGTGATCTGGATGCAGGGCGTGAGCGAGGTCTTGATGCTGCCATGCTGGATCGTCTGGAACTCACTGATGACAGAATTGATGCCATGATTGAGGGGTTACGTCAGGTGGCGGCCTTGCCAGACCCTATCGGTACTATTGATGATATGAAGTATGTGCCCAGTGGTGTTCAGGTGGGAAAAATGCGTGTTCCACTGGGTGTTATTGGCATCATCTACGAGTCTCGGCCGAATGTCACCGTCGAAGCAGCCAGTCTTTGTCTTAAGTCGGGTAATGCTGTAGTTCTTCGTGGAGGCAGTGAGTCAATTCACTCAAACCAGGCCATTGCCCGTTGTATTCAGCAGGGACTGGCTCAGGCAGGGCTTCCTGAAGATGCGGTTCAGGTTGTCGAAACGGTTGATCGTGCTGCCGTAGGCGCGTTGATCACGATGCCTGAGTATGTGGATGTGATTGTGCCACGGGGTGGTAAAGGGTTGATTGAGCGTATCAGCGCTGAAGCCCGTGTGCCGGTGATCAAGCATCTGGATGGTATCTGTCATGTTTACCTTGATGATCGGGCGGATCATGCCAAGGCAGTTCGGATCGCCATAAATGCCAAAACTCACCGTTATGGTGTGTGCAATGCCATGGAAACATTGCTGATTCATCAGGATGTTGCTCAACCGCTGCTTCGTGAACTGTCAGGGCTTTACTCCCAGAAAGGCGTTGAGCTGAGAGGCTGCCCTGTGACCTGTGAAATTCTGCCAAATGCAGTAGCTGCGACGGAAGATGACTGGTCTGCTGAGTATCTTGGACCCGTACTGGCCGTTAAAGTAGTACTTGATATGGATGAAGCGATTGCTCATATCAATCGCTATGGTTCTCACCATACGGATGCGATTGTTACTGAGGACTATACCAGGGCGCGCCGTTTTCTGCGTGAGGTGGATTCCAGCTCAGTTATGGTTAATGCATCAACCCGCTTTGCTGATGGCTTTGAATACGGGCTGGGTGCAGAAATTGGCATTTCTACAGACAAGATTCATGCACGTGGTCCGGTTGGCCTGGAAGGGCTGACCTCCCAGAAGTATGTGGTGCTTGGCGATGGCCATATTCGTCAGTGAGGAACGCTTCCCGCTATCCGCAGCCCGCTCCCCGAAAAAGCCGGCTTCGCTTGCGCTTTTGCGGGTAGCGGGCGGCGGATAGCGGCTTTTACGGAGGGTCAATTACCCGGAAGGTAGTGGATTTCCGCCCCGGCGTTCCTTGACCGTTGACATCCATGGGCAATGCTGAGAGCCTGCCCGGTTTAAATGGCCTGGATTCGTTTCAGGTCGTCAATAAGAGGTTGATTTTGCAGTCTATGCATTCTGATGAATTGAAGCAGCTTGTTGTAGAAGCTATTGAAGAAGTAAAAGGTAATGATATCACCTGCCTGAACGTCGCGGGTCAGACCAGTGTGACTGATTTCATGGTGATTGCCTGCGGTACTTCCAACCGTCATGTAAAGTCTCTGGCAGATAACATCATTGATCAGTGCAAGAAAAATGGTGTGCGTCCTCTGGGTGTTGAAGGTCAGGACAAATCTGAGTGGGTTCTGGTTGATCTTGGTGATGTTGTTGTACACCTGATGCTTCCTGCTACCCGACAATTCTACGATCTGGAGAGGCTTTGGGATAACGCAGACCTGGTTGCCGCTGAGCCATCCTGATGCGAGTCCGACTGATATCCGTTGGCTCAAAAATGCCTGGCTGGGTTGAAGAAGGTTACAGAGAGTACAGCCGTCGTCTGGGTGCGGATGTCAAACTGGATCTGGTTGAAATAGCCCTTGGTCGACGGAGTAAAGGTGCAGATATCAACCGCCTTCAGGAGAAAGAAGCTGGCCAGATGCTGGCAGCAGTGGGCCCCGGAGACCTGGTGGTCACCATGGAAATTAAGGGGAAGCCCTGGAGCACTGAGAAACTGGCTGAAAATATGGGAGAGTGGCTTCAGAGCGGTCGGAATGTCAGCTTGCTGGTCGGTGGACCGGAAGGTTTGCATGCTTCGTGCCTTGCCAAGGCTGACCTGCGCTGGTCTCTATCCCCGCTAACACTTCCTCATCCTCTAGTCAGAGTGGTTGTTGCTGAGCAGGTTTATAGAGCCTGGAGTATTCTTCACAACCACCCATATCACAAGTAAAACTGATGTAACCGTGATTGACGAAGTACTTTCACTCAAGTAAAAGTGAAGGGCGCGCTAGCGCTTTTATATTAAATGCAGTGGTTTCCTCCAGAGAAACACTGCATTTTTTACGTTTACTCGTTGGTGCATTGAGAACTGTCTTTTGACCATACGACTGATGATTGAGATATAACATGCCGCAGGATACCTTAAAGGACCATGGGGCAGAAAAAAGACTGGTAAATATCCGGATTTGGGTTGCCATTGGCTTTATGGCGCTCCTTGGTGTGGGACTGATTTCCCGCCTTTTCTATCTTCAGGTTGTTCGTTACAACGAGCTGTCGACCCAATCGGATGATAACAGAGTTCTGGTTCAGCCGATTCCTCCTACCCGTGGGCTTATTTACGATACGAATGGAAAGCTTCTTGCTGTTAACAAGCCCAGCCATATTTTATCGATTGTTCGAGAGCAGACAAAAGATCTTGTTGGTTTGCTGGAAAATATTGGAATGCTTCTGCCTTTAACAGAAGGCGAATTACAGCGTTTTCATCAGCGGGTTAAACGACGACGCCCTTTTGAAGCAGTTCCTCTGAAGTTTGACCTTACCTCTGAAGAAATCGCCCAGGTTTCGGTGAATCTTTTTCGGTTGCCGGGTGTAGATATCAATGCTGAACTGATTCGTAAGTATCCTGAAGGTAAAATTTTTGCCCATAGTATCGGTTACGTAGGCAGGATCAATGATCAGGATTTGCGCCGTCTTGATCCTGCGCTTTACTCCGGCACTCATACCACCGGAAAGATTGGTGTAGAACGTTCTTACGAATCGGTGTTGTTGGGAAAGCCTGGTCATCAGGAAGTAGAAACCAATGCTCGTGGTCGTGTATTACGGGTTTTGAAGAAAGTAAGTCCCGAAGCGGGGCAGGATATTAATCTCTACCTGGATACCGAATTACAGAAGGTTGCTATTGAAGCGATTAATGGTCGCAGGGGTGCTCTGGTTGCGATGGACCCGAAGACTGGAGGTGTACTGGCGATGGCCAGCACCCCTTCATTTGACCCAAATCTCTTTGTTACGGGTATTGATAGTAAAACGTTCAATGCGCTGAATACGGATATTGAACGACCACTTTATAATCGTGCATCATTGGGTGAGTACCCTCCAGCCTCTACGGTGAAACCCGTTATGGGGCTGGCTTTGTTAGCCAATGATGTGGTGAAGCCGGAAGATAAAATCTTTGATAAGGGGTGGTTTCAGTTGAAGGGAAGTGACCACCGCTTCAGGAACTGGAAGCGTTCTGGTCATGGCTGGGTCGACTTGCCTCGGGCGATAACAGTATCGAACGATACTTATTTTTATATTCAGGCTGGCAAACTGGGAATTGATAATCTCTATGATTTCGCTGGCCAGTTTGGCTTTGGCCATCGAACCGGTATTGATATACGGGAAGAACGTCCCGGACTTTTGCCTTCCAGAGAGTGGAAGCGGGGAGCGTACGGCCAGCCCTGGTATCCAGGTGAAACAGTAATTGCCATCATTGGTCAGGGCTATATGTTGGCTACTCCGCTACAGCTGGTGGAGTCAACGGCACTGATCGCAAATCGTGGTAAGTACGTTCAGCCCCGATTGGTGAAGGAGGATATTCCTGAAATTCAGGGCGAGTTCTGGGGGAAAGATATAAAAATTGGCCGTACCCCGGAGGCTGACGCCCAAAACTGGGAGCTTATTATCAATGCCATGGAAGATGTTATTCACTCGCCCAGAGGTACAGCCAACTGGCGGATTGGGCGTGGGCTCAAGTATCGTATGGCGGGGAAAACAGGTACTGCTCAGGTGGTCAGTATTGCACAGGGTGAGGAGTACGATGCTGAGAAATTGAAAGAGTTCGAGCGTGATCACAGCTTGTTCATTGCGTTTGCTCCAGTGGAGGACCCACAGATTGCTGTGGCGGTTATTCTTGAGAACAGCAACGGCGCTTCCAATGTGGCCAGGAAAGTCATGGATTCTTATCTGCTGCCACGTTTAAACGCTGAAAACTCTCAAGCAAAACAAACCAGAGGAGAGAAGTAATGGCTAACCAGGATTTTGTTCGCCAGATTGACCTCCACGGGTTTGGTCGCAGCCCCGGGTTCTCCATGCGGTGGCATATTGATTTTGTGCTTCTTGGATTTCTGCTCCTGCTCTGTGGCGCAGGGCTGTTTATTCTTTATAGCGCTACTGGTCGAGATATGTCTGTCGTGATTCGACAGGCTACCTACCTGGGGATCAGTCTGACTGGAATGCTTATTGTGGCCCAGATTCCACCGAGAGTGCTGATGCAGTGGGCAAAGTGGTTTTACGTCGGCGGTGTACTTCTGCTACTGGCGGTACTGTTTATGGGGGTTCACTCCAAAGGCGCGCAGCGTTGGATACAGCTGCCAGGTTTCCGTTTTCAACCTTCAGAAGTCATCAAGCTGATTATGCCGATTACCATGGCGGCTTTTCTGGCCAAGCGCCCGCTTCCTCCCTCTTTCAAGGATGTTATCTTTTCGCTGGTTATTATTGCGGTACCAGTGGTGCTTATTGCCAAGCAGCCTGACCTTGGAACATCGATTCTGATTGGCTCTTCGGGTATGTTTGTTCTACTGCTGGCTGGTTTGCGGAAACGCATAATATTTTCTGCGATCTGTCTTGCTGTGCCTGCGATCTATGTGCTCTGGCAGTTCTTCATGTACGACTACCAGAAGCGCAGGGTTTTGACATTTCTGAACCCTGAAAGTGATCCCTGGGGCGCAGGCTGGAATATCATTCAGTCCACAATAGCCATTGGTTCTGGTGGGCTTTATGGCAAAGGCTGGTTACAGGGGACTCAGTCTCACTTGGATTTTCTACCCGAGAGTCATACTGACTTTATCATCGCGGTTCTTGCAGAAGAGTTTGGTTTGATGGGGTGCCTGGTTCTGCTTGCCCTATATATCCTGATTCTGGGGCGGGGGATTTTCATAACCTTGAATGCCCAGACACTGTTTGGCCGGTTATTAGCGGGTAGTATTACTCTGACTTTCTTCGTGTATATCTTCGTTAATATCGGTATGGTTAGCGGGCTTTTGCCGGTGGTGGGCGTTCCTCTGCCAATGGTCAGCCGTGGTGGAACTTCTTTGCTGACATTGCTTGCTGGTTTTGGTCTCCTGATGTCGATACATACGCATCGATCCTTTCTGGGAGTGTCCCGCTAGGAAGCTGTTTTCATATCTATATGTTGAAACAGTTACTTGTATGTCTGTACCAGACAGAAGGTAGATCTTTACCTTTCCATCATAGAATTCTAAACCACTGTCGATTAATGTAGGGATAGGGTTGGTTGAGTATTGTTACAGCTATTTAGGCTGTGGGAGAGCCCTGAGCTTGTTATTTTTTAAAAGGTACGGATACATGAAAAAATTTCCAGGAGTATTCCGTAATATTATTCGTAGCAGTCTGATTGCTGCTGCGGTAGCGTATGTGCCTGCATCCTTCGCCGTTACTCAGGAACCAGGTTCCAGTGATTATCTGGGCAGACAGGATGTTGACAATTTTATAAATGAGCTGGTGGCTGAAAACCGTTTTTCCCGGAAGGAGCTTGAACATATTCTGAGTAAGGCGGAACGTTCCGAGCGGGCATTGGAACTGATCAGTCGACCTGCAGAGGGAACTCTGGAGTGGAAGGACTACCGCAAAATCTTTATCACTCCGGAAAGAATTACTAAAGGTGTTGGGTTCTGGGAAAAAAATGCACAAACGCTGGCCAATGTTGAAAAGGAACTGGGGGTTCCTGCCCATGTTATTGTCGCTATCATTGGTGTAGAAACCTATTACGGCCGCCAGACCGGTGGTTTTAAAGTTCTGGATGCACTGACCACCCTGGGTTTTGATTTTCCTCGAAGAGGTGCCTTCTTCCGAAAAGAACTTAAGAACTTTCTCATACTCGCCCGAGAGCAGAATCTGGACATTGATGAGCTGACAGGGTCCTATGCAGGCGCTATGGGAATTCCACAGTTTATGCCTTCCAGTTACCGTGCCTATGCCGTTGATTATACCGGTGACCAGCAGGCCAATATCTGGCGAAGCGATGATGATGCTATAGCCAGTGTCGCAAACTACCTGCAAAAACATGGTTGGAAATACGGTAACGGAGTAGTGGTTCAGGCGAAGGTTGCGGGTATCAAACATGATCAGGTTGTGTCTTCCGGTTTGAAGCCGGATAAAAAACTGAGCCTCGTTCAAAAGGCCGGGTGGGCTGTCCCTAAAATGGTGCCGCGCTCCTCAAAAGTACTGGCCATGAGACATGAGGGAAGTGCCGGAGCCGAGTATTGGGTTGGACTTCATAATTTTTATGTGATTACCCGCTATAATCGTAGCCAGATGTATGCCCTTGCGGTTTATCAGTTAGCCAGAGAAGTTAAGGAAAGCTATAACCAGTCTCTGGCGTTACAAAAACAGGTAGCCAAAGGTAAACAGGGGTGATGATGTCACTTACTGCGCTTTGGTGATTTTTTCATGAGGCTCTCTGGAAAGAGGGCCTGAAGATTGTGAATATTGGCTGTTAATGTTGAAAAGTATGTTTGATCAATTGGGACGATCTGGTGCCTTTTTTTCGGGCTTTGCATCAATGAAGAGAATCATGGTCAGTAGCACCCCTGCATTCAGATCATTTACGACTGCTGTGTTGCTGTTGGCTCTGGCCGGGTGTAGCAGCACATCTGTTCAGGATGGCCCGCCTTCTGAGTCAGTGGATGTGAGTGCCATCCCCGACGCTGTTCCTTCGCCAATACAGGTTCCCCTTAAAAATACACCGTATACTTTGGGTGGGATTAACTATCAGCCGATGGCATCAGCTAATGGTTATTCGGAAAATGGTCAGGCATCATGGTATGGCACAAAGTTCCATGGGAAGCAGACGGCCAACGGTGAAGTCTATGATATGTTCAAGATGACTGCCGCCCATAAAACGTTGCCATTACCATCCTATGTCAAAGTAACCAATCTTGAGAATGGGCAATCGGTGGTGGTTCGGGTGAATGACCGTGGGCCTTTCCATGGTGATCGACTGATCGACCTCTCTTATGTGGCGGCCAAAAAGCTTGGGTTTGAAGGCTCAGGGCTGGCTAATGTTGCCATAGAGGGAATTGATCCGGAGTCCTTTTCTCGCTCACCTGCCCATGAGCGGGATGGTGACTTGCTCTATCTACAGTTGGCAGCTTTAAAAAATTACCATAATGCTCAACTCTTGCGTCGGGATATTTTTTCCAGGGTAGGGGTTCAGGCGAAAGTTGTTAAGGGCGAAGAGTCTGAACCTCTTTATCGAGTGAGAATTGGTCCGGTAGAAAGTCCTGATCATCTGGAAGAACTGTTAGAGGGTTTAAACTCTGCAGAGTTTACACCGCCCTATCTTGTCTATGAAAAGCCTGTTTCTGAAAAAAACATTTCTGAAAAAGCAGTGACTGAAGTAGAGGCAGAGCAGTCTGAGCAGGTCGTCAGGGCTCCATAAGGAGCGAGGTTTAAATAGGATGGAGGACGCTCTGTCCTACGCTCGATCAACCAGTATTTTCAGCATACCTTTGATTTCGGCCAGCTCATCCTCCACACGAGTCAGCCGGTCATCAACACCCGTCAGTCGCCCTGAAACACTGATTAGCTTTCCCTCTACCCCCGTCAGGCGACCCTCAAAATCAGTCAAGTGGTTATCTGTCTGAGTTTGCCACTGTTCCATACTGTTAATACGCTGAATCAGGGCTTTCATTAACTCTTCAATATTGATCAGGCGCTCATTCATGCCGCTGCTCTGACGGGTAAGCTCGAAAACCGTTTGCCGGATGGTGACGATATCTTCACCTATTTCCGTTAGTTTGGCATTTTCTTTTGCTGCTGCCCGTGCTTTGGACTCATTGATGCCGAGCTCAATCAGACACTCGTACAAGTCTTCGTTTAACATTGCGTCACTCCCACTTTCCCATGTTTTCTGAATCATGGAATTATTTATTACTAATGTTGAATAGGCACTGCTGGCTCATAGTCGTGTATTCGTAACGTAAAAATAGAGGGCGTTTTGAAACCTTGCCAAGATAATTTATTATCATCCTCAGGCCTTTATATATAAGGCTTTTGGCGATCTTGAGGTAGTGTCGTTTTCCTTGGGGGGCAGGTTTTTCAGCACTTTGGGGTATAATTGCCTGCATAGATTTCTTTGCTATTAACCCTGATGAAAATTGTAAGCTTGAAAGAGCTGCCCTCCTGTATCGAAACAGTTGCTCAGTGGCATTACCAGGAGTGGGGGGGCGTTGTATCCGGGTAGTGTCCTTAAGGACTTCCAGACCGATATGGAAGCATCTTTGCTGGCTGATAGTATTCCTCAAACTTGGGTGCTTGCGGAGGGAGGGGCGGTGTGGGGATCAGTCAGCATTCTCGAAAAAGATCTGCCAAACTACCCGGAGCTTTCACCATGGCTGGCCAATGTCTATGTTGAGCCTTCAAGGCGGGGGCTTGGTTATGGGCAGAGGCTGGTCAAAGTAGCGATGGCATTTGCCAGACAACTGAACCTGACCCCGCTATATCTGTACACTCCTGATCAGGTACGGTTTTATGAAAAGCTGGGATGGCAAACCTTTAAAGAAGATGTTTATCAGGGGAAACGAATCTTTCTTATGAGTAAACAGAGCCTAAACCTTACTCATATATGACCTAATGGAAACTTGCCTGTGCTAACATGGCCACTGAAATCTTATCAGTCGTTGTAAGTCACAGTTAACCTCGAAAGACTTGAACATTATAATGATGGAAATCCATATACTCAGAGCATTTACCTGCATGAGCAAAAGAATTCTCTCTCCCCCGCCGCTGGCTGGGAGCATTGACCATGGCAGGTCTCGTTATAACAGGCCAGGCCCATGCTTTTGGACAGATCCCTTCTCCTCCTGAGGTGGCACTGAAAAGTTACATCCTTATGGATGCTGCCAGTGGTGAAGTGCTTGCATCCCAGAATCCCGATGAAACAATGCATCCGGCCAGCCTGACAAAAATGATGACGGCTTATCTGGCCGAAATGGAGATGGCTGCAGGCAATATCAACCGTGATGACAAGGTTCTGGTCAGTGAAAAAGCGTGGAGCCTGGGCGGTTCCACCATGTTTATTGAAGTCGGGGAACGGGTACCGGTAGAAGAGTTACTGAAAGGTATCATTATTGTTTCCGGTAATGACGCCAGTGTCGCTATCGCTGAGCATATCGCTGGAAGCGAAGGTGCTTTTGCTCAGTTGATGACCAGTACAGCCCAGCGTCTGGGGATGAAAAATACCCTGTTCCAGAATGCTTCTGGCTGGCCTGTGGATGACCATTACTCTACAGCCCGCGATCTGGCCCATTCTTGGTAAACATATTGTTCAGGATTATCCGGAATACTATGGTTGGTACGCTGAGAAATACTATCAATACGGTGTGGACAAAAAGACGGGGAAGGCATTACGCCGTCAGGCGAACCGTAACCGTCTTCTCTGGACTAATCCTTATGTGGATGGTTTGAAGACAGGGCATATTGAAGACACCGGTTACCATCTGGCTGTAACATCTGAGCGCGATGACCGTCGACTGGTTGCTGTACTGCTAGGTTCCAAGAGCGAGAAACAGCGTGCTGACGATGCCCAGAAGCTGCTGACCTATGGTTTTCGTTTCTTTGAAAATGTCGACGTGAAGAAAGGTGGCGAGCCTCTGCAAACCGTTAAGGTCTGGAAGGGCGATATCAGTGAAATTACCGCTGGTATAACTCAAGACTTGATTGTTACTGTGCCCAGAGGTACGGGTAAGAATCTAACGGCTTCTCTGGCTATCGATCCGAAGCTTGAAGCGCCTATTGAGAAAGGGCAAACCATCGGTAGCGTTAAAGTTATGCTGGAAGATGAGCTGGTTCAGGAAGTGCCACTGGTTGCTCAGCAGGCTGTTGAACCGGGTGGTTTCTTCAAACGACTTTGGGATAGTATTGTACTGTTCTTTACCGGGCTGTTTGCATAACTCGACTGCTGTGCAGAGAAAGTGTGCAGTTAAAAGCGCTGTATTCCAATGAATATGGGATCAGCGCTTTTTGATATTTAACAGCTCTGAAAATGATTAGGTAGTGGTTATGAAAGAGCCAAAAGCCCTAAAATTGAATTCCCTGTGAATACCCAATTCGTATTGTGGGGCATGCAGCACCGGATTATAAAGACTTTGTTCTGAGCGTTGTGGCAAAGCATGATCCGGATTTTGATGGCAAAGCGAAGATGAAAACCAGTCGTAATGGCAAGTATCTGTCTGCAACCGTCGTCATCATGGCAACCGGTGAACCCCAGCTTAAGGCTCTTTTTGAAGAGTTGAAGGCCAGCGGCCGTATTCAGATGGTGCTTTGATGGTTGAGGATGTTCGACCGTCAGGCCTCGAAGGAAGCGAACTGATTGTTCGCTACCTGGGGCGCAGGGACTACGAGCCAGTCTGGCAATCTATGAAGGCCTTCACTGCCGAGCGCAATTCGCAGACACAGGATGAATTCTGGGTTGTCGAGCATAACCCGGTATTCACTCAGGGGCAGGCAGGAAAGCCTGAACATGTACTTTTTCCAGGTGATATACCGGTTATTCAGGTGGATCGTGGTGGGCAGGTTACCTACCATGGCCCTGGTCAGCTGGTGTTCTATTTCTTAATGGATGTCCGCCGGAAGCGCAGTGGCCCGAGAGCGGTAGTATCAGCACTGGAATGTGCAGTTATTGAGATGCTCGCGGGTTTTGGTATTGAGGCTCATAATAAGCCTGATGCTCCTGGCGTTTACGTTAATGGAGCCAAGATTGCCTCACTGGGTCTAAGGTTCCGGAAAATGTGTTCCTATCATGGACTCAGTCTTAATGTGGACATGGATCTGGAACCATTTAATCGAATTAATCCTTGTGGATATGCCGGGCTCGATGTTGTTGATATGGCATCTTTGCTTGGCAGTGTCGATATTGAGGAAGTCAGCCACCGTTTGCTGGTATGCTTTCAGAAAGCGCTAAACTACATCAATATTGATGAGAAGGCTGCAAATGATGATCAGTCTGCTGGATCCGCTTCTTCATTGATCCAGCCGCAGTAGTACACAAAGACAACAGGGGGGGGGCATGGCTACTAATTCAGAGAATAACCTTGAGACGCTAGGCTGTCATGAATTGAAAAAGAGCAGCCCCGCCGGAGAAAACCAGCGGATGAAGCCGGAACAGATAATTCCTACCGTACAGGTAGAAAGTGGTACAAAATTTGTCAATGACAAAGGTATCACGGCCATTAAAAATGGTATTAAAGCCAGTGCCGGGGGACAGCAAACTCCGGTTCAGCGGAAACCATCCTGGCTCAGAATCAAAGCAAGCCACGGCACAAAGTACAAAGAAGTTAAAAGTACTGTTCACGAACATAAACTCAGTACGGTTTGTGAAGAGGCCATGTGCCCGAATATCAATGAGTGCTGGAGCTCAGGGACCGCTACGATCATGCTGATGGGCGAGACCTGTACCCGTGCCTGTCGGTTCTGCGCCGTCAATACGGGTAACCCTAAGGGTTGGCTGGATCATGATGAGCCGGAGCATACCGCTAACTCCGTAAAATTGATGAATCTTAAGTACCTGGTTTTGACCTCTGTGAACCGGGATGACCTCCCTGATGGCGGAGCAGGTCACTATGCTGCAGTTGTTCAACGGGTGAAGGATGAGAATCCTGATACTGACGTAGAGGTTCTGACGCCCGATTTTCTTGGTGTCATGCCCCATGTTGAAACGGTTGTTGATAGCCCTATTACCGTCTTTGCCCAGAATGTCGAAACCGTCCGCCGGTTGACCCATCCTGTACGAGACCCAAGAGCCAGCTACGAACAGACACTGGCTGTTCTGGAACATGCCAAGAAATATCGCCCTGACGTTCTCACCAAAACCAGTCTGATGCTGGGGCTGGGTGAAACTGAAGATGAGATTCTGGAAACACTGGCTGATCTTCGGGCAATTAATGTTGATATTGTCACTTTTGGCCAGTATCTGCAGCCTACCCTCAATCATCTACCTATTGAGCGCTATGTAACTCCGGAAGAGTTTGAAAAGTATCGTCAATGGGGACTTGAGAAAGGATTCCTGGAAGTGGTATCCGGTGCTTTGGTTCGCTCCAGCTATCGTGCTGAACAGGTGTTGCAGAAAAATAACGTTGGGCTTTGATTATTGTTAACTCACGGAGGTGGCTTAGCCCACCTCTATACTCGCGTATGATTATTTTTAATCGATAAGGTTCTATGCTTTTTTCTGTTGTGCTCTGATTTTTTGAATATTTCCTAAGGGGGTGGCTGCTGCAATTCGACAACTTAACTTCCGGTCGCTCTTCAAGCTATTTCTCCATTTATTAAATAAATTGGCCGCCTTATAGAAGTCTTTTGCTCTCTGTTTAAGCCTATTGCGTTCTTTTTTATCAGTACAATCAGTAGCCATATCACCATGTATGTGTCCCAGAAAAGATAAAAAAGAGCTGGTGACAAATGTAAGTGTCAAACCATGCTCAAATTCTTTTAATAGATTTCTGACGATTTCTATTGGCCTTTCTTTCCATTTATCTTTGTATTGATCTAAAGTTTGATCACAGGCGTGCAGGCAGCAAAGCCATTTCAGCGCTTTATCAACTGTCAGGAGTTGGATAGAAGTCTTTACCTCCCCAATATTCTCGGTCAATAAAATATTTTCACACTCTTGCCGGTTAAGACCATATTCTATTAATGTTTTTCCAGTTTGAGCAAGGATATTAAATTTAATATCCTTGTGTTCTTGTTGGGCTGATTCATATAAAGCTTCCAGATATTCAGAGTCTCTTGATAGAACTCTTAGATTCCATAAATCCATATGGGCGAAACTGGCTTGTTGTAAAGTCAGGCTAGTTGCCTGGCAGGAGCTGGTTAGTAATTGGTAAGCGCGATCATAATCATTACAGTGCAATGCTTGAGTCACAGACAGACTTATAGATGCTAATTTTGATCTGGAGATTCGTGTTATATGGTCTTCTTGGACCCTTTCATCGGAAGTACTTGCTGAGAATGAATCATCATTATCGCTAAAGTAGGGTTCTTTGCTAAATTTTGGTTTTGTCATATCTCTTGTTTTTGTTGATTTTTGATGCTCGCTTTTTTTCTTGGCTTTATGTTTTTTACTCTTTGGTGGAGGTGGCAGTGCTCTTTGCTCTTCATCTAGATCTAGTTCAATTTCATCAATGATACCTTGAATATAGAGCGGGAAATCTTTGATGTTGAGATGGTTGTAGTGTTCTATTGCCTTTTCAAGGAGGTGAATAATATCTTTTTTAATGGGATGCTTCTGCATGATAAGTAGCAAAGCTAATTGCATATTTGCAGCATCAAGACCACGTTGTAACGCTATTTTCGAATGTTTAATGGCTTCATCCAAGTTTCCCTTTTGTTTCTGGATTTTGCTATGTAGCCAGGATGCCTCAGGTAAACGAGACTTTTTAAGCTCAGTCTCTGCCGATTTATAGTTATTACGAAGATAGTTGAAAATTGCGGATAAATAGCTTCTGGCATCTTTATTATGGACATTTATAAGAGCATCTGTATCACCATGAATAAGAAAGTTATAGATGACCATCCAGTCAGAACAAGGGCTGTCGGGTGTCGAGACGTATCTCTCCATTCCAATTACTTTCTTTCTGAATTCAGGGAGATGAATGAATTTGAGAAGTTTTTCAAGTGCAGCCAAACCAATATCGGGTGAGCTATATGTAACCTGGCTTGAGCCACAGTAATGTAGAGCGTGAAATAATAATGACTCAGGGTCTAAATCAGGCTGTGTTCGTGACTGGGTTGATTGTAAGTTTTCTTCAGGATTTAGTTGGTGGAGAATATTATTCTGAAACTCAAGAAGCCCTAAAGCATGGATGATTCTATCAAATCTACATTTGTTTTCAGTTGAAAGCCTGTGTTCTTTAAATAATTCGTTTTCAGTAATAAATTTTTTAATATTGAATTTAATTGTTTTGGTATTTCTGTGCCTTAAAATTAATTGAAGTGAGTGTTCTATTACCATCAATATGGCTTCAGGTAGCTTGTCATCATCAAGTAGATGCAGTTTTTGATCGGCTGGGTCGCAGCAGGTTACTCTTTTCTTTATTTTGGCCATTGAGGTGTTGAGAATTTCATTGTTTTGGAAAAATAATAAAATGCGATTGCTTATTAATGTGTAGTTAGCTGAGTGTGACTCTTGCTTTGAATCTTTGGTGCTATGATACCATATACATGTCAAGAAAAGATCTTGAGCTTGAATGTTTTCAAATGGACTGCATGTTAGAAAAAAATCAACAATGTGATTTTCAAATTTTTCAAGATCGTCAGGGGTAGTTAATAGTTTTCTGGGTACTTCGTATGGCCTGAATTCGACAACTCTTTGTAGTTCCCAGTATTTCAAATAAGTAGTCTGAATCTGGTCTAATAAATGAGAAAGTGTTTGTTCTGATGGTGATTCAAAATAATTTTTTTCTCTTTCCTGGGTTGTTTCAAAGGCGCGATCACATAGCCTCTTTTTTAGTCTCAGTGATTGTTCAGTGTAATTTACCACTTGTGACTCTCTGGATTTAATTTCCCTGCTGCGTAAATCAGCTGGTTCACTTCTGATTGATTCTTTTATAAGATAATTGGCTAAGTCAACGGCTAATCCTGATATGGCAATATCTTCTTTTAATAAATGAGAGTGGCTGTTGATAAGCGGGGGTTGAATGGTTGGCAGATTAAACTGGTTTCCAGTTAATTGGGTTGAGTTTGACATTGGATTGATTTTATTAGTAGTAGGTACGTTATAGACCATGAAATTGGAAATTAGGTTCACTTCATGACTTTATCTATAATCTTTGTTGATTTAACCTGTTGAATTTGTTGTTTTTTTATGGTTCTCTTGGTAGGTTTTTGTTGGTTGGGGGTTTGGTTTGCTATTGCTGAGCGATGTTTGGAAAATTATGTTAAAAACTAAAATTGATTAGACAAGCTTTAGTTATATGCTTTTAGCAGTTGAGCGCTGATTTTACTGTTGCCCCTTTATATACTCGCATGCTACCACATACAGGTGTTTGAATATTCGCTATCTCAACTTTTGTAAACAAAAAACTACGATTTATTGGTAGGTTTAAGTATGTCGACTAATTTAAGATATCTGCCCTGAAATTGTAGCCTTCACAATGAGTGCACAAGAGTTGCAGACTGAAGGTGATAGTTCTTTTTGCCTATTGACGCCTCGGGAGCAATAGCAGTCCTCTTAACCCTTGGCTTTGTGAGACGACAGCAGGGTAGAATGTTCGCTGTTTTACCATGGGCATTTGTCAATAATGACTGAGCTTCCAATGGCCAGAAACAATAATTGCAGTCTGGCTCAGAGGATGATTGCGGCAGGAATCCAGCCTTAACACTATGTTTATAGATCAATACTGTACACCTCTGGCAGGCAATCGCTTTTCGTTTACTCGCGAACAGGCCAGCCAATTTGCGAAACGCATTGCCAATGATTTTAACCCACTCCACGATGTGGATAACTCCCGTTTTTGTGTGCCGGGTGATCTTCTTTTTGCCAAAATTCTGCTTACTGAAGGTTTGTACACGGATATGCGTGTCACTTTTAATGGCATGGTTACAGATGGTGTCGAGCTGGAAATCCGCACCAATGAGAAGGGGCATAGAAGCATTTATGATCTCTCAGACAAGATGTATCTGGATATTGAGCGCCATGGTGATTGTAGCCACGACACCCCCATGATTGAGCAACTGGTTCGCAGTTATGTAGCGTTTTCTGGAGAAAACTTCCCTAACGTTTTTGTTCCCCTGATGAAGTCACACTGCGTGATGATTAACACGATTAAGCCGCTGGTGATTTACGACAGCATGACGTTAAAACTTGAACGTGTTGATCTGGTTAACCCTACCTTGGAAGCAGCAGGGGTCAAGCTTGAGGTCAACGGTAAACGAGGGAAGGTTACGCTGAACTTTATCTATCGTGAAGGTGGCGAAGTGGTTGGTATGGGCGAGAAAACCATGATTCTTTCTGGTCTTCGCCCCTACGACCAGGAAGCCATAAATATTATGATAGACAAGCATCTTGTCCGGCAGCGCCAGTTTATCCAGTAGTTTTTCAATAACCAGAAAAAAGCTTTTCGCGATTTAAGTCAGTAGAGGGACTGTTTCATGCCAGCCTATCGCTCCAGAACATCGACCCATGGCCGGAATATGGCCGGAGCCCGTGCATTATGGCGGGCAACTGGAATGAACGATGGGGATTTCAACAAGCCCATTATTGCTGTAGCCAACTCATTTACCCAGTTTGTTCCGGGCCATGTACACCTGAAAGACCTTGGACAGCTGGTCTGTCGTGAAATCGAAAAGCACGGTGGTGTGGCAAAAGAG